>NZ_JBLWTA010000009.1:0-195268 GCF_048270365.1 Celeribacter sp.
GATGGCACCAGACGCTCAAGAACCGCATCCTGCTGGAGAACTACTACCTGCCCGGCGATCTCCGGCGGCAGATCGACGCCTTTGTCGATCACTACAATCACCGGCGTTACCACGAGAGCCTGCAGAACCTTACTCCGGCCGATGTCTACTTCGGGCGCGGCCAGACCATTCTGAAACAACGAGAAAGGATCAAACGGAAGACCATCGAAACGCGACGCTTGCTTCACCGCAAATCCGCCGCATAATCAAACCAACCAGATGAGCCAGACCCTCTCTTAGATCAGGCCGCTAACTGCCCCAAAAACTCTGACGACGGACACATCATCCATCGGATTCAGAATCCTGATGACCTCGGACAGATCAGGCAAATGACGCCCTTTATATCTGATACAGTCCTCAGGAGGCTTCCCTCCTTGCCAAAGCAATACGCCCTCATCTTTGGCAACGCTGTTAACATACCGACGACGTTCAGGGTGCGTGATGCCACTCCGACCCCCAATAGTAATGACACTGAAATTCGAGACCTTTGGTATGTGCCTTCTGATCCAAAATTGGATTGGTAACCCACGGATCAGTTTAGATGTGTTTCTAAGCCTGTGTATGTGAATTTGTTCAATCGCCAATGTCAGCTTTCGCCAACGCGTGTTGGGCAGTTTCCCGGCGGGGCGAAGGTCCGCAATCCGCCCACTCTTATAAAAAAGCTTCACAAGGGATTGAGTTCATAAGATGCTCGACCCCCGAAACCATCTGACGAGAAAAGGTGCCTATTTTATGAGCCAGAGGCAGAACTATGGGGGGCAAAGTGGCAAAACTATGGGGCGTACCCCATGTTTTAATTGGTCGGAGCGAGAGGATTCGAACCTCCGGCCCCTGCCTCCCGAAGACAGTGCTCTACCAGGCTGAGCTACGCTCCGACCGTGACGGGCGGAATATAGCGACAGGCGGGGTTTGGCAAGAGAGAATTCGCGCTTTTGACTCCAATATCATTGAAGTTTTCCGCGTCTGACAAAGGGTGAAATGCGGAAAGAGGCTGCGGACGAGGCGCGCGAGCGGGTTCTGAGCACCGGGGTATTCTCCGAATGTCCGCCGCTGGCTTCCCGGAAGACGATGTAGAGGCCGGAAAGGATGATGATTCCTGCGCCCAGGATGGTTGGCATATCGACGGTTTCGCCAAAGATGAAATAGCCGAAAATCGTGGCCCAGATGATCTGGGAATATTGCATCGGGGCGACGATGGCGGCCTCGGAGGCGCGATAGGCGAGGATAAGGACCACACCGCCCGTAAAGCCCAAAAGCGATACAAGGCCGATAGAGCCCAGATCCATCAAGGGGAGGGGGCGGTAGAAGAAGCTCATCGCCAGCCCCATGACGACGAAATTGGCGATCAAAGGATAGAGCATCAACACGGCCGTGCGCTCTTCGCGGCCGATTTTGCGGACGACGACGGAGGCGAATGCGCCAAAGCCCGCACAGGACAGCGCCGCCATATGGCCCAGAGTGAATTCGGTCCCGCCAGGGCGCAGCACAACGATCACGCCGATCAGGCCCACGATGACAGCGGCCCAGCGGTGAAAGCCCACGCGTTCTCCCAGCACCGGGATCGACAGGATGGTAATGACCAGCGGCGTGGCAAAGATCAGCGCATAGACCTGTGCCAGCGGCAGGACGGAAAAGGCGTAGAACGCAGAGGCCGTGTTGATCATCGCCGCAATGGTGCGAAACAGCGTCCACCAGGGATGGACGGGGCGTAGGTGGCCCTCGGTCCGGTCGCGGATCAGCATGAACATCACCAGAGGGAATGAGAACAGCGTCGAGAAAAAGATGATCTGGAACGGCGCATAGGAGCCGCCCAGGAATTTGATCACCACGTCATGGGTCGAGAACACCGCAAAAGCGGCGAGGGCGTAGAAGGCTCCGGTGATATTCATGCGCTGTCCTGTCTGTTTCGCCATTCACGGTAGCATGTGAGACGGAGCTTTCAAGGCGGCGCAAAGCCTTGTGTCCTGTGACGTGCGTCCCCATGTGATTGCCCATGTATTACACACAGAAATCTGCAACCTGCTGCTATTGTGGGTCGAAAACGGTTTTGACATTGGGCGGAACGACCCGGCACGAGCTGAAATGCTCGGCCTGCGGGGCGCCTTTGTCGCGGATGAAGGCGTTACACAAACCGCAGGCGCCCGTGGCGATCAAAGGCAAGAAGGCGTTTCAAGAAAAACTGTCTGGTCCGAAGAAGACCTCGAAGAAGAAAAAGAAACGCAAATCCACGGCGCATCGGTTGTTCGATATGGCCGAGGATATTTTCGACATTTTCGACTGATGACATAAAAAGGGCGCCTCGATGGAGACGCCCTTTTGCATAAGATGTGGCGAGGCTTAGAGCGAGGCGTCCAGAGCGGCGAGGATCGCGTCGCCCATGCCGGAGGTGGACACCGGGGTGACCCCTTCGTCTGCCAAAAGATCGCCGGTGCGCACACCATCGGCGAGCACTTTCTCAATCGCTTGCTCGAGACGGGTTGCCTCAGCGCCTTCATTGAAGGAGTAGCGCAGCGCCATGGCGAAAGACAGGATACAGGCGATCGGGTTGGCTTTGCCCTGACCTGCGATGTCCGGCGCGGAGCCGTGCACCGGCTCGTACATGGCCTTCGGACGGCCGTTTTCCATCGGCGCGCCCAGCGACGCAGAGGGCAGCATGCCCAGCGAGCCGGTGAGCATCGCCGCACAATCGGAGAGAATGTCGCCGAACAGGTTGTCGGTTACGATCACGTCGAACTGTTTCGGCGCGCGGACCAGCTGCATCGCGCCGTTGTCGGCATACATGTGGGACAGCTCAACCTCGGGGTAATCGGCGGACACTTCGGTGACCACATCGCGCCATAGGATGCCGGCCTCCATCACGTTGGCCTTTTCCATCGAACAGAGTTTCTTGTTGCGCTTCATCGCCAGCTCAAAAGCGGCGATGGCGACGCGACGGATCTCGGATTCGGTGTAGCGCTGGGTGTTGATGCCGATGCGCTCGCCGTCCACCGTGGTGATGCCACGCGGCTCGCCGAAGTAAACGCCAGAGGTCAGTTCGCGCACGATCATGATGTCGAGACCGGCGACGATGTCTTTCTTCAGCGAGGAGAAATCGGCCAGCGCGTCAAAACACTGTGCCGGACGCAGGTTGGCGAACAGGTCCATTTCCTTGCGAAGACGCAACAGGCCGCGTTCCGGTTTCACGGAGAAATCGAGCACGTCGTATTTCGGACCACCCACGGCACCCAAAAGAACGGCATCGACCTCTTGCGCCTTCGCCATGGTCTCATCCGCGAGCGGCACGCCATGTTTGTCGTAGGCTGCACCGCCCACGAGATCCATGGTCACATCGAATTTCAAACCGCGCTTGTCGCCGAACCAGTCGATGATCCGGGTGACTTCGGCCATCACTTCGGGGCCAATGCCGTCACCGGGGAGAATGAGAAGAGAAGGCGTGCTCATGGTCGCGTCCAGTCCTTGGTTTTTTAAGGTTGAAAGCGGCGTAACGACTGCTTGCCGCCTCGTCAAGGAATGGGAGCGATATCAACCCAGACAAGCCCGTGGCGAAAGTCGTTTTCTTTCAGCTCCACTTGGGGCCAGGCGACACCGGCGTCCACGACCGCCAGCTCGGAAGAGGGCAAAACATAGTCCACGCGCAGATTGCCGGGCAGGGGGTCTGTCCAGTCGGCGGTGTCCAGTGCGGGGTCTCCAAGATGGTCTGGATTCGCTTCTGGGCCAGCGTCAGAGCGGGGCTCTACGTCCTTAAAACGCGGGTCTGAAAGCAGCGCTTGCATCACCTCGCGCCGTCCGTCGCCGTCCATGGGGTCGAGATTGCTGTCACCCAACAGGATAAACGCTCCTTCGGGCGGCGGCACCGCCAGGGCACCATCGAGGTAGAGCGACCAGAACCGCGTTTCATCGGCATTGCGGCGCCCGTTGCGATCCTCATCTCCGTCGAACACCGGCGAGGTGGCGGCGTAGGCAAAGAGGTGCAGAGCTGTCTCGTTCCAAAGCACAGGCACATCCCAATGCGCATGAGACGACAGGCGCAGCACGTCCAAATCCTCGGCGTCGAAATACCCCTCCGGCAGAGACGCGTCGGGCAGATCACGCCACAACATTTCGGAGAAATCCCGGATGTCCTCGGTCACGATCGGAAGGCGCGACAGGAGCGCCAGGCCGCCTTGGCCGGTGAACTCGCCATAGGATTGCGCATCCTCGGGTTCACCTAAGCGCCCGTCCTTGTCAAGATCGCGGCCCGTCGGCCGACCCGAATTGCCGAGTCGCGTGAAATGATAGGGATAGCCAAGTTGATCCGCCAAAGCCCTGAGCGCATGACCGTCGAGATCGGTGTCGAAACTTGTGAGCAAAAGCACATCCGGCGCGAGCGCGTCGATGTGCTGGATTGCGGCCATGACCTGTGGATCGTCGCCCTCCAAGATGTCGCGCAGCAAAAGCCCGGGGCCTTTGCGGGTCAGTTCGACCGTCCATGTGGCGACGCGCAATGGCGCTTCAGCGGCCAAAGAGACGGGCAACAGGCATAGGATGAAAATGGCGAGGCGGATCACGCCGGCAGGTGGTCGAGATCGACGCGGGCGTAGGTCTGGCGACGTTTTTCCGCGATCATCGAGGCGATCCGCCCCATGGCGATGCCCCGCATGAAGAGAGATGACGGCAGGAATGCCCATGCTGCAACGGCCCAAATCATGGATTGGTCAGTGGTGACGCCAAGGCCCCCAAAGATGCTTGAGGCCGATTTTAACACCGCAGGGATGAGGAAGGGCAACACAAACCCGATCACGATGTTGAAACGCGCGTCGCGTTTCAGCCGCTCGACCACATCGCCTCCTGCGGTCGGATCGAACGTCGGCAGGTTGATCCAGACATTGAAGGAGCCGGAGCGAGAGGGCCAATGCCCGACCCGCAGCGTGATCAGAAAGATCGACAGCGCCAAAAGCGAAATCAAATAGCTCATCCCCGCCGCTTCGCGCATCATTTCAAGCTCTTGCGCGGAGCTGCCCTCCGGCATCGCGAGGATCATCAGTCGCACGGGCGAATAGGGGAAATCGAGCACATAGCCGATCAGCGCGCCGATGGCGGTGACGAATTCGGTGACGATGGTGGGGCTGTGGGTGCCGCGTGCGATCAGAGACAGCAGCACGATGGTCATGAAAAGCGAGGTGAAACGCACCCGGTTAAATGGCGGTGCGTCGCGAAATTCCACGAGGCCCGGATAGGCGGAGACATATTCGAAAAAGGTCAGAGCCGCGCCAAAGAAAGCGATGAGCGCGACGACCTGTGCGGCATCGTTGGACACATTCGGCAATAGCATGGACGGCATGATGATCAGAACGACCACCAAGAATGCACGCAAAAGCGCTCCCAGCATGCGATGAACCACTGCCCATTTCCCTTCAAACTGGTTGAGTGCGATACGATGCCGCGCTCTTTTCCCATTTTGATCCCGCCAACTATGACGGATTGCCTCAATCTTGCCCAACTTTTGCCTTCTTTCGTATCTGCCAGCAAGGAATGGTTAAGGTTAATCGTTGAATTTGGGCGGTTTCGTGGACAAAGCGGTGCGATTTTGCATCATTGTGGACCGCGCTTGTGGCGCGCTTTGGGCGAGATACCATATCTAGGGCGCTTTCTCACCGGCCTCGGCTTCTCGTGAAAAATGGCGCTTTTTCACATTCTTGACCGAAAGCATGGAAACGCTTTACCTCCCCGGCAACAGAGCAAGCCTTGGAGGAGAAGACATGCATCTGGCCATATCAATCGACGAGGCGGTCGATCTCATCCCGGATGGCGCGACCGTCATGTTGTCGGGCTTCATGGGCGTCGGCGTGCCGGACAGGATTGTCCGCGGGCTGGCGGAGGCGGGCAAAAAGGATCTCACGCTGATTTCCAATGACACGGCGCGCGACACCACTGGCCCCGGCCCGCTGTTCGCCGCAAACTGCGTGCGCAAACTGATTTGTAGCCATATGGGCCTCAACACCATCGTTCAGGCGCAATTCGCCTCGGGCAAATTGGAGGTCGAATTGGTGCCGCAGGGCACGCTGGTCGAACGCATCCGCGCGGCGGGCGTTGGCCTCGGTGGGATTTTGACGCCGACGGGCGTGGGCACCAAGGTTGCGGAGGGCAAGGAGATCATCGAGGTCGATGGCAAATCCTTCCTGCTGGAAAAACCGCTCACGGCCGATTTTGCGCTGATCGCGGCGCGGAGTTGTGATTATGTTGGCAATCTCGCCTACATGCTCACCGCCACGAATTTCAATCCGATCATGGCACTCGCGGGCAATACGGTGATCTGCGAACCCGAAGAGATCGTGCCCGTCGGGATGATCCCGCCCGATCTGGTCAAAACCCCCGGCGTGCTCGTGGATCACGTCATCAAGACCTCGGCATAGGAGCGACAATCATGGACCCGAAAATCCTCATTGCGCGCCGCGTGGCGCAGGAAATCACCCCTCGGAGCCTTGTGAATCTTGGCATCGGCATCCCGACCCTGGTGTCGGATTATCTCGACGAAGACATGGGCGTGTTCTTTCAGGCCGAAAACGGTGCTGTCGGCATGGGGCATCGCCCGCCCGAGGGCATGACGGACCGTCACCTCACCGACGCAGGTGGGCGTTTTGTGTCCTTCGTGCCGGGGGCGTCGACCATCGATTCCGCCTTTTCCTTTGGGCTGATCCGCGGCGGGCATCTTGATCTGACGGTGCTGGGCGCTTTGCAGGTCGATGAAAAGGGGCATCTGGCGAATTGGATGATCCCCGGCCATTACACCCCCGGCATGGGCGGCGCGATGGATCTGGTGACGGGTGCGAAAAAGGTAATCATCGCGATGCAGCACACCGCGAAAGGCGAGGCCAAGATCGTGCCGGAATGCACCCTGCCACTGACCTCTGAGCGTCGTGTCGACCTGATCGTCACGGAACTGGCCGTGTTGAAACCAGAGGACGATGGGCTGCATCTCATTGAACGTGCGCCCAATGTGCCGCTCGAAGTGATCCTTGAGATGACGGAGGCCAAGCTCATTCATGGCGCTGATGTGCCGGAGATGCAGATCGGGTGCTGAGGCAGTAGGCACAACTGTGCACGGATCAAGAGGGGCTTCGGCCCCTCTTTTCAATTCTGGCATCTTGTCGCCGGTTTTCGGCATCAAAACCCGCCGATGTGCCGCAATCCGCCCAAATCTGGGCGACAATGCGCAGCTGTATGGCGGGGCTATGCGCAAAATCTTTCCAATAGTTTCAGCGTCTTGAGCCATTTCATTTTGGGCGTATCTCTCAGGGCAACGGCCCACGGTCGTTTTGAATAGCCCGATAGGGGCACAACAAAACTGAAAGGAAATATGACATGAAACCGATTGCTTTGACCCTTGGCGCACTGACCCTCATGGCCGCTCCGGCTTTTGCTCAGGGCTCGCTGATGGATACGGACGGGAATGGCACCTACTCGATGGAGGAGATGCAAATGGTTTATCCCAGCCTGACGGAAGATGCCTTTGCCGCGATCGATGCCGATGGCGATGGCGAGGTGACCATCGAAGAGCTGGCGGATGCCCAGACGCAGGGCCTGCTTCCCGCGATGGAGTAAGGATCATGGATGCGGCGGCCCGAATGGGTCGCCGCTCTCATCACGATCGGAACTTGCGCAGGAAAAGACCAAATCCGACCAGAGCCGCGCCATCGACCAAAAGCTCGATGCCGAGCAAAAGACCCAAAAGCGACAGCGAGATCGCGGCGAAATTCCCGAGGATATAGCCGCCCAAAAGCACCGTCACGGCGCCCGACAGCAAGAGCATCCAAAACAGCCGACTTTCCCGCATCCGCCAGGCCATCAAAAGCCGGACCACCCCGGAGATCAGCAGGAAGAATGTGATGACGAGGGTCAGAGAGACCGTACCGTCCATCGGATTGGCCACGAAACTGACGCCGATCATCAGGCTGATCAGCCCCCAGATCATCGAAAAGACGCGGTTCTCATGCGCGACGCCGGAGAACCCGGCCCAAAGTTTCGCCGCCCCTGCGACGATAAACAACGTGCCGAGCAAAACGGTGATCGCAAGCGAGGTCGCAACCACATTGCCGAGCGCCAGAAGGCCGAAGAAAAAAGTCAAAACGCCGATTGCGACCCATGTTTTCCAATTCGTCATCTTATTCTCCTGTGCCGCGCATCTTGCTTGGCTTAGGTAAACATGACGCTGCCCTGTAAAAAGGTCTTTGTAAGGGATTTTTCCCGTTGTGCGACGCAATTGAACTTTCGATAATCCGCCGAACATATTTTCGGAGTATCAATATGCCAATCTTACTGGCCCTTCTCGGAGCTGCCGTGACAGCGTTTTTTTACATGAACCGGGCCCGCAATGCGGCGAATGCGGCGTCGGATTTGGTCGGTGTTGCGGATGATATTCGCCTCGCCATTCGGCGTTTCGGCTTTACCCGCAAATCGGGCACGCATCCCGTCGAGCAAATCGACGATGCTCGGATCGCCGTTGCCGCTTTGGTCAAAGCACTCATCGATGAGGCGGGCTATCCGACCTCTGAGCTGATCCTGCAATATGTGATCCGTTTACAAAAGGATCTGCAATTTACCCTTACGGATGCAGAGGAAATCAAGACGCTTTCCGATTGGCTGATTGCGTCCTGTCATGGCACCAGCCCAGCCATCACCCGTCTGGCGCGCAAGCTCTATAAGCTCTCGGGCTCGGAGGGCTACGGTCCGGTCGAGGGTATCCTGACGTCGGTCTATGCGGGCGTCGGTGAGGCGCCGAGTGCAAAGCAATTGGACAGCCTGGCCGAGATACGCCGCCTGATGCGAGCCAAGTAAACTCAATGAAAAACGGCGACCGAAGGGCCGCCGTTCTTTGATCTTAATTCCTGTCGGCCTCAGACCCAGGGACGTGCCTGTGCCATAGTGGCTTCAAAGGCGTCGATGTCTTTGACATGTGCCATGGTCAGACCGATGTCGTCGAGACCTTCGAGCAGGCAGTGTTTCTTGAACGCGTCGACTTCAAACGCGAAGCTTTCGCCGTCCGAGGTGGTGACGGTCTGGGCTTCCAGATCGACGACCATACGAGCGTTCGAGCCTTTCTCGGCGTCCTTCATCAACACATCCACAACCTCTTGCGGCATCACGATCGGCAGGATGCCGTTCTTGAAGCAGTTGTTGTAGAAAATGTCGGCGAAAGATGTGGAGATCACGCATTTGATGCCGAAATCCGCAATCGCCCACGGCGCGTGTTCACGCGAGGAGCCACAGCCAAAGTTGTCGCCCGCCACGAGGATCTGCGTGTCGCGATATTGCGGTTTGTTCAGGACGAAATCGGGGATTTCATTGCCCTGACGGTCATAGCGCATCTCGTCGAACAGGTTCACACCAAGGCCGGAGCGTTTGATGGTTTTCAGGAACACTTTCGGGATGATCATATCCGTGTCGATGTTCACCAGCGGCATGGGGGCCGCGATGCCGGTCAGTTTTTCGAACTTTTCCATTGTAGCGGCTCCTTAGGCGTTTTCAGTCATCATGTCGCGCACATCGGTCAGGTGACCGGTGACGGCGGCAGCGGCGGCCATGGCGGGCGACACGAGGTGCGTGCGACCTTTATAGCCCTGACGCCCCTCGAAGTTGCGGTTCGAGGTGGAGGCACAGCGCTCACCCTCGGACAGCTGATCGGGGTTCATGGCAAGGCACATGGAACACCCGGCCAGACGCCACTCAAACCCGGCCTCTTTGAAGATCTCGGCGAGACCTTCCTCTTCGGCCTGCGCACGCACAAGACCCGAGCCCGGCACGACCATGGCACGCATGCCGTCCTTGATCTTCTTGCCTTTGAGGATCGCGGCGGCGGCACGCAGGTCTTCGATCCGACCGTTGGTGCAGGAGCCGATGAACACGGTGTCGATCTGGATGTCGGTCAGTTTCTGACCCGCCTCCAAACCCATGTACTCGATGGCGCGTTTCGCCGCGTCCACCTTGCCGCCTTTGAACGACTCGGGCGCAGGGACAACAGCAGAGATCGGCAGAACGTCCTCGGGCGAGGTGCCCCAGGTCACAACCGGCTCGATCTCTTCGCCTTTCAGCGTCACGACCTTGTCGAAATGCGCGCCTTCGTCGGTGTAGAGGGTCTTCCACCAGTTCAGAGCGGCCTCGAACTGCGCGCCTTTCGGGGCGTGCGGGCGGCCTTTGACGTATTCGAACGTGGTTTCGTCCGGCGCGATGAGACCGGCGCGGGCGCCGCCTTCGATCGCCATGTTACAGACGGTCATGCGGCCTTCCATCGACAGATCGCGGATCGCTTCGCCGCAATATTCGATCACGTAGCCGGTGCCACCGGCGGTGCCGGTTTCGCCGATCACGGCGAGCGTGATGTCCTTGGCGGTCACGCCGGGGCGCAGCTTGCCGGTGATTTCCACCTTCATGTTCTTGGACTTCTTCTGGATCAGCGTTTGCGTTGCCAGAACGTGCTCCACCTCAGAGGTGCCGATGCCGTGGGCCAGCGCGCCAAACGCGCCGTGAGTCGCGGTATGGGAGTCGCCGCAAACAACGGTCATGCCGGGCAGGGTCCAACCCTGTTCCGGGCCGACGATGTGCACGATGCCCTGACGCACGTCAGAGACCGGGTAGTAGTTCACGCCGAACTCTTTCGCGTTCTTGTCGAGGGCTTCGACCTGAATGCGGCTTTCTTCGTTGGCGATCACACCGGACACGCGGTCCAAAGTGGTCGGCACGTTGTGGTCCGGCACGGCGATGGTTTTTTCCGGCGCGCGCACTTGGCGGCCCGCAATGCGCAGGCCTTCAAAGGCCTGAGGCGAGGTCACTTCGTGGACGAGGTGGCGGTCGATATAGAGCAGGCAGGTGCCATCCTCTTGCTCATGGGCCACATGGGCGTCCCAGATTTTATCATAGAGTGTCTTCGGGGCGGTCATTTCGCTCTCCCGTGGATGTGCTTTGAAATTGGAAGTTTTGGATCAGGCGCGCGGACACGCTGAAAGGTCCGACATCAAAGTCGGGCTAGCACGGATTGCATTGCGCCGTGGAAACGCCACGGCAACCATGCACGGTCTGCGATCTCAAACATACGTTCCATGGCGCTGACATATAGCTTGCCCGCGAGTCTCGCAAGAGAGATGCGCTTGCGGCCACGCGCAGGGCTATGCAAAGCTGAAAAGAAAACGGGAGAACGGCGTGGATCCAACACAGATCAGCACCCTTTTGGGCGAGACGGGCAGCGATGTGCTGACCTTTCTTGAGGGGCTGCTCCGGCGCTGGAATCTCTATCAGATCGGGATTTCTCTGGTTGCGCTGAGTGTTGCGCTGGTCTGTGGGAAATATCTGCGAACCCGAATGCGCGATTGGATGCGCGGCCTCGAAGGGCGTCCGAAATGGCAACTCCGCTGGCTGTTGGCGATTGAAAAGCGGCTGGTGCTGATCGTCTGGGCGATGCTGCTTTGGAGCATTTACGCCGTGATGCATGAGGTCACCTGGCCCTCTCGCTCCTATCTGATCGCGATTTTGGCCAGAATCGTCTCTGCCTGGGTTGCGGTCGAGCTGGTCGTGCAGTTGGTGAAAAACCGTGCCTTGCGGCGCTTGGTGCGCTGGGGGCTTTGGGCCTATGTGACGCTCTATTTCTTTGGCGGCATCGAGTGGGCGGCGGAGTTTCTCGATTCTGTCGCCATCACTTTTGGCAACTTCCGCATGTCTGCGTTGGCGGTGCTCAAGGCACTGGTGGTCACCGGCGTGCTCTTTACCTTCGCACGGCTCATTTCGGGGCAAACATCGACCCAAATCCGGCGCAATGAGGATATCTCGCCCTCAATGAAAGAGCTGATCATCAAGGTGGTGCAGCTCGCTTTGTTCGGTTCGGCGTTTTTCATCGGGCTCAAGGCCGTGGGGTTTGATCTTACGGGGCTTGCGGTGCTTTCGGGCGCGATTGGGGTCGGTTTGGGCTTTGGTCTGCAAAAGGTGGTGTCGAATCTCATCTCGGGTGTGATCATTCTCTTGGACAAGTCGATCAAGCCCGGTGATGTGATCTCTCTGGGCGAGACCTTTGGCTGGATCAACGCGCTGGGCGCGCGCTATGCCTCGATCACCACGCGGGACGGTAAGGAATACCTGATCCCGAACGAAGATCTGATCACCGGTCAGGTGGTGAACTGGTCGCATACGAATGATTTTGTGCGGCTCGACATCTATTTCGGTACGGCTTACGGCGACGACCCGCATCTGGTGCGCAAGGTGGCGATTGAGGCCGCGCAGACTGTGGACCGTGTGCTGACGACCAAGCCGCCTGTCTGTCATATCGTGGGCTTTGGCGACAGCTCGGTGGATTACATCCTGCGGTTCTGGATCACCGATCCCACGGGCGGGCTCACCAATGTGCGCGGCAATGTCTATTTGGCGCTATGGGATGCGTTCAAAGCCAACGATATTTCCATCCCCTTCCCGCAACGCGAAGTGCGCGTGCTGGATGGCTCGACCCTTGCGACGAAGGCGTTGGACTGAACGTCTGATGGGGAAGTTGCGCCCAAATATTGAGATTTCACCAGAGCGATGCTATCTTTAACCTATGCCCAGTGCCGGGGCCGACCGGCGCGTATCCCAAGGAGGACTATGTCCTGTCTCACGCACAGAGCGCGGCAAACAGCGCCGCAACCCCGGAGGCGCCCATGACGGGAGCCATGCCGGTGAAGATCGGAGGCGAGCAACTGCTCGATTTCGTTACCTCTTTCCTTGATCAAGACAAAGCCGAAGACCTCGTGTCCATTGCCCTTAAGGGCAAATCCGAAGTGGCCGATTACATGGTCATTTGCTCGGGTCGTTCGACGCGTCAGGTGTCCGCGATGGCGGAAAAACTGTCCGACACGCTGAAACAGCAGTTCGGTATTTTCTCGCGTGTCGAGGGCAAGGAACAGGGCGACTGGGTGCTGATCGACGCAGGCGATGTGATCATTCACATCTTCCGTCCGGAAGTGCGCGATTTCTACCAGCTCGAGAAAATGTGGATGTCCCCGGAAGAGGCCAAAGAGGCGCTTAAGGGCAAAGCCACCGAAGTGTCGACCGAGAGCTGATGCGCGTTCATATTTGCGCCGTGGGCCGGCTGCGTGCCGGTCCTGAGGCGGCGCTGATCGACGATTATACCACCCGGTTCGACCGCACCGGGCGCGCGCTGGGCCTCGGCCCTCTGACCATCTCGGAAGTCGAAGACAAGAAAGGCGGCGGCATGAAGGCCGAAGCCGATCTGTTGCAGCGCGCCCTGCCGAAAGGGGCCGTCATCGTCACGATGGACGAGCGCGGCAAGATTGTGTCCTCGCCCGAATTTTCCAGCAAACTGGCGGAATGGCGTGATGCTGGGCGCTCTGATGTGGCTTTCGTCATCGGTGGCGCGGATGGCATCGACCCGAGCCTGCGCGCGCAGGCGGATTTCTCGATCTCGCTGGGGAAAATGGTCTGGCCCCACATGCTGGCCCGCGCGATGCTGACCGAACAGCTGTATCGCGCCGCCTCTATTCTGGCCGGATCGCCCTATCATCGGGTGTAGTGAGAGTATTTTTGCCAAGAAGAAGCGCAAAGCGGTTCAAACGCGCGCGGTGGCGCGTTAGATAGGGGCAAAGAGGTCGTTCTCTTATTGTAAAGGAGCCCGCCATGGCCGCGCCGAAACCCGTTGTTCTTTGCATTCTCGATGGTTGGGGTATTGGTCCGACGCCTGAAGCCAACGCGCCGGTTCTGGCGAAGACGCCGAATTTCGATCGGCTGATGGCGGAGTGTCCGAACAACACCTTGATCACCTTCGGGCCGGATGTGGGGCTGCCGACCGGACAGATGGGCAACTCCGAAGTGGGGCACACCAACATCGGTGCAGGGCGCGTGGTGGCGATGGATTTGGGTCAGATTGATCTGGCCATCGAAGACGGATCTTTCTTTAAAAACGAGGCCATTGTGCGCTTTGCCAAGACCGTTAAAGAGGCGGGCGGCACGGCGCATCTGATGGGGGTGATCTCCGACGGTGGCGTGCATGGGCATATCGAACATACGCTGGCCGCCGCGCAGGCAATCACCGATCTCGGTGTGCCGGTTGTGATCCACGCAATCACCGACGGGCGTGATGTGGCGCCGCAATCCGCCGCCAAGTTCATGGCCGACTTTGCAAGTCGCCTGCCGGAATTCGCCACCATCGGCACGGTGATCGGGCGCTATTATGCGATGGACCGCGACAACCGTTGGGAGCGCGTGTCTCAGGCCTATGAGGCGATGGCCAAAGGCATCGGCGTGGAGCGTGCCGCGACGGCGCTTGAGGCGGTGGAAAACTCCTACGCGCGCGGCGATACCGACGAGTTCGTCAAGGCGACCGTGATCGGGAGCTATGACGGCATCGTCGATGGTGACGGCTTTTTCTGCAACAATTTCCGGGCCGACCGGGCGCGTGAGATTTTGCGTGCGATTGGCGAGCCGGAGTTCGCGGATTTCGACACCGGCCCGCGTCCG
This sequence comes from Celeribacter sp., assembly GCF_048270365.1. Classification (NCBI taxonomy): domain Bacteria; kingdom Pseudomonadati; phylum Pseudomonadota; class Alphaproteobacteria; order Rhodobacterales; family Roseobacteraceae; genus Celeribacter; species Celeribacter sp. Next base: position 14,509 of record NZ_JBLWTA010000009.1, read on the forward strand.
ACCTATTCGGAGCTCTTGGGCATGGTGGAATATTCCACCGGCCACAACGCCTATATGCAGACCGCCTACCCGCCGCGTGACATCAAGAACACGCTGGGGGAATGGGTCGCGAAACACGGGTTGAAACAGTTCCGTCTGGCCGAAACCGAGAAATATCCGCATGTCACCTTCTTCCTCAATGGCGGCAAGGAAGTGCCGGAGGAGGGCGAAGACCGCTTCATGCCGCAATCGCCGAAAGTCGCGACCTATGATCTTCAGCCGGAGATGAGCGAGCCGGAAGTGGCAGAGAAATTCGTCTGGGCCATCGATGAGGGCTACGACCTGATTGTCACCAATTTCGCCAACCCCGATATGGTCGGGCACACAGGGATTCTGGAGGCCGCGATGGCCGCCTGTGAGGCGGTGGATGACGGTCTGGGCAAGGTGGTCGCTGAGCTGGAAAAAGTTGGCGGAGCGATGTTGATAATCGCGGATCACGGCAATTGCGAGACCATGGTCGATCCGGTGACCGGCGGGCCGCACACCGCGCATACCACGAACCCGGTGCCGGTGATCCTGTTTGGCGGACCCAAAGGCGTGTCGCTGCGCGATGGCGGGCGGCTGGCCGATGTGGCGCCGACGATCCTTGAGCTGATGGGATTGCCGCAGCCGAAGGAAATGACGGGTGTGAGTCTCATCGTCAAATGAAGACCCTGATCGCAGCCTTTGCCTTGGTGCTGGCCACGCCGGTCATGGCCCAGGAAAGCCCGGCGGCTCTGGCCGAGCTGGCGGTTGCGCAATTCAACGATGCGCATAGCCGCTTGGAAGCCGCAGAGTCCGCGCCGGACAGGGTCAAGGCCCTGACAGGTGTCGTGCGCGCCTACGAAGATGGTCTCGAAGCCATGCGTTCGGGTCTAAGACAGGTGTCTTTGCGCGAAAGTGAGCTGTCGCGTGAGTTCACCGATGAAAGCGGGCAATATGCCCAGCTTTTGGGTATTCTCATCGGCATGAAACCGGACGCTTCGCCCGAAGCTTTGGTGCATCCGAACGGTCCTCTGGGGCAGGCGCGCGCGGGCATGTTGGTGGCCTCCGTTGCGCCCTCGGTTCAGGCCGAGGTCGAAGACATGCGCATCCGGCTCGAAGAGGTGCAAATCCTGCGCGAGTTGCAGAGCGAGGCCTTGGCGACTCTGTCGCAAGGCCTTCAGGACGTGCAACAGGCGCGCACCGATCTGTCGCAGGCCATGTCGGATCGCACCGATCTGCCACGCCGTTTCACGATGGACCCAGAACGGATCAAGACGCTCATTGACAGCTCGGAAACGCTCGAAGCCTTTGCCTCGGGTCTGGCTGTGATGGATGTGGTGGATGGGATTGCGCCCATGCCAGCGATGGAGCCGGGCACATGGGAGGCCCCCGTGCCGGGGCGACCGTTGCGGGGCTATGAAGAGGCCGATGCGGCGGGGGTAAAACGTCCGGGCTGGCTCTGGGCGACGCGGCCCTTGTCGTTGGTGACCACACCTTGGCCCGCCACCGTGCGCTATAAGGGACCGTTTCTCGACTACGGAAACGTGATCATCCTTGAGCCCGGAAATGATCTATTGCTCATTCTGGCCGGGCTGGATGAGGTCTATGGTGATGTCGGCGCGGTTATTCCCGCTGGGACGGCCGTGGGTCTCATGGGGGGCGCATCCCCCGATCTCGACGACTTTGTCAAAAATGCCACCCAAGGCACTGGCGCGAGTCTGTCGGAGACGCTTTATATAGAGGTAAGAGAGGGCGGTCGGCCCGTGAACCCGGAACGGTGGTTCGCTGGTGGTCCGCTTTGAGACGATCCAGAACTTGCAGATGTGGGTTCGTGAGAGAGGAATGAGATGAAAAAATACATGATGGCTGGCGTGGCCGGCATCCTTGCAGGCACGTTGATCTCGACCCAGTTCGCGGGGCCGCTTTTGGCGCAGGAGGCGGAAAAATCGTCGAATGTCTATGAACAGCTCGACCTGTTCGGCGATGTGTTCGAACGCATCCGCGCGCAATATGTCGAAGAGGTCGATGCAGAGGAACTGGTCGAGGCGGCGATTGACGGCATGCTCTCTTCGCTCGATCCGCATTCGTCTTACCTGTCGCCGAAAGACGCCGAAGACATGCGGGTGCAGACCTCCGGCTCCTTTGGCGGTCTTGGTATCGAGGTGACCCAAGAAGAGGGCTTTGTCAAAGTCGTCGCGCCCATGGATGGGACGCCCGCGGACATCGCCGGCATCGAAGCGGGTGATTTCATCACCGGCGTGGACGGTCAAAGCGTTCTGGGCATGACTTTGGACGAAACTGTGGAGATGATGCGCGGGCCGGTCGGCTCCGAGATTATTATCACCGTGGTGCGCGAAGGCGTCGAAGAGCCGTTTGACGTTTCGATCATCCGCGACACGATCAAACTCACCGCCGTGCGCTCGCGTGTCGAAGATCATGCTATCGTGCTGCGTGTCACGACCTTTAACGACCAGACCTATCCGAACCTGGAAAGCGGGTTGAAAGAGGGGATTGAAGAACTGGGTGGCATCGACAATGTCGACGGCATCATCGTCGATCTGCGCAACAACCCGGGCGGTCTTTTGGATCAGGCGATCAAGGTCTCTGACGCCTTCCTCGACGAGGGTGAGATCGTCTCGACCCGTGGCCGTTCCCCCGAAGAAAGCACGCGCGTGAACGCCACAGCGGGCGATCTGGCCGAGGGCAAACCGATTGTCGTGCTGATCAACGGCGGCTCTGCCTCGGCGTCCGAGATTGTGTCCGGCGCGCTTCAGGATCATCACCGCGCGGTTGTGGTAGGCACCAAATCTTTCGGCAAGGGTTCGGTTCAGACCGTCATGCCGCTGCGCTCCGAGGGCGCCATGCGTCTCACGACCGCGCGCTATTATACGCCGTCGGGTCGTTCGATTCAGGCGCTGGGCATTTCGCCCGACATCGTTGTACAGCAACCGCCGCGCCAGCCTGTCACGGAAGAGACGGAGGACACGCCAACCTTCCGCTCCGAGGCCGATCTGCGTGGGGCGCTGGACAATGACAGCCTGACCGAAGACGAACGTGCCAAGATCGAAGAGGAACGCGCCGCCGCCGAAGAGGCCGCGAAACTGCGCGATGAGGACTTCCAACTGGCCTATGCGATCGACCTTTTGAAAGGTCTGTCGAAAATCGGCAACTGATCCCACACAACTGAACTTATAAGGGGGCGCATTGAGCGCCCCTTTTACTGAAGGCAAAGAAGACCCATGAGCACAGATTTCTCCACGCTTCCCTATCGCCCGTGTGTGGGCGTCATGTTGTTGAACGACAAAGGCGAGGTCTTTGTTGGCGAGCGCATCGACACGCCGGGTGCTTGGCAAATGCCGCAGGGCGGGATTGATCCGGGCGAGATGCCGCAAGAGGCGGCGCTGCGGGAGTTGTGGGAAGAGATCGGGGTGACCGCGGATCAGGTCGAGGTCGTTGCGCAGACCTCGGATTGGCTGACCTATGATTTGCCGGATTACCTTTTGGGGAAGGTCTGGAAGGGCAAATATCGCGGCCAGAAACAGCTCTGGTTCGTGCTGCGACTGACGGGGTCGGAAACCATGATCAATATCGAGACGGATCACCCGGAGTTCGGTCAGTGGAAATGGTCAAATTCGGCCGAATTGGTCTCTGATATCGTGCCGTTCAAGCGTGACATCTACGAGGCATTGGTGGCCGAGTTCTCCGGCCACCTTGCCTAGAAATCAGCGCAGTTGTTTCAGCAATTCCTGTGACGGATAGCCGTCGGGGGTGACCCCGATGGAGGTCTGAAACGCACGGATGGCATTGATCGTGTTCGGACCGATGATGCCGTCCACCTTGTCGTCCAAAAAGCCTTTGCGCGTCAAAATCCGCTGCATTTTCTTCTTTTCATCGAAGGACAGCGGCTGATACCCGCGCGGCCAGGAGGCCTGAATAGCAGGCCCGCCCTTGAGCCGATCCGACAGGTGACCGACGCCGATCACATAAGCATCGGCTTTGTTGTACCGTTCGATCACCGCGAAGTTGTCAAAGATCATGAAAGCGGCCCCTGCAGAGCCTGCGGGCAAGAGGATCGAGGCGCGGCCATAGTTCGGCACAGCCTTGCCATCGACCCCAACCACGCCCAAAGCGGCCCAATCCGCGGGGCTGCGCATATTGTTCCGACGCGCGGAACTATAGTCGAATCCACGCGGAAGACGTACTTCGACGCCCCAAGGCTGACCCTTGTTCCAGCCATGCCGCGCGAGATAGGCGGCGGTGGAGGCCAGTGCATCCGTCGGGTCATCCGACCAGATGTCCCGCTTGCCATCGCCATCGCCATCGACCGCGAAGGCCTCAAAGGACGTCGGAATGAACTGGGTGTGCCCCATGGCGCCCGCCCAGCTGCCCTTCATATTGCGCGGATGCGTGTCGCCTTTTTGAAGAATTTTCAGAGCTGCGATGAGCTGTTGCTCGAAAAACGCGCCGCGCCGCCCGTCATAGGCCAGCGTCGCCATCGCCTCGATCACATTGATGTCGCCGCGATGTTCGCCGTAAGCGCTTTCAAGCCCCCAGACAGCCGCCACGACATATTTATCGACACCAAAGCGGCGCTCGATCGCATCCAACGTGCGTGCATGTTGGCGCATCGCTTTCTGGCCGTTCGAGACGCGGGTGGGGGAGGCGGCGCTGTCGAGATAGTCCCAGATCTGCCGGGTGAACTCGGATTGCCGACGGTCTTTGGCGATCACATCCGTGTTGTAGTGAACGCCGCGAAACGCCTGCGTCAGCACTGTTTCGGAAATGCCTTCGCGCCGCGCACGCTGTTTGAAATTCGTGATCCAAGTCTCGAATCCGGCCTGAGATGCCACATTTTGCACCAAATGAGCTCCTGGAAGTTGGGGCGGGGTTTCGATCATTCGACCCGGCGTTTGCGCCGACATTGAGGACAGGCCAAGGCTGAGAAAAATACCGGCGGCACCAAGAACAAGAGAACGCATACTGACTGCTCCATTTTAATTTTGTCTCAGGCTAAACTGAATCGGCCTGTGGCTTGAACAGGACAAATCGCGGGCGGCAAATTTCCGCTGCGATCTTATTTCCTGCGGCGCTGTACCTTTTTCTGTATCTTGGCTTTTTTGGCTTTGCTCTTGTTGTACTTGCGCGATACTGGTCGACCTTTGGCGCGACGCGGGCCACGGGGCAACATGGCGCCATCGACGGACAGAAGTTCCAGCTCCAGCCCCCCGGTCACAGGCACAGCCTCGGCGATCCGAACGGTGACCTTTTGCCCGATGGAAATTACAATGCCCGTATCGGCGCCCATGAGGGTCTGTTCTTCCGGATCGAAATGGAAAAACTCCGCGCCCATGGTGCGCACGGGCACCAACCCATCGGCACCGGTTTCATCCAGTTTGACGAAGGCGCCGAATTTTTGAATGCCGGAAATATGCCCGGTCATCTCATTGCCAACACGCTCGCTCAGATAGGCGGCGAGGTAGCGATCATTCGTGTCACGCTCCGCCGTCATCGACCGGCGCTCGGTCTCTGAGATGTGTTTTGCGGTGGATTCGAGCCTGTCTATCTCTTCGGGAGACAGCCCATCCTTGCCCCAACCATGCGCCGAGATTAGCGCGCGGTGCACGATCAAATCGGCATAACGCCGGATCGGCGAGGTGAAATGCGCGTAGGACCGAAGCGCCAGCCCGAAGTGCCCGTAGTTCTCAGGGTGGTAATAGGCCTGTGTCATCGAGCGCAGGGTCGAAATGTTGATCAGCTCGTCATGATCGGTGCCCTCGGCCTGTGCCAAAAGCTTGTTCAGATGGGAGGTGTGGATCACCTGACCTTTGGCCAGCGTAAAGCCGGAAGACTGGGCCACCTCACGCAGCGCATCCATCTTTTCGTCCGAGGGCTCCTCGTGCACACGATACAAAAGCGGCCGATTGCGATGGAACAGCTCCTCGGCTGCGGCCACATTGGCCAGCACCATGAACTCTTCGATCAGCTTATGTGCATCGTAACGCTCTGCCAGCGCCACGGAGCTGACTCGCCCATCTTCACCCAGCACGATCTTGCGCTCGGGAAGATCCAAATCCAGCGGTTGACGGGCTTTTCGGGCACGTTTGAGAGCCTCATAGGCCTCGAACAGCGGGTTGATCACCTTGTCCATCAGCGGGCCGCAGGCCTCGTTGATCTGACCGTCACGGGCGGCCTGGACCTCGGCGTAGTTCAGAGAGGCGGCAGATTTCATCAAGCCGCGCAGAAAGCGATGCGATAGCTTTTTACCATCCGCATCGATGACCATCCGCACAGCAAGGCAGGCGCGCGGCACACCTTCGTGAAGCGAACAGAGATCGCCAGACAGACGATCCGGCAGCATCGGCACGACGCGGTCCGGGAAATAAGTCGAGTTGCCCCGATTCCAGGCCTCACGATCCAGCGCTGAACCGGGCGTCACGTAATGCGCGACATCGGCAATGGCGACCCAAAGGATAAAGCCCCCTTCATTCTTCGGATCAGGGTCGAACTCGGCCCAAACTGCGTCATCGTGGTCCCGCGCATCCGCCGGGTCGATGGTCACAAGCGGCAGGTCACGAAGGTCCTCGCGCCCCTTCAACCCTGCAGGTCTGGCCTTGTCGGCCTCCGCAATGACCTCGTCCGGGAAATCATCCGGGATGCCGTGTTGATGGATCGCGATGAGAGAGACGGCTTTGGGTTCCGACGGATCACCCAGACGGGTGATGATCCGCGCTTGCGGCAGCCCCATCCGGTTTTTCGGGCCGGACTGTTCGGCCTCGACGAGCTCGCCGTCCTTGGCGCCGTAGTCGTTGCCGGACCGCACGAGAAAGTCTTTGTCGCTCCCCTTGTCGATGGGCACAACGCGACCGCCTTCGGCATCTTTTCTGTAAATTCCAAGGATTTTACGTGGATTAGAGCCTATTTTCCGGATCAGACGTGCCACATATTGATGGTCTTCGCCTTTGACCTCTTGAAGTTTGGCAAGGATGCGTTCGCCCTCTCCAAGCGCGGGATCACTCTCTCGAAGAGACATCAAAACGCGGGGCTCCGGGCCGTCGCCAGCCCATTCCAGCGGACGCGCAAACAAATCGCCATCGCGATCAGGCGCCAAGATGGAAAGCACGGAGACGGGCGGCAATTTATCGGGATCGCGATAGGTCTTGCGCTGTTTGCGAAGATGTCCCTCGTCCTCAAGCTCCTTGAGAACGCGTTTCAAATCGATCCGCGCGGCGCCTTTGATGCCGAAAGCCTTGGCAATATCGCGTTTTGCGGTTTGGGTCGGGTTGTCGGAAATCCATTGGAGGATTTCGTCCTTAGTCGGGATCCTGCTCATACGGTGATTCTACCATGAGCCGATGCGCCTCACCACTGGCAAAGCACGCTGTCGCGAGGATTTCACAGACGGGCCACCCATTGCGCATAATCCGCGCCGGTGTCGATGTCGGAAAGCGTCTCTAATTCAGCCCAATTCAGAGATTTGGCTGAGGCAATCGTGTCTGCTTTGGCCCATTCTGTCGACCAGCGCACATGATCCAGAAAACCGGTCGGTTGTTGCGCAGGATGACGTAGGCCGATCAGCCAATATCCACCATCCGTGGCGGGCCCGAGGCAGGCAGTATGCGACCCTAATGCAGCGAAAGCGGCGGCAATATGGGACTTTTCGATGTCGGGTATATCTGACCCGATGAGGCAGGTCGGGCGTGGCGCCATGCGGCGCAAGGCACGCGCCATGCGTTGGCCGAGATGTCCCGGTCCTTGTGGAATGCGGGGAAAATGCTCTGGCCAGAATGAACTTTGCACCCCGTCACGGTCTGGTGTGACGGCGAGGACCGTGTCCCATCGCGGATCGGTCAGGTTGCGGAGTGTCCTCAGAGCCTGATGCCGATACCACCATGTCGCCTGAATAAGACCCGAATCCCGCGCAAGACGGGTTTTTACCCGACCTGCACGCGGTTCTTTCACCATGACGATCAGGCAGGGTCTCACAGGACCAACACCATATCCTGATGCGGGATGCCGCCGTCGAGATATTCCTCGCCGATGACGTGAAATCCGAAGCGTTCATAAAACCCGATGGCATGGGTCTGGGCGCCGAGTTTGGCTTGTTTGAGGTGAGGACGCTGTTTGAGCTCTGTGAGGCATGTTTCAATCAAACGTGCTCCAAGACCCGTTCCGCGTTGCGATTTTTCGACACAAACCCGGCCGATTTTGCCGATTTCGCCAGCTTCATAGACGCGTGCGGTGCCGACAGGTGTGCCGTTTTCATCGGTGGCCAGAAAATGTGTGGAGACGGGGTCCAGATCGTCGAGTTCTTCCTCGACAGGAACCTTTTGCTCTTCGACAAAAACGGTCATTCTGAGATCGAGGCAGGCTTGGACATCTTCAGTCTTTGAGATTGTGACGGTCATGCAAAATAGTCTCTCATCAGGCGGGAATAGACAGTCTTGAGCGCATTGATGTGCTCGACCTCCACATGCTCGTCGACCTTATGCATGGTCTTGCCAACCAGCCCGAATTCAACCACGGGGCAGTGGTTTTTGATAAAGCGCGCATCCGATGTTCCGCCCGTCGTGGACAGGATCGGGGTCACACCCGTTTCCTTGGCAACGGCATTCGCCACCATGTCGACAAACGCCCCGGGCGGCGTCAAAAAGCTTTCGCCCGAAATCTGGAACTCTACATCGATCTCGATGCCGGTGCGCTCAGTGGCGGTCTTGGCCTTTGCACGCATCCAATCGCTGAGAGAGGCGCCGCTATGTGCATCGTTGAAGCGGATGTTGACGGTGGACTGGGCCTGCGCGGGCACGACGTTGGTGGCGGCATTGCCAACATCAAAGGTCGTGACTTCGAGGTTGGAAGGATCGAAATGCTCCGTTCCCTGATCAAGACTATGCGCCGACAGCTCCGCCATGAGGCTGGCCAGAACGGGGACGGGATTGTTGGTCTGCTGCGGGTAGGCGACATGCCCCTGCGTGCCGCGCGCGGTAAAGTAGCCTGTGATCGACCCACGGCGTCCGATTTTCATCATCTCGCCCATGGTGTTCGGACAGGTCGGTTCGCCAACGATACAGTCGGTCATCACCTCTCCTGTCGCGTCCATAAAGTCCAACAGCGCGATGGTGCCGTCTGTCGCATCGCCTTCCTCATCGCCCGTGATGGTGATGATGATTGCAGTGTCTTTCGGCGGGGTTTGGGTCGCATAATCGCAGGCCGCGGCCACGAAAGCGGCGACCCCGGACTTCATATCGGTCGCTCCCCGTCCCCAAAGCTTGCCGTCCTTGATTTCGCCTCCAAAGGGGTTGCAGGTCCAAGCCGCCTCATCCCCCACCGGAACCACATCCGTATGGCCGTTAAAGCCCAGTGTGCGCGGAGCGGCCTTATCGCCCCAGCGAGCAAAAAGGTTTGGCGTGCCGTTGCGGTCCACCCGAGTGCAGGCAAACCCGGCCTCCGTCAAAGTTTTATCGAGCAGCTCCAGCGCACCACCTTCAATCGGCGTCACGCTTGGGCAGCGAATGAGGGCGGCGGTCAAATCGACGGGGTCTAGGGGCATGAGGCGTCCTTTGGCAGTGTTCCCCTGTAGAGTTACCGAGGCCAGCGCCGAGGGGCAATGCGAAGCTTGTGCCGTGAGGGCGATACCGAACAGGACGACCATGAGGCTTATGCGACACGAAGTCGTTGCACTTATGTCACCTCGGTATTTCTGACCTTTAATGCGGGCCTCCTCTCATGATCGACGATTGAAAGAGACCCGTGGGCTATGCCATATGCGCAGATAGATGAGGGAATCCGATGAAACATGTTCTTCGCGTTTTTGCGACACTCTTTGTGCTGTTTGCCCCCCACATGACCGCGGCTCAGGACCACCGGGTCATGACCATCACGCGTGTGCCATTTTCGATGGAAGTCGATGGCGAGCAAACTGGCTTTTCCATGGAGCTGTGGGAGGCGCTGGCCGAGGACCTTGGCTGGAGCTATAGCATCTCGCGTGTCGACAGTTTTGTGGAGATGCTGGGGGAAATCGAGACCGGCGAGGCGGATGCCGCCATTGCGAATATCTCGATCACTTCGAACCGTGAATTGGTCATGGACTTCACCCAGCCGATCTTCGAGGCCGGGCTTCAGATCATGACGCGGGCCGATGGCGGCGAGGTCACGATTTGGTCCGCGATCCTCTCAACAGACATGCTTTTGTACATTGCTGGCGCCTTCGCCCTGTTGTTCGGCGGTGGCATGTTGATGTGGTATTTCGAAAAGCACCACCAAGAGTATTTCAACATGCCCGCGCGCAAGGCGATGTTCCCGGCCTTTTGGTGGGCCCTGAACCTCGTTGTGAATGGCGGCTTCGAAGAACGTCAGCCCCGCTCCCCGATGGGCCGCGTTTTTGGCGTCTTTCTGGTGATTTCGTCTCTGTTTATTGTGTCTGTCTTCGTTGCCCGGATCACAGCCGTGCTGACAGTCGAGGCGATCCAGTCGAACGTCTCCGGCATTGGCGATCTCTATGGCAAATCCATTGGCACCGTTGCCAATTCGACGGCGGCCGAATTCCTTATGCGTCGCGATCTCAATTTTGTGGATTACGCGAATCCCGGGGAGCTGATCGAGGCGTTTGAGAATGACGATATTGATGCTGTCGTCTTCGATGCGCCCATCCTGGCCTATTATGTGAACCACGAGGGCCGGGGTGTGGGGCGCATGGTGGGGCCGATTTTCTTGCCGGAAAACTACGGCATCGCTTTGCCGACCAGCTCTCCCTATGCCGATCAGATCAACCACAGCCTGTTGAAGCTTCGCGAAAACGGGACCTATGACACGATTTATCGCAAATGGTTCGGGGCCAAATAGGCTCTAATCCAGCGCGATAGGCGCCAAATGCCTTAGTGACGCGTGCCGGTGTCATCCTCGAAAAACGGCGTCATCTGTGCGACGATCACCGAGTTCTCATCGAGAGCGCGCTGCATCAGCTCTTTTTCCTCATCGGAAATCTCGTGGCCCTCTTCGAGGCGCTCTTCGAGCGTGCCGTAGCCCGTGACATCCAGCGGCGCGACGTCGGCCTGCTTCAGGATCGCGACGGTTTCCCGGACGGCTTCGGCCTCGTCCACGCCTGAGGCGTAGATCATCAACGCTCCGCCCGTGGCGCCTTTGGGCAGGCCATCGCCCTCCTTGCGGCCGATCTCGACCAGGAGCGTGTAGATTTTTTGGCGGGAGGGTTTGGATGCTTTCGACATGCCTCTCCTTTGCGGAGGGCGCGGGCAAAAGTCAAGCGGGGGCTTTTCATATGGGATTGACGTTATGTTATTACATATCTAAAACTCACCCCCGTCTCTCCACGAAGGAACTTACCTATGTCCGAACGCTTGCCCGTCACTGTCCTTTCCGGCTTTCTCGGCTCCGGGAAAACCACTTTGCTCAATCGCCTCCTGAACAACCGCGCCGGTCTGCGTGTGGCGGTGATCGTCAACGATATGTCCGAGGTGAACATCGACGCCGATCTCGTGCGCCAAGGCGGTGCTGATCTGTCCCGGACCGAAGAAACGCTTGTCGAAATGAGCAATGGCTGCATCTGCTGCACCCTGCGCGATGATCTTTTGACCGAGGTGCGCCGGCTCGCAGAGGCAAATAAATACGATTACCTGCTGATCGAATCGACCGGCATCGCGGAGCCGCTGCCTGTGGCCGCGACCTTTGAATTCCGGGACGAACATGGCGAAAGCCTCGACGACATCGCGCGCCTCGACACGATGGTGACGGTGGTCGACACGGTCAACATGCTGAACGACTATTCCAGCCACGATTTTCTCGAAGATCGCGGCGAGGTGGCGGGCGAGGGCGATCAGCGCCGTATCGTCGATCTGCTGGTCGATCAGATCGAATTTGCCGATGTGATCATTCTGAACAAGATCACGGACGCCGGTCCTGACAAGGTTCTCGCCGCGCGCAAAATCGTCGCCGCATTGAACCCCGACGCCAAGGTGATCGAAGCGGACTTCTCAGAGGTCGCCACAGAGGAGGTCCTCGGCACCGGACTGTTTGACTTCGACCACGCCCATGAGCACCCGCTTTGGGCTAAGGAGCTCTACGGTTTCGCCAATCACGTCCCGGAAACCGATGAATACGATGTGACGTCCTTCGTCTATCGTGCGCGCCGTCCCTTTGATCCGACCGCGATTGAGATCGTTCTGAACGGCGATTTGCCCGGCGTCATCCGTGCCAAAGGCCATTTCTGGATGGCCACCCGCCCCGACTGGGCGGCCGAGTTTTCCATGGCTGGCGCGCTCAGCACCATCAAACCTTTGGGCAATTGGTGGGCCGCCGTGCCGGAGAAATATTGGCCCAATCACCCCGAAGGCCGGGCGCAAATTGCCGAGGTTTGGGTCGATGGATTTGGCGACCGCCGCCAAGAGATCGTCTTTATCGGATCGGGTATGGATGAGGCTCTGATCCGGGCGAAACTCGATTCGGCTTTGATCGGCCCCGAGGATCAAATCGACCCCAATCTGGCCCAAACCCTCAAAGACCCCTTCCCGAAATGGGGCCGGGCCGCGGCATGAGCAATCTCAACACCTCCCTGCGCAAACGCAGACGGGCGAGTGATCCGATGCGAGAGTTTGACCATCTGCCGCGCACGTTGCGGATTTGGCTGGCGGAGGCCGCTTTGCCGTGGTCGCCGCGTTCCGTGCGCAGGCTCTGGTCAAAGGCGTTGCAGCAAAGCGGCGGGTGCGAGGCCCGTGCCTTGGCGCATCTCTCGGAGATTGAGGCCAAGCGCCTGACACATGACGCGCCCCGGGTGTGGGGCGCGCGTTTTCCTCAGGTTTAAAATCAGTCCCGGCGCGGCTTTACCGCAGGCGCCGGGCCAGCCAGATCAAAAGGCTCGCGCCGAAAATACCGACGATGAGCTGCGGCACCCAGCTGTTGGCGGCGTAGATGCCGACAAGCGACAAGATCAGGTTCAGCACAAAGGCGCCCAAGATCCCCAACAGAATATTGGCCAGAAGACCCGTGTCGGCCTTCATGAAATTGCTGGCAATCCAGCCAGCAAGCCCGCCAACGATGATTGATGCGATAAGTCCAAGTCCCATGGTTCCCTCCTTTTAAAGCGTTTCTCAAAAAAACTTGAGGCACTCAATTTTTGAGAAACGCAGCAATATCAATTCAGTGTGGCAACGTTTTTCGCTCAATCTGATTCAGATTAAACGAAAAACGCTTTAGGTACATCACTAAACGAAAACGGGCGCCGAAAGGTTCCCCTCACGACGCCCGCAAAATTCAAATCTCTGAAACTCAGTCGCGCAGCAGCTCGTTGATGCCGGTTTTGGACCGGGTTTTCGCGTCCACGCGCTTCACGATCACCGCGCAGTAGAGGTTCACGCCGTTCTTCGACGGCATGGTGCCCGCGACGACGACGGAGTAGGGCGGCACTTCGCCGTACATCACTTCGCCGGTTTCGCGGTCGACGATCTTGGTGGATTGGCCGATGAAAACACCCATGCCCAGCACGGAGCCTTCGCGGACGATCACGCCCTCGACGACCTCGGAGCGCGCGCCGATGAAGCAATTGTCTTCGATGATGGTCGGACCGGCCTGCATCGGTTCAAGCACGCCGCCGATGCCCACTCCGCCGGAGAGGTGCACGTTCTTGCCGATCTGCGCGCAGGAGCCAACGGTGGCCCAGGTGTCGACCATGGTGCCGGTGTCGACGTGTGCGCCGAGGTTCACGAAGGACGGCATCAACACGACGCCCGGCGCGATATAGGCAGATTTGCGGACCACGGCGTTCGGCACGGCGCGGAACCCGGCCTCTTTGAACTCGGCGGTGCCCCAACCTTTGAACTTGCTGTCGACCTTGTCCCACCAGCCGGAGCCTTGCGGGCCGCCGTCATGCAGTTCCATATCCTTGATACGGAAGCCCAAAAGCACGGCTTTCTTGGCCCATTGGTTCACATGCCAGCTGCCGTCGTCCTGTTTCTCGGCAACGCGCAGCTCACCTTTGTCGAGCGCATTGAGCGTGGACTCGATGGCTTCGCGGGTTTCGCCGCCGGTTGCAGGGGTGATCGTATCGCGCGCGTCCCACGCGGCTTCGATGGCGGCTTCGAGCTGTGCATTCGACATGTTGGTCTCCGAGGTCATCGTGGAATATATGGTCCCGCAGGCTATAATGGCTCAAACCCGCCCGCGCAACGCGCGAGAGAGCACAGGCGGCGAGACAAAACGACATAAGGCAGGATTACGATGACTGAGACGAAACACACCGACCGCCGCCACCCGTTGCGCGACAGCCGGGTCGACCGCGATACGGCGCAACATATCCCAGACACGCCGCAAACGCGCTCGCCGTCATATAAGCTTGCCTTCAACGACAATGATTTCATGTTTCGGGACGAATTGCGGCCGGTGCGCTTGCAGTTGGAGCTGTTGAAACCGGAGATCCTGATGGAGGAATTCGGCGTCGAAAGCACCATTGTGCTCTTTGGTGGCGCCCGCATTCCGGCGCCCGACAAAAAGGACACGGCGAAGACCAAGACCTTGGCCGAGCTGTCGAAATACTACGATGAGGCGCGCGAATTTTCTCGGATCATGACGGCGCGCAACAATGGCCATAAGGACAATATCATCGTCACGGGCGGTGGGCCCGGTGTGATGGAGGCGGGAAACCGCGGCGCGCGCGATGCGGGCGGAATTTCCATCGGCCTCAACATCGTCTTGCCGCATGAGCAGGCGCCGAATGAATATGTCACGCCGGAGCTGTGCTTTAACTTCCACTATTTCGCCATCCGCAAGATGCATTTCCTGATGCGGGCGAAGGCCATCGTGGTGTTCCCCGGCGGTTTCGGGACGCTCGATGAGATGTTCGAAAGCCTGACGCTGATCCAGACGGGCCGGATGAACCGCGTGCCGTTTTTGTTGTTCGGCAAGGCGTTCTGGCAAAACATCATCAATTGGGAGGCGCTGGCCGAAGCGGGCACAATCTCTCCCAAAGATCTTGAGCTGTTCAAATTTGTGGAAACCGCCGAAGAGGCCGTGCGCGCGATTGATGAGTGGCCGAACCAAGGTCCGCGCGAGGAAATCGACGGGCGCGAGGCCTAAGCTTCCTGCGCTTTGGAGGCCTTAAATGGCGTCTCCGCGCCGTGCTTCGATGACATCATCTGCTGCATGTAGCGATCCAGTGCCATCTCCTGCATGATGGCGCCAATGGTTCGGCCTTCGGTCCGGGCCAGAAGATGCATCATTTCGACAGTGGTTTTCGGCAAGAGCAGGGTGAGCTTTTCCATGGGGGCCTCAGTTCAAAAGGGAAGGGGCTTTTGCGCCAGATGACGCGTGACGAGATGATGATGCGCATGGCCGGGAAAGGGTGTGCCGAAGCGTTTCATCAAGGCGGAATAGGGCTGACCAAGATCGGAGGCCTTGCAAAGCCGGTCTCCTTCAACGGTCTGAAGGATCAAACCGCCGCCGCGCTCCGCCAATTCATAGCCTTTGGCACGCAGGGCCCCTTGCAGGTCGGTCCAGCCCGTCGCATAGGCGAAGTCATGGGCGAGATAGGCCTGCAACGCATGGGGTTTGCGAGGGCCTTTATAGCCGAACGCGCCCTCTAACGGGCGCACGGCCTCATCCAACCTGTCGCGCAGCCTGTCGCGAATGAACGTCCCGATCGGCAGACCCGCACGGTCCGCCGCCCGCTCGATGCGGGTGCCAAGGTCGTCTTCGAATCTGATCGTTATCCAGTCCATGCCCGAATGTTCACTCGGGCATGGTTAAGATGAGGTTACGGCGCCTGAATGCCCGCCTCTGCCTCGATCTGACGGCGCGATTTGCGGGCGCGTTCTGTCGCGGATTTGAGCTGGCCACAGGCGGCCATGATGTCTTCGCCCCGCGGGGTGCGGATCGGCGACGCGTAACCTGCCTGCATCAGGATCGTCGCAAAGGCACGAATGCGGTTGTTCGACGAGCGTTTGTAGGGCGCTCCGGGCCATTCGTTGAAGGGAATGAGGTTCACTTTGGCCGGAATGCCGTCCAGAAGTTTCACCAGACGATGCGCGTCTTCATCGCTGTCGTTCACATCTTTGAGCATCACATATTCGAACGTGATGCGTTCGGAGTTCGTCGCCTTGGGATATTCGCGCAGAGCCTCCAAGAGCTTCTCGATGTTCCACTTCTTGTTGATCGGCACCAAGACGTCGCGGGTCTCATCCGTGGTCGCGTGGAAGGACACGGCCAGCAAACAGCCGATCTCCTGCGCGGTGCGGTGAATTTCCGGCACAACGCCCGAGGTCGACAGCGTAATGCGCCGACGGCCGAGCTGAATCCCTTCGGCATCCATCACGATCTTCATCGCGTCGCGGACGTTCTCGAAATTGTAGAGCGGCTCGCCCATGCCCATCAGAACGATGTTGGACAACAGGCGGGTCTCGTCTTTGGGCGCGCCGCGCTCCGGCCATTCGTTCAGATCGTCGCGCGCCATCATCACCTGGCCGACAATCTCGCCCGCCGTCAGGTTGCGCACCAGTTTCTGCGTGCCGGTGTGACAGAAGGAACAGGTCAGCGTACAGCCCACCTGCGACGACACACAGAGCGTGCCGCGACCTTCTTCGGGGATGTAAACGACCTCGACCTCATGCCCGCCATCAATGCGGACGAGGTATTTGCGGGTGCCATCCTCAGAGACCTGTTTCGACACAACCTCCGGAACGCGCACTTCAAATTTTTCCGCCAACATGGCGCGATAGTCTTTCGCCAGATTGGTCATCTCCGCGAAATCGCGCACGCCCCATTGGTAGATCCATTGCCAGATCTGGCCTGCGCGCATCTTGGCCTGTTTCTCCGGCGTGCCGTTTTCGATCAAAACCTGCCGAAGCGCATCACGGGTCAGCCCGACAAGATTGATCTTGTCAGAGGGCGTTTCCTTGCGCGGAAAGGTCATTACATCCTGCGTGATCGGTGCGCTGGGGGCCATGGTAGGTCTCTTGAGTGTGGTGATTAAGGGGGGGCTCTACAGGATTCCCGCCCGGAAAGCCATAAGAAAAGGCCCCGCAACCGCAGGGCCTGACCTCACATCTTTGGCAATATTTACTTGCCGCAGCGGTTCGCTGCCTCTTCGACAGAAGCGGTAAAGCCCAAAAGCGAGAAGGTATCTTTGGTGATCGTACCGCGCGACGAGTTGCCGGTCAGCGTCGCCGTGGCACCGCGTTTCATCGCTGCGATGATTTTGGCGTCATCCTCGGGGGTGACGGCCCAGGCGGTCTCGTCATCCGAATTGGTGAACAGCGTGAACTCCGTGCCGCCGATTTCCATCGTCACGTTGGAGCCCGGCTCGAATGGATAGCCGCCCAAGAACGACACCTGACCGTTGACGCCATTGCCCGGACCGTAGGTCACGAACAGCAAAATTTCGGACCGCGTCACCGATTTAGGGCGACCCGAGCTGTCGGTGTTCAGCGTCTCTTTCGGCACCGAAACCGCCCAGCAGGTCTTGTTCGGCTGGCTTTCCTCATAGACATACCAATCGGTGTTCGACCCGACCTGATTGGTGCTTTCCTGCGCGAATGCCGGACCTGCCAGACCCAACAGGGTCGCTGCAAACAGGGTCTGTTTCACGAAAAATCTCATTGAACTCTCGCTGCCTCTCAACTTTCGGTCGATTGCGACCATTTCAGGCCTGTCTTGACCACATCTTCCGCTGTCTATAGCCGCGGTTTCGAGAAGGGGTCAGGCCAAATTCCATCATCTGCGGGCACAGTAACGCAATTCCGCCGATTTGGGAAAGACCCTTGGCAGAAATTCGCTGAAACGTGAAAAGACGTCAAAACAGCTCGAAACGCGTGGGTTTCCTTTGTTGCTAAAAATACTCAAAACCACTCGGAAATCAGTTTGAGCGCCAGGGTCGTCGAAGCCACCACCAGCACCGGTTTGATCAGCTTGGCACCGACTTTCGTGGCCAGTGTAGACCCCACATAGGCGCCTGCGATCTGCGCCGCGCCCATGGCAAGGCCGAGCATCCACAAAGGCTTGGCGACCAAGACAAACCCCAAGAGCCCGCCGATATTCGAGGCGAAATTCAACAGTTTCGTGTGCGCCGTGGCCTTGAGGATGCCGTAGCCCGCAAGGCTCACGAAGCCCAGCATGAAAAATGCGCCTGTGCCCGGCCCCAATAGCCCATCGTAAAATCCGATGAACGGCACAAAGGTGGTGGCAAAGAGCAAGGGCGTAATGCGTTGGGTCCGGTCCATGTCGTTGAGGCCGGGTTTGAAGGCAAAGAACAGCGCGATGGCAATGAGTAGGACAGGCAGTCCGAGACGGATCACATCGGTCGGCAGAGAGCTTGCCAAAAGCGCGCCGAGCATGGCGCCGGCAAAGGACAGCGCCGCCGGGCCGATCTGTTTGCGCAGATCGACGTGACCGGCACGGGCGTAGTTGATCGCGGCCATGCCCGCACCAAAGAGGCCCTGCACCTTGTTGGTCGCCAGTGCTTGCACCGGAGGAATGCCCGCGAGCATGAGGGCAGGGACGGTGATCAGGCCGCCGCCACCGGCGATGCTGTCGACGAAACCGGCGATGAAGCCTGCCGCCATGAGAATCAGCAGTAGATCAAGCGAGACCTCAAACATCTGCAAAATCGGATCGCGCGTAGCCCTGAACGAAGAGGAGCGCGGACAGATCGCCGTGGTTGATGCGGATGTCGCATTCGGCGGCGACAGAGGGTTTCGCATGAAGCGCCACACCCGCCCCCGCGAGTTTCAACATGCCGAGATCATTCGCCCCGTCACCGACCGCCATCACATCGTCATGCGACAGGCCAAGACGCGCGGTGATCTCTTCGAGCGCGGCGACCTTGGCCTCGCGCCCGAGGATCGGCAGACCCGGTTTGCCGACCAGCTCACCATTCTCGACCAGCAAAGTGTTGGCACGGTTCTCATCGAACCCAAGCGCCTCTGCGACATAGCCGGTGAAAGCTGTAAAGCCGCCCGAGACCAGCGCGCAATAGGCACCGTCGCGCTTCATGGTGGCAAGCAGCTCCTTGCCGCCGGGCATGAAGGTGATGCGTTCGTCGATCACCTTTTGGATGACGCTTTCCGGCAGGCCTTTCAAAAGCCCGACGCGTTCGGTCAGCGCGCCTTCGAAATCCAACTCGCCGTTCATCGCCTTCGCGGTGATTTCTTTGACGCGCTCCCCGACGCCTGCGACATCCGCCAGCTCGTCGATGCATTCCTGCTGGATCATGGTCGAATCCATATCGGCCAAGAGCATCTTTTTGCGGCGCGCTTCGGTTGGTACGACGATCAGATCGATGCCCTGCGTTTGCAGGCCTTCCCAGACATCCCAGTGATTCGACGGAACGGTCTCGACGCTGAACTCCGCGGCCTCGCCCAGAGACAGCCATTTGAGATCGCCCCCACCCCAGGCCGAACGAAGCGCGTCCGCAGTGGTCAGATTGAGGGCCGGTGCGGCGGGGTTGGTGAGAAGGATACAGGTGAACATGGGGGGCCTCCGTTTGTCGCCTGTCTACGCAATGAAATGCCGGGTTTCCAGCGTTATGAGATCAGGTTTTGATGGTTTTCCGAGGCAGTGCCGAAGTTTCCAATCGGAAACGATCCAGCGCATATGCGACGTATGTCGGATAAAAATGCGACAGATTTTTACGAATCCATATTGCTGAGCGCTCAGAAAGCCACTAATTCGATCCGCGGGACACCTCTCCCCAACGAGAGGCATTTATCTGGAAGGATAGCATTATGGCTACCAAGCACCCGCAGGCGCGCCCTGCGAATCCGCGTTTTTCGTCCGGCCCTTGCGCCAAAATCCCCACATTCTCTCTTGATCTGCTGGCTGACGCGCCCTTGGGCCGTTCGCACCGTGCCAAAATTGGCAAGGAAAAGCTGAACGCCGCGATCGAGACGACCCGCGACATCCTTGGCATCCCCGCCGATTACAAAATCGGTATCGTGCCCGCCTCCGACACCGGCGCCGTTGAAATGGCCATGTGGTCCCTTCTGGGCGCCCGCAAAGCCACGATGGTGGCTTGGGAATCTTTCGGCGCTGGCTGGGTCACCGATGTTGTCAAACAGCTCAAAATCGACGCCGAGGTGAAAACCGCTGACTACGGTCAGATCGTCGATTTCGCTGACATCGACTTCAACACCGACGTGGTCTTTACCTGGAACGGCACCACCTCCGGCGTGCGCGTGGCCAATGGCGATGCGATCCCGGCCGACCGTGAAGGTCTGACCATCTGTGACGCGACCTCTGCGGCCTTCGCGATGGACCTGCCCTGGGACAAGCTCGATGTCACCACCTTCTCCTGGCAGAAGGTGATGGGCGGCGAAGCGGCGCACGGCATCATCGTTCTCGGTCCGCGCGCTGTCGAGCGTCTGGAAAGCTACACGCCCGCATGGCCGCTGCCGAAAATTTTCCGCATGACCAAAGGTGGCAAGCTGATCGAAGGCATCTTCAAAGGTGAAACGATCAACACGCCCTCGATGCTTGCGGTTGAGGATTACCTCGTGGCTCTTGAGTGGGCGCAAAAAATCGGCGGTCTGCCGGCTTTGATCGAACGCTCGACCGCCAATGCGAAAGTGCTTTGGGATTTCTGTGATCGTCACGACTGGATCGCCAATCTCGCCGAAGATGAGGCCACGCGGTCGAACACCTCCGTGTGTCTGAAGTTCACCGATGACCGCATCAAGGACGGCGCCGCTTTTGCGAAAGCCGTGGCCAAGAAACTCGAAGAGCACAACGTTGCTTATGATGTTGGGGCGTACCGCGATGCGCCTGCCGGTCTGCGGGTCTGGTGTGGTGCGACGATCGAGGCGTCCGATGTCGAGGCGCTCACGCTCTGGCTCAAATGGGCCTTCGAAGAGTGCATTGCTGAGCAATAATTCCGCGCAAACGGACTGCGCAATAGGCGCTTACGGACTTCAACGGGCGGCGGCCTGCCGCCCGGTTTTCCCACAGAATTCTCAAATGACAGGAGCCTGAAAATCATGGCACCCAAAGTTCTCGTCTCCGACAAACTCTCGGAAACCGCCGTCCAAATCTTTCGCGACCGTGGCATCGATGTCGATTTCCTGCCCGATCTCGGCAAGGACAAAGACAAACTCGCCGAGGTGATCGGCAAATATGACGGTCTCGCAATCCGCTCCGCGACCAAAGTTACAGCAGCCCTGTTGGAGCATGCCGAAAACCTGAAAGTCGTGGGTCGCGCTGGTATCGGCACCGACAACGTCGACAAGGAAGCCGCGTCGAAAAAAGGCGTGATCGTGATGAACACGCCGTTCGGCAACATGATCACCACCGCCGAACACGCCATCGCGATGATGTTTGCGGTTGCCCGTCAAATCCCCGAAGCCTCCGCCTCGACCCACGCGGGCAAATGGGAGAAATCCAAATTCATGGGGGTCGAACTGACCGCCAAGACCCTCGGCGTGATCGGCGCGGGCAACATCGGTGGCATCGTCTGCAACCGTGCGCTGGGCCTGAAGATGAAAGTGGTCGCCTACGATCCCTTCCTCTCCGAGGAGCGTGCAACTGAGATCGGTGTGGAGAAAGTCGAGCTTGACGAGCTTCTGCGCCGCGCTGACTTCATCACCCTGCACGTGCCGCTGACCGACTCGACGCGCAACATCCTCTCGAAAGAAAACCTCGAGAAGACCAAGAAAGGCGTGCGGATCATCAACTGTGCCCGTGGTGGTCTTGTCGATGAAGCCGCACTCGCTGAGCTGTTGAAATCCGGTCACGTCGCGGGCGCTGCCTTTGACGTTTTCGCCGAAGAGCCCGCGAAAGAGAACTCGCTCTTCAATCTGCCGAACGTGGTCTGCACCCCGCACCTCGGCGCCTCCACCACGGAAGCTCAGGAAAACGTTGCGCTGCAAGTTGCGGAACAGATGTCCAACTACCTCTTGGACGGTGCTGTTGAAAATGCGCTGAACATGCCGTCGATGACCGCCGAAGAAGCCAAGGTCATGGGCCCGTGGGTTCAGCTTGCCGAAAACCTCGGTGCCTTCATCGGTCAGGTCACCGAAGAGGCGATCGAAGACATCAAGATCACCTTTGACGGCGTGGCGTCCCACATGAACCTCAAGGCGCTCGAATGTGCGGTGCTCGCAGGGATCATGCAGGCCGTGAACCCGGACGTGAACATGGTCTCCGCGCCGCTGATCGCGAAAGACCGTGGCATCCAGATCTCGAAAACCACGCAGGATGCGTCCGGTGTGTTCGACGGGTACATCAAGCTCGACATTCAAACTGTCGAGAAATACCGCACCATCGCGGGCACGGTGTTCTCCGACGGCAAGCCGCGCTTCATCCAGATCAAAGGCATCACCATCGACGCCGAAGTGGGCGAGCACATGCTCTACACCACGAACCGGGACGTTCCGGGCATCATCGGGAAACTCGGGACCCTGCTGGCCGAGCATGAGGAAAACATCGCGAACTTCACCTTGGGCCGGGCGTCCGCAGGTGGCGACGCCATCGCCATGACGCTTCTGGATACGCCGCTGAAGGCCGAAACCGTCAAGGCGCTCAAGGACTCCGGGCTGTTCCAGCGGGTCAATCCGCTGCACTTCAAGGCCTGATATTCGGGTGACTAAGCGCCCTTGGGCGCACGTCTGATCGCACAGGCGTCTTTGACAAAATTATCAGAAGGGCCGCTGGACAAATCAGCGGCCCTTCGTCTTTTTATGCCCTACCGCAGCGTCATGACGCTATTGTACCCAGACAAAGACACGGGGCCGAGGCCCCTTTAGGGAGAAAAGACCCCATGAGAACGAAAGCCGCTGTGGCCCTTGAGGCCGGGAAACCCCTTGAAATCATGGAAGTAAACCTCGAAGGCCCGAAAAAGGGCGAGGTTCTGATCGAGGTGAAGGCCACCGGTCTGTGCCACACCGACGAGTTCACCCGTTCGGGTGCGGACCCGGAGGGCATCTTCCCCTGTATCCTCGGCCACGAGGGGGCAGGTGTCGTTTTGGAGGTTGGCGAAGGCGTCACCACGCTGAAACCGGGTGACCACGTGATCCCGCTTTACACGCCGGAATGCCGCGAATGTCCGTCTTGCCTCTCCGGCAAAACGAACCTTTGTACCGCGATCCGCAACACCCAGGGTCAGGGCCTCATGCCCGATGGCACCACGCGCTTCTCCATGCTCGATGGCACGCCGATCTACCACTACATGGGCTGCTCGACCTTTGCGAACCACACCGTCATGCCGGAGATTGCTCTGGCAAAAGTGCGTGACGACGCGCCGTTTGACAAAATCTGCTACATCGGCTGTGGCGTGACCACCGGCATCGGCGCTGTGATCAACACCGCGGGTGTCGAGATCGGCTCGACTGCTGCCGTGTTCGGTCTGGGCGGCATTGGCCTCAACGTGATCCAGGGTCTGCGCATGGCAGGTGCCGACATGATCATCGGTGTCGATCTGAACGACGACAAAGAGGAAATGGCCCGCAAGTTCGGCATGACCCATTTCATCAACCCGTCGAAGATCGAAGGCACTGTGGTCGAAGAGATCGTGAACCTCACCAAACGTGGCGCGGATCAGATCGGCGGCGTGGATTATTCCTTCGACGCGACCGGCAACGTCAAAGTCATGCGTGACGCTCTGGAATGTTCGCATCGTGGTTGGGGCGTCTCCGTCGTGATCGGCGTGGCCGCAGCGGGCGCCGAGATTTCCACCCGCCCGTTCCAACTGGTGACCGGCCGCGTTTGGAAAGGCACCGCGTTCGGCGGCGCCAAAGGCCGCACCGATGTGCCGAAATTCGTCGATTGGTACATGGACGGCAAGATCGAGATCGACCCGATGATCACCCACAAACTCAAGCTCGAAGAGATCAACCACGGGTTCGATCTCATGCATGAGGGCAAATCCATCCGCGCTGTCGTGGAATTCTGAGGGGAACTGTGATGCAGGTCAAATCCACCAACCGAAGCCATGGCGGCACTCAGGGTGTCTATACACACAGCTCGACGGCCACTGGAACCGAGATGGAATTTTCCGTCTTCGTGCCGGATCACGCCGAGGGCGAGGTGCTTCCCGTGGTGTTCTATCTCTCGGGTCTGACGTGCACACAGGCCAACGTCACTGAAAAAGGCGAGTTCCGCGCGGCCTGCGCGGAGCTCGGTCTCATCCTCGTCGCGCCTGACACCTCGCCCCGTGGCGAAGGCGTGCCGGACGACGCCGAAGGGGCCTATGATTTCGGTCTGGGCGCCGGGTTCTACGTGAACGCCACCGAAGAGCCCTTCGCGAAAAACTACCGCATGCGGGAGTATATCGAAACGGAATTGCCGGCGCTGATCGGCGCGGAATTCCCGGCGGATATGGCGCGTGTCTCCATCATGGGGCATTCGATGGGCGGCCATGGTGCGCTGACCATCGCGCTCAGAAATCCTGAAAAATACAAATCCGTCTCGGCCTTTTCGCCGATCGTCAGCCCGCTGAATTGCCCCTGGGGTGAGAAAGCTCTGACCGGCTATATCGGTGCCGACAAATCGAGCTGGCGCGAGTACGACGCCTGCGCTTTGATCGAGGATGGCGCGCGTGTGCCAGAGATCCTTGTCGATCAGGGCACGGCGGATAATTTCCTCGAAGGTCAGCTGAAGCCGGAGCTTTTGACACAGGTTTGTGAAAAAAACGGACAGCCCCTAACACTTCGGATGCAAGAGGGCTATGACCATAGCTATTACTTCATCTCCACCTTCATGCGCGACCACCTTGAGTGGCATGCGATCCGCATGAAGTCCTGACCCGTTGCGGGGCGGTTTGGTCAAAATCGCCCGCGACACACCTACAGGAGGCACCCTTGCGCATTTACGCCATCGGCGACATTCACGGCCAACTCGACATGCTCAAAGCCGCCCACGCGCGGATCGAGGCAGATAAGGCAAGGGTCGGCGATACCGACGCGCGCGTCATCCATTTGGGCGACTACGTGGATCGCGGGCCGGACAGCGCAGAGGTCATTCAATATCTGATGGACGGCATCGCGGCGGGCAAACCGTGGCGGGCCATTCGCGGCAATCACGACCGGATGTTCACCCGTTTCGTGCGCCATGGCATCGCCCATGACAACCAGCACATCAAATCCGGCAAAAGCTGGCTTCACCCGGCTTTGGGCGGTCCGACGACCTTGGCCTCTTACGGTGTCGAGGCGGTAGATGGCGAGTTCGAGATCGCGCATATGCGGGCGAAAAAGGCGGTGCCGGAGGCGCACCTCGATTTCGTGGAAAACCTGCCGCTGACCTATGCTTGGGGCGATTATCTGTTCGTCCACGCGGGCATCCGTCCCCGTGTCGCGGTCGAGCACCAGAGCGAAGAGGACCTGATCTGGATTCGCGAAGGCTGGCTCGATTATCACGGCCCGCTGCCGTTTACGGTCGTGCACGGTCATACGGCTTTGGATGAGGCGACACATTTCGGCAACCGGATCGACATCGACACGGGTGCGGGCTATGGGCGGCCTCTTTCTGTGTTGGTGATCGAAAACAGCCACGAAGAGATCGTCACCGAAACCGGGCGCGCGCATCTGACCCACGCCAATCCTC
Organism: Celeribacter sp.; assembly: GCF_048270365.1. NCBI lineage: Bacteria > Pseudomonadati > Pseudomonadota > Alphaproteobacteria > Rhodobacterales > Roseobacteraceae > Celeribacter > Celeribacter sp. Next base: position 40,036 of record NZ_JBLWTA010000009.1, read on the forward strand.
AGTAACAATCCGCAGTAACAATCCGCGGTAAGACGCAGCGTTCCACCTTTCTCTGATCCAAAGCTCGGGTACACTCGGGCCAAAGATCACAGGGAGGAACACATGTCCGACATCGTCATTCTGGGCGGCGCCCGCACCGCTATCGGCACCTTTGGTGGTGCTCTGTCCGGGGTGCGTCCCGCCGATCTTGGCGCGCTTGTCACCAAAGCCGCGCTGGAACGCGCGGGCGTCGAGGGCGCCCAAATCGGCCATGCCCTCTTTGGCCACATCATCAACACCGAACCCAAGGACATGTATGTCTCCCGCCTCGCCGCCATGGGCGCGGGTATCCCTGAGACGACGTCCGCGATGAATGTCAATCGGCTCTGCGGCTCGGGCGCCCAGGCCGTGGTCTCCGCCACGCAGTCCCTGATGTTGGGCGACGCCGATTTCGCCGTGGCGGGCGGGACCGAGGTCATGAGCCGTTCGCCCTATATCCTTCCCGCCGCGCGCTGGGGGCAAAAGATGGGTGATGTGGGTGCGCAAGACATGATGTTGGGGGCGCTGACCTGTCCCTTCGGCACTGGCCATATGGGCGTGACGGCGGAAAACGTCGCTCGTGAACATGGCGTGTCACGCGAGGATCAGGACGCCTTTGCCTTGGAAAGCCAGACGCGTGCAGCGAGGGCCATTGAGGCCGGGCTATTCCGCGATCAGATCGTGCCGGTTGAGGTCAAAGTGAAACGCGATCTCGTGGCCTTTGACACGGACGAACATCCGAAACCCACCACATTGGAAGGCCTCGGCAAACTCCGCCCGGCCTTTGAAAAAGACGGCACGGTGACGGCGGGCAATGCCTCCGGTCTCAACGATGGTGCCGCGGCTTTGGTGCTTGCACGGCGTGAGGCGGCGGAGGCCGCTGGTCTGAAACCCAAATTCCGCATCGTCGGGTATGCCCATTCCGGGGTGCGCCCGGAAGTCATGGGCATCGGCCCGATCCCTGCGGTCGAAAGCCTATGCGCCCGCACCGGTCTGACGGTTGGCGATTTCGATGTGATCGAGAGCAACGAAGCCTTTGCGGCGCAGGCCATCGCGGTCAACCGCGCGCTTGGGCTGGACGTGGCGAAAGTGAACCCGAATGGCGGCGCCATCGCGCTTGGCCACCCTGTCGGTGCGACCGGCGTCATTCTGGTGGTGAAGACCATGTATGAACTGGAGCGCATGGGCGGGCGATATGGCCTTGTCACCATGTGCATCGGCGGCGGGCAGGGCATTGCCTTGGCTATTGAGCGGCTCTGAGCGGTCTTTCGGACAATTTTCCGCCAATTTGCATGGGTTGATTAAGATTCTTTTCACCCTGTTCAGGGCATTCTGGCCAAAATCTCGGGTCAGAAGGCCCGGGCCGGATAGGAAGAGGTCCCAATGTCACTGTCGGATACGCTGTCTCAGGAACGTCGCGCCCGCCTCGCTGCGGAACGGTTGTTGGAACTCAAGCAGGCGGAACTGTTCGAGGCCAATCGCAAACTGTCGAAACACGCGCGCACTCTGTCGGATGAGATCATCGTCAAGCGTGAAGAGACCGAAGTGCTGCGCGATGAGAATATCCGCACCAAGGAGGATTTGGAAAAGGCCAATGTCGCGGTGCATATCGCCGAACGGCGGCTTTGGGATTCGATTGAGACCATTCAAGACGGGTTCGCCGTGTTCGATCCTTCCGACATCATGATCGCCGCCAATCCCGCCTATCTGCGCATTTTCGATGGGCTCGATGACGTCAGGCCGGGCATTTCTTATCCCGAAATCGTGCGTTTGGCCGTCGAGGAAGGTGTGATCGACACCGGTGAATTGACGCGCGAAGCCTTCATCGAACAGGCTGTGACGCGGTGGCATGCGCCGGTGCGCGAACCGCAGACGGTGCGGCTTTGGAACAATCAATTCGTGAAGCTGGTGGACCGGCGCTCGTCGGATGGCGATATGGTGTCTCTCGGCCTCAACATCACCTCGACGATCCGCTACGAGGAGCGCCTGAAAAAAGCCCGGACCAAGGCCGAGGCCGCCAACCGTGCCAAATCCGCCTTCCTCGCCAATATGAGCCACGAAATTCGCACGCCGATGAACGGTATGGTGGGCATGGCGGACCTTTTGGCCGAGACCGATCTGAACGACGAACAGACGCTTTATGTCGAGACGATCAAATCCTCGGGCGAGGCGCTTTTGAGTCTGATCAACGACGTGTTGGACTACTCCAAGATCGAGGCGTCGAAACTGTCTCTGCACCCGGAAGTCTTTGATCTCGAACGCTGTATTCAAGACGTGATGGTGCTGTTGCAGCCTTCCGCCGCACAAAAAGGCGTCGATCTGATCATCGATTACGACATGTTCATGCCGACCAATTTCATCGGCGATCCGGGCCGCATGCGGCAGGTTTTGACCAATCTTGTCGGCAATGCGGTCAAGTTCACCCATTCCGGCCATGTCATCGTGCGGGTCGTAGGGCTTCCCGAAGATGGGGGCAAACGTCACCGCGTGCACGTGTCTGTCGAGGACAGCGGCATCGGCATTGCGGCCGATATGATCGAGCACATTTTCGGCGAGTTCAATCAGGTCGAGGGGGCGCATAATCGTAAGTTCGAAGGCACCGGCCTCGGCCTCGCCATCACGCGTCAACTCGTTCAACTCATGGGCGGTGAGATTTGGGTGGATAGCGAAGAGGGCGTCGGCTCCTGTTTCGGCTTTCACATCACGATGGATGTGGTCGAAGAGACGAAACATCTTACCCTGCCGTCCTGGATGCATAAGGCGGCTTTGGTCGATCACATCAATGCCAATTCGCTCATTCTCGAAAAACAATTGACGGCGCTCGGATTCGAAGTCTCTCCCTTTGCCTCTGCCGAGGCACTTTTGGCCTCGCCGCTTGATGCGCAGGTCTATCTGATCGACAATAAGCTGCCCAACACGGATATCGCCAAGGTCATCGCGACCCTTCGCGTGCGCGGCGTCACGGCGCCGGTGCTCTTGATGACCTCCGGCCCGACCTCCGCCGACCGGCTGGAGATCGAGGACGCGACGAGCCTGCAAAAACCCCTGCTGCGTGCCGATCTTTGGCGCACCTTGTCGGCCCTGATCCCGGTCGAGCTGGACGAACTCCACGAGATCGAGGGCCGTCGGATGCGTATTCTGGCCGCCGAGGACAATAAGACGAACCAGTTGGTTTTTGGCAAAATGCTCAAATCCCTCGACATCGAATTGCGTTTTGCCCACAACGGGCGCGAGGCGGTGGAACTCTATCAGGGCTTTCAACCTGATCTGATCTTCATGGATATTTCCATGCCCGAAGTCGACGGCAAAGAAGCCACCCGTCAAATCCGGGCGCTTGAGATCGACACGGGCACGCATCTTCCGATTGTCGCGCTGACGGCCCATGCCATGGCGGGCGATGAACAGGAAATTCTGGCGGCTGGCCTTGATCACTACATGACGAAACCGCTGCGCAAGGCAGCGATCATTGATCGTATCCTTCAGGAACTTCCCCAAGGTTGCCGCCCGATCCTCCCCGAAGAACCGGCACAGGTTCTGGCGGGCGAGTGAGGGGCTCAGGCAGCGTGGATGGCCTCGATCATCGCCGGGCCAAACCGTTCGGCGGATCTGTCGCCGACGATGCGGGCGAAGCTGGTCATATCCGAAGGGCGCAGTTTCACGATCTTGGTGATCTGTGACGCAGTCAGGCTCATGGGTTTGAGCGTGCCGCAATCCCCGCGCGTCAGATCGTTGTGAATGCCTTGCAGGCGGTCAAACAAATCGCCGCCGCCGGAGCTGGCCAACTTGCGCCGGGCGGGGTGCATCTCTGGCACCGGCGCGCCCAGAATGACGGAGAGAAACAGATCGCCGAAGCGTTCGAGTTTCTTCGCGCCGACCCCGCCGATCCGCCCCATCTCATCGAGCGTTTGCGGCCGTTTTTCGGCCATCTCGATCAGGGTCCGGTCGGCAAAAACCACATAGGCGGGCACGCGCGCCTCTTCGGCCAAGGCACGGCGTTTTGCCTTGAGCGCGGACAGGAGCGGCGCGTCTTCCTCAGAGACCAGCGCCTTGGCGACCGGCCCTTTGCGCGCCTTCGCCAAAGTATCCTTGCGCAGTGTCATCTCCGCCTCCCCCCTTAGGATCGGCATCGCCGGTTCGGTCATGAACAGCGCGCCGTGACGCTCGGGGTCGGGGCGTAGCAAATCCGCGCCCATCATCTGACGAAAAATCGCGTTCCACTGGCGTTTGTCATAGTCCTTGCCGATGCCAAACACGGACAGTTGGTCATGGTTCCACTGCCGTACTTTGTCGGTCATCTTGCCGGTCAAAACGTCGATAAGATGCCCCGCGCCAAACCCCTGATCACAGCGCAGCACTGTAGAGAGCGCCTTTCGCACCGCCGTGGTGCCGTCGAACAGCTCGGGCGGGCTATCGCAGAGATCGCAATTGCCACAGGGCGCGGCCTCCTCGCCGAAGAACTTCAAAAGCGTCTGACGCCGACAGACCTGGGCCTCGGCCAGTCCCAAAAGCGCATTCAAACGCGCATGATCCGCGGCGCGGCGTTCAGGCGGCGCGAGGCTTTCGTCGATCTGCGTACGGCGAAATCGGATGTCGTCGGGGCCGAAGAGTGTCAGCGTCTCGGCAGGGGCACCGTCACGGCCCGCACGCCCGATTTCCTGATAGTAGCCCTCGACGCTTTTGGGAAGATCGGCATGGGCGACCCAGCGGATGTCCGGTTTGTCGATCCCCATGCCAAAGGCGATGGTGGCGACGACGATCAACTCGTCCTCCTGTTGAAACCGCCGTTCGACCTCGCGCCTGCGGTCCGGCTCCATGCCACCATGATAGGCCAGCGCCAGATGACCCGCGTCGGAGAGCGCCTTAGCGAGGCTTTCGGTCTTGGCGCGCGTGCCGCAATAGACGATGCCGGACTGCCCTTTGCGCGCCGCCGCGAAATCAAGGATCTGACGACGCGGGCTGTCTTTGACAGCAAAGGCAAGGTGGATGTTCGGGCGGTCAAAGCCGCGCAGAAAGCTTTCGGGCGGGGTGCCGTCGAAGAGGCGCGTGACGATCTCGGCTTGGGTTTCTTCATCGGCGGTGGCGGTGAAGGCCGCGAGCGGCACGTTCAGCGCGCGTTTCAGATCGCCGATGCGCAAATAGTCGGGCCGGAAATCATGGCCCCATTGCGAGACACAATGCGCCTCGTCGACGGCAATCAAAGACACATTTGCGCGCCGCAGCATCGGCAAGGTGCCACCCGAGGCGAGGCGTTCGGGCGCCATGTAAAGAAGTTTCAACGCACCATTGGAGAGCGCCGCAAAGACCGCGTCGTTTTCCTCTTCGGTGTTGCCGGACGTCAGCGCGCCTGCGGCGACACCGGCGGCTTGCAGCCCCTGAACCTGATCGCGCATCAACGCAATCAGCGGTGAGATCACCACGGTCAACCCGTCGCGCACCAAAGCAGGCAGTTGAAAACACAATGATTTGCCGCCACCCGTCGGCATGATGGCGAGCACATCGCGGCCCGCGACAACAGCCTCCACGATCTCCGCCTGACCAGGGCGGAAGTCGTCAAATCCGAAAACGGAGGATAAAAGCGCCTTTGTTGTGCTCATTCTGTCTGCTCATTGTGATTGGCGACAGATTCGCACGCGGGGGCGTGAGGCTCAAGGGCGTTTCGCTTTAGAAGTGGATGTAGCCCGCAATGAGAATGCGGATGATCATCAGTCCGACAAAGGCAACAAGGGGTGCCAAATCCAAGCCGCTCATTGGGGGCAAGATGTTCCGGATCGGACGGTAAACCGGTTCCAGGAGACGCGTGAGGCCAGTCCAGATTTGGTACACCAGAGGCTGGCGCGTGTTCAGGACCTGGAAATTAATCAGCCAGCTCATGATGATATGAGCAATCATCACATAGTAAACCACACCTGTGATCAAAAGCAGGATTGCTTGAATTGGAAAAGGAGCGTTCATGGTTCACTTTCTCTGTTTCTCGGGTCGTAGTCTCACCTAAGGTCTCAATCCCCGTCACGCAAGCCCGAGACGGTTTGTGCCGCAACGTCCGGTCTTGACCTTTGCGCCCGCAGCAACACACTGACGCGCATGTATCCCTTCGTCCGCATGTTCTACCAAGCGTGGAAAGTCCGCAACGCACCGAAACTCGGCCTCTTCGAGCCGCATCACTCCCGGCATATCTGTATGCCGTGGGACATTGACCTATGGCTTGAGCTTAATAACGGCAGAACCTTAACAATCTTTGATCTTGGCCGTGTGCCGATGTCGATCCGCAATGGCACGGCAAAGGCCGCGAAAGAGGGCGGGTATGGCATGGCGGTGGCGGGGGCCTCCGTGCGCTATCGGCGGCGAGTGACGACGTTTCAGACCGTCGATATGGTCACGACGCCCATCGGGTTCGACGACAAGTTTCTCTACATCGAGCAATCCATGTGGGACCAGAAAGGCGAGTGCTGCAATCACATCCTGTTGCGCGGTGCGGTGATCAAGAAACGCAAGATGGTGCCGCCGAAAGAGCTTTTGGAGCGGCTAGAGCCGGGGATCGAAAGCCCTGAGCTACCTGCATGGGTGCAAAACTGGATTGCGGCGGATGACACACGTCCGTGGCCGCCGACACGGTAACTCTGCAATAAGCGTTGCGCCCGCCACGCTTTCTCTGTTCTATCGCCGCAACTGAGGTGAGAGGGACAGGGACCATGGCAGAGCCAAGCCATCGCAAGCGCATCTGGGGCTGGATGATGTACGATTGGGCGACGCAGCCCTTTCACACGCTGATCCTGACCTTCATTTTCGGGCCCTATTTTGCCGAACAGGTGATCGCCTATCTGACCGCGGGCGGCATGGATGCGGCGCATGCCAAGGCCGAAGCGCAGTCGATCTGGGGCTATGGTCTCACGGTTGCGGGGCTGACGATTGCGATCTTTGCGCCGATCCTGGGCTCCATCGCCGATGAAAACAAACGCCGGATGCCGTGGATTTGGCTCTTTTCATCGCTCTATGTGATCGGGTCTGCGGGGCTTTGGCTCGCCTCGCCCGCAGATTTTCCAACCTTGTTGGTGCTGATCTTCTTTGGATTGGGCCTGATTGGGGTCGAATTTACCACGATTTTCACCAATGCGCTTTTGCCCGCTTTGGGCACGCGCGAGGAGATCGGCAAAATCTCCGGCAATGGCTGGGCCTGGGGCTATGTGGGCGGGATCATTGCGCTGGTGATCATGCTGTTGCTTTTTGCCGAAAACGCCGCTGGCGTGACGCTTTTGGGGATCGCGCCTTTGTTCGGCTTCGATCCTGAGGCCCGCGAAGGCACGCGCTTTGTTGGCCCCTTTGTGGCGCTGTGGTTTGTGATCTCCATGGTGCCGTTTTTTCTCTGGGTGCGTGAGCCAAAGGCCGCAAGCCTGCCGATGGGCCGCGCGGTGCGCAAGGGGATGAGCGATCTGATCAAGACGCTGAAAACCCTGCCGTCGCGGCAATCTCTCTTTGCCTATCTCGGTGCCTCGATGTTCTACCGCGATGCGCTCAATGGTGTGTTCACCTTTGGCGGTATCTATGCGCTGGGGGCGCTGGAATGGAGCGTCGTGCAGATCGGCGTCTTCGGCATTCTCGCCGCCTTCACCGGCGCCGTTTTTACCTACTTCGGCGGTATCGCGGATCAGAAATTCGGCCCGAAACCGGTGATCATTTTTTGCATCCTCGTTCTGGTCTCCGTCTGCCTCGTGATCCTGACGATCACCCGCGAAAGCGTGCTGTTCACGTCGGTCGAAGCTGGAAGCAAACTGCCGGATATTGCATTCTATATCTGCGGCGCGGTGTTGGGGGCGGTCTCCGGTGTGATCCAATCTGCGTCCCGCACGATGATGGTGCGTCAGGCCGATCCCGAGCGCATGACCGAAGCCTTCGGCCTCTTTGCGCTTTCGGGCAAGGCGACGACATTTTTGGCGCCTGCGCTGATCGCTTTGGTCTCTGATTTGAGCAATTCCCAACGCCTCGGCATCACTCCGCTTATCGCCCTTTTCATTCTGGGGCTGGTGCTGCTAGCTTGGGTCAATCCCGAGGGTACAAAGGTTTCTGAAAATGCGTAAATGGTTCAGCTTGGCTTTGGTCGCAACACTCGCCGCCTGCATCGGCGGCGGGGACAGCAACCCGCCTCCGAAAGTCTCGGTGTCCTCCTCGGATCACCGCCCGGCCAAGGAGCTGTTCGGACCTGTCGCGCTTCCATCCTCGCAAACGCCTGAATCCTTTGGCAGTTATTCCAAAGGCTGTCTGGCGGGCGCGGTCGCCTTGCCGGAGAATGGCGCGACCTGGCAGGCCATGCGCCTGTCGCGGAACCGCAACTGGGGCCAGCCGGTTTTGGTCGATTTTCTCGAAGACCTGTCGCGCAAAGCCGCCGCTCAGCCCGGCTGGAACGGGCTTTATATTGGCGACATGAGCCAGCCCCGTGGTGGTCCGATGTCGTCGGGCCATGCGAGCCATCAGATCGGCCTCGACGCTGACATCTGGATGCTGCCTGCGACGCGTCTCGATTTGAGCCGCGCCGAACGTGAGAGCCTGTCGTCGATCTCGATGCGCCGCGCGGCTGGTGCTTATGTGAACGACAGCTGGACGCGTCAGCATCACGAGATCATCAAGGCCGCCGCCTCCGACCCGCGTGTGGCGCGGATTTTCGTCTTCCCCGGTGCCAAGGTGCAGATGTGCAATGACGAAAAAGGCGACAAAAGCTGGCTGCGCAAGGTGCGTCCGTGGTGGGGGCATCATTATCATTTCCATGTGCGGCTGAACTGTCCGCGCGGCGATAAAACCTGTGTCGATCAGGCCGCGCCGCCGCCGGGCGATGGCTGTGCCGATGCGCAGGAGTGGGTGAGCAACATCCTGAACCCGCCGCCGCCGGACCCGAATGCCAAACCGGCGAAGCCCAAACCTCCGATCACGCTTGCGAGTTTGCCTGCTCAATGCTCCGCCGTCTTGTCCTCGCGCTGATCGCGAGCCTGTCCTTTGATCCGGCGCTGGCCGTTGAGGTGCGCTATCTGGGGTCCTACACATGGGTTTCTGACAATCCTCTCGTTGGAGGGCTGTCGGGGCTTGAGCTGTCGGCAGACGGAACGCAATTCGTCGCCCTGTCAGATCGTGCGCATTATTTCATGGGACATCTGACGCGTGGCAAAGAGGGGGTGGTCTCGGCCGTTTCTCTCGATGCCGCAGTTGCGCTGGTCGCCGAGGATGGTGGCCCTTTGCCGCAATATAGCGACGACTCCGAAGGCATCGCCATTTCAAAAGACGGTCAGGCCTATGTGAGTTTTGAGGCCAATCACAGGGTGGCGCAGCTTGATCTGGACACAGGGCGTCTTGTGGATCTGCCCAAGCATCCTGATTTCGCCTCAATGCAAAACAACTCTTCGCTTGAGGGGCTGGCCGTCGATGATGCCGGCACGATCTACACCCTGCCGGAGCGCTCCGGGGCCGTTGGGCGACCCTTTCCCTTGTATCGTTTCTCGGGCGGGGAATGGGACAACTCATGGTCCATCCCGCGCGATCAGGACACGGATTTCCTGCCCGTCGGTCTCGACATCGGGCCGGATGGTCGGCTCTATCTTTTGGAGCGCTGGTTTATGGGGCTGGGCTTTGCCTCCCGTGTGCGGCGCTTTGATATCGGCCCGGATGGACCGGAAAACGAGGCCACGCTGTTGCGCACTTTGACCGCGACTCATGACAACCTCGAAGGCATTGCGGTCTGGGCCGATGACGAAGGCATTCGCCTCACCATGGTCTCCGACGACAATTTCCGTTTCTTCCAGCGCACCGAGTTCGTCGAGTATCGCGTCATCGAATAACACTTGCTTTGTGATCCGGCGGGGGTTAGACCGCCGCGTCGCTCCATAATGGGGCCGAGTTGCCGTCACCTTCGATAAAAAACGGGTACATCATGAAACAGCTTCTTCTTGGCATTCTTGCCATGGCCGCCATTGTTGTGGCCTCCAACATCCTCGTTCAGTTCCTGCTTTTTGATGGGCTTCTGACCTGGGGTGCCTTCACCTATCCTTTCGCCTTTCTCGTCACCGATGTGATGAACCGCGTCTATGGCGTCAAATCCGCGCGCAAAGTCATCTTCGCGGGCTTTGTCGCGGGCATCGTCTGTAGCCTCATCGGCACGCAGATCACGCTCCAAGGCGAGGGCTACACCTATCAGGCCGTCGCTCTGCGTGTCGCTGTGGGCTCCGCCACTGCGTTCCTCATTGCTCAGCTTGTCGACGTCTTCGTCTTTGACCGGATGCGCGATGGCTCGTGGTGGAAAGCGCCTTTCACCTCGTCGCTCATCGGCTCCGCGCTCGATACCGCGATTTTCTTTACCATCGCGTTTTCGCAAAGCATCCACGTCTTTGGCGAGACTGCCGACATGGAGGTCTCCTGGGCCTGGGACGCCGTGCCCTTCCTCATGGTCGGCCATCCGGTTCCGCTCTGGATTTCGCTCGCCGTGGCCGATTGGGGTCTAAAATTCGCTCTCGCATTGATCGCTCTCGTGCCTTTCCGCCTAATTGTTGGGCGGCTCTCCGCACGTATGGTATAAATTTACTTGCTATATACCAAATCTGTGCCACCATCATCTTATCGGCAATTCATCGAAAGGAGGTGGTCCAGTGTCTAGAGTGATGTTGGAGAGCGAGGTCAAGACAGTCGGGGGGGCCGCCACCTAGAGGAAAAATCTAGTGTGAAACACTCCTGATTGGGTGTCCTAACTGACCCCATCTCCTGAGATCTCGGAGGGCTGCTCTATCTGGCAGCCCTTTTCCTTTTGCGGTATCTATTCACCATGCCCCTGACCGTCACAGATCAAATCACCCTCGCCGATTGGGAACTGACCGAGCAGTTTGTCCGCTCCTCGGGTCCCGGCGGGCAGAACGTGAACAAGGTCTCGACGGCGGTCGAACTCCGCTTCGAGGCCGCCCGCTCGCCTAATTTGCCGGAACCTGTGAAGAACCGTTTGCGGCGTCTGGCCGGACGCCGCTGGACCAAGGAAGGCGCCGTCGTCATTCAGGTCGAAGAAACCCGCTCGCAGGCCCGCAACCGAGAGATCGCGCGGGACCGGCTGGCAGAACTGATCCTGAAAGCCACGGAAAAGCCGAAACGTCGGATCAAGACGAAACCGACGAAGGGCAGTGTGGAGCGGCGGATTAAGGCGAAGAAGGAGCGGAGTGAGGTTAAGAAACTAAGGGGGAGTTCACGTGAGTACTAGACTTTTTTCATGTTCCCATGTGTCGATAAGAGTTTGCAGGAAATACATGCGCATGATGAGTTTGGCGGCGTGCCTGTTCAGAAACTTGAAATTGTCTGTGTCCGTGACTTCTCCCAAGCCACATTTGCCGATGATCTCCGGGTCTAAAAGAGTCTTGGCCAAGTCTAAAACGCTTGAGTCTTTGACCCGTTCGCGAGCCATTTGAACCATCTTCCGAAATTCGTTCGGAGTGCTTTCTGTTGCAAAATTCGCTTCATTCACCTTTGGCTTGGGGAGCATATTTGCGGGCTGAAAGCGCCACTTATCTTCGCAAAGAGGCATTCCCTCCAACTGTGGCGCGTTTTTGTTAATGGTATTGTAGACAATGGTCTCATTGGTTCGCGCTGCGCGGCAAACTCTGCCTGATGCAATATACATGCGTTCATCATTCAAAGGATAAACAGGGACATAAGCACTCGCGGTTTTGAGATAAAGCGGCTCAAGATATCTTCCTGCACGCAGCACGGCATATGGCGCGTATAAAATGTCGATTGGAGCCTTGTATTTAAACATGGAAATGATTTCTTCGAGCTTCCCCAAAAGATTTTCCCGTTCACTTTGCTGGATATATTCGGGTACAACTGCTTTTTTGAGGAAATCTAAGGCATACTCTTTATCTGATGCAGCCATCGTTCGGGCAAACCCACCTTTTTGCAAGTGGCTATGGCCGTAGAGAATGGCATCTTGGCGTTCCGATATTTTAAAGGGGATGGTCAATCCGACGTGCGCTTCGGTCTCAACAAAACCATCAGAAAGTTTCAGAGAGGTGCGGACCCCCTCCTCAAATGCGACCGCATCAAGAGGTTTCGGAATCGTATTTTTGAACTCAAACTTGAGTTTTCTGGCGATGGTTTCGGCAATTTCCGCATCCTCACCTTGGCCTCGCGCATGGCAAATGACTTTATAGCCCCCTGCAAACAAGGCGGAGACAATAAGGCGACTGTCTTTGCCACCACTTAACCTGAGTTCTGGTTGCTTGTAGCGCGTCACTACTGAACAGGCACGCACCAATTCTTTCCTGAAATTTTCTTCTGCGGTTAATTTGTCTTCGGGTTTTTTAGGGGCATTCGAAGCTTTTGATAGACGGCGTCTTACTATATGAACTTGATTGCCTTGGGCGTGTATTGCGTAGCCGGCCAAAAGTGCCTTTACACCCATATAAGGTGTCGTGTCGTCAATTGGATAGCCAACAGTCAGCGCGTAAGAGATATACGATGGGTCGATTTCAGCCGCGACAAGCAGGGCAAGCAGTTTTGGGCGATTGCTAATAACAATGCCCGTTTCCATGCAGGTATAGTAAAGAGTTCCAGAGGCAGGAATAGATGCCCAAGCAACAAGTTGATCGCGTCTTGTAGCGATTAAGGAGTGTACGCCACCTATGCTGAGCTGTTCGTTAAGCGGCTTGGGGGCGGCATCTAAAGCTTGGGCGGCTGTTTCCAAAACATCCTGAGGTTGTGATGAGTGATACCCGGCCAATGCAACGATTGTATCTTTATTTTCAAATGTTTGAGCTGAATTTGAATGAAGGATGCTAAAGTGTGCCCGATTAACGGCCTGAGTTAAGGGTACGTTATAGAGAGTTTTAGAAATGGATTTAATTTTCTTACAGATTTCAGGGCTTTTGGATGTGCAAGCGACAATAATATCCATTTGTAAACCTTATAATCTTTTGATTGTTTCGTGTCTTAGTGACGCGACTATACCCGCTAGGCCAATCTGCACGATTGATTTTCAAACCACAACCTCCATCGCCTCCTGCTCGCCAACCCCGAACACCCGCTTATAGCGCTCTACCTCTCCCACCGGCCCCATCGCTTTCTTCGGGTTATCCGACAGCTTCACCGTCGGATGGCCATTCGCAGAGATCGCCTTACACACCAGTGAGAACGGCGCCAGCGCGTCGTCGGGGGTCAGGCCGCGGAAGTCGTTGGTGAGCAAAGTGCCCCAGCCGAAGGAGGTCTTCACCCGGCCTTTGAACTGGTTATGCAGCTCGATGATTTTGTCCGTGTCCAAGCCGTCCGAGAAGATGACGAGCTTTTTGGTCGGGTCTTCGCCACGCGCTTTCCACCAGTCAATCGCCACCTCAGCACCGGTCGCGGGATCGCCAGAGTCGATGCGGATGCCGGTCCAACCGGCGAGCCAATCGGGGGCGCGGTCCAGAAAGCCTTTGGTGCCATAGGTGTCCGGCAGGATGATCCGCAGGTTGCCGGAGTGCTCCTCATGCCAGTCACGCAGCACATCATAGGGCGCGGCGGCCAGTGTGGCATCGTCTTGGGCCAAGGCGGAATAGACCATGGGCAATTCATGCGCATTGGTGCCCACCGCTTCCAGATCGCGCTTCATGGCGATGTGGCAATTCGAGGTGCCGGTGAACTTGTTGCCAAGCCCCTCGACCATGGCCTGAACGCACCAGTCCTGCCAGAGGTAGGAGTGCCGCCGCCGGGTGCCGAAGTCGGCGATCTTGAGGCCATCAAGCGGCTGAAGTTGCTTCACCTTTTCCCAAAGCTTGGTCATCGCGCGGGCATAGAGCACCTGAAGCTCGAATTTCTTCATCGGCCCGAGCACGGCGCGCGAGCGCAGCTCCATCAGGATCGACAGCGCGGGAATTTCCCAGAGCATCACCTCGGGCCAGCTGCCCTCGAAGGTCAGCTCATATTGCCCGTCCCGCTTTTCAAGTTGATAGGCCGGAAGGCGTAAGTTTTCGAACCACTCCATGAAATCCGAACGGAACATCTGGCGTTTGCCATAAAACGTGTTGCCGCGCATCCAGGTGCTCTCGCCACGTTTCAGGGACAGGGACCGCACATGGTCAAGCTGTTCGCGCAACTCGCCCTCGTCGATCATCTCGGCCAGGCGAATGTCTTTCGAGCGGTTGATGAGGGAGAAGGTAACGGTGGTATCCGGGCGATTGCGGAACACCGACTGGCACATCAGCAGCTTGTAGAAATCCGTGTCGATCAGGGAGCGGACGATCGGGTCGATCTTCCATTTGTGATTGTAGACGCGGGTGGCGATATCGACCATGTTGACGGTCCCTCTTTAGATGGCCGCCTTGTTAAAGCAGGGGAAATAAGGGTTTGGCAAGGAAAAGGCGCAAGAAAGCCTTTTGTGATCACAAGTGTTGCGAAAGGCTATTTATCTCGCGGCGTCCAGTCCGGGTCATCCGCATTGCGGCGGGACAGGCGCAGGGCTAGCCCAAGCGCAATGCCTGTGCCGATGGCCACGGTGAGGTCTGTGATCACAGTGAGGACGAGGGTGATCAGGAGAAGCACCAGATCGGAGCGCCGCCCGCGCAGATATTCCCCCCAGCGATGCGGTTCGGACATGTTCCAAGCCGTCAAAAGCAAAAGCCCGGAGAGGGCCGGAAGCGCGAGATAGCCTGCCAAAGGGGCGGCGAGCATCATGATCGCCAAAAGCGTCACGGCGTGCACGATCCCGGCGACGGGCGTCTTGCCGCCCGCCCGCACATTGGTGGCGGTGCGCGCAATGGCGCCGGTGGCAGGCAGTCCGCCAAACAGAGAAGAGCCGATATTGGCCCAACCCTGCGCCATCAATTCGGCGTTCGAGCGGTGGTGCCCGCCGATCATGCGATCTGTAACCATGGCTGACAGCAGGGATTCGACCCCCGCGAGAAAGGCAATGACAAGTGCGGAGGGCAACAGTTCGCGCAGGGTCGCAAAGCTCAGATCTGGTAGATGTGGTGCGGGCAGGCTTTGCGGCAAGTCGCCAAATCGCGACTGGATGGTCTCGACGGGCAGATCGAACAGAACCACCGCAGCCGAGGTCAGCGCAACGGCGACGATCAAACCGGGCAGACGCGGAAAGACGCGGCGCAACAGCAGGATCAGAACCATAGTGGCGAGGCCGATGCCGAGAGAGGCGGGGTTAAGCTCTGGCAAGGCGGCTATCAGCGCCGGAATTTTCTCAATGAAATCGGCGGGAAAAGGTCCGGCCAGTCCGAAAAGATCGGCAAGCTGGCTGGTCCCGATGATCACGCCGATGCCGATGGTAAAGCCGTTGATCACCGCCTCCGGCACATGGCGCACCAACTGCCCGGCACGGAACAGCCCGGCGATGATAAGCACGATCCCGGCCAAGAAGGTCGCGGCCACGAGACCGTCATAGCCATGCGTGGCGATCACGCCGGCGACGACAACGATAAAGGCGCCAGTGGGGCCGCCGATTTGCACGCGGCTGCCACCCAAAGCGGAGATCAGAAAGCCCGCGACAATCGCCGTGACGAACCCCGCAGCGGGGGCGGCCCCGGAGGCAATGGCGATGGCGATGGACAGCGGCAGGGCGACCAGAGCGACGGTGATGCCCGCAAAAAGGTCAGAGCCGAACTCGGCCCGCGTATAGGTTTTCAGTGTGGTGAAAAGCTTCGGTGTCATGGCCCTAAAGGACCTCGACCCCGGCGGCCTTCATGCCGTCGAGGGCAGTGGCGAGAGAGCCGTCCATGTCGATGGCGCGACACAGATCGGTACGCACGGTGACGTCGAACCCGAGTTTTGCGGCATCCACGGCGGAGAAATTCACACAGAAATCGGTGGCCAGACCGACCATGGTGAGCGTGTCGATGCCACGGGTCCGAAGATACCCCTCTAGCCCCGTCGGCGTCACATGATCATTCTCGAAAAACGCGGAATAGCTGTCAATCGCGGGATTGAACCCCTTGCGGATGATCAGATCACCTCTGGTCACGAGGTCCTTGTGGAACGCTGCCCCGTCAGTGCCCTGAATGCAATGATCCGGCCAAAGCACCTGTGTGCCATAGGGCATTTCGGTGGTGGAATAGGGTGCGGCACCGTGGGTGCTTGCGAAGGAGCTGTGGCCCGAAGGGTGCCAGTCCTGCGTCAGGATCACGGAGGCGAAGTCGTCCATAAGCGCATTGACGCCGGGCACAATCTCGTCGCCCCCGGCTACGGCCAGCGCACCGCCGGGGCAGAAATCATTCTGGATGTCGATGACGATGAGGGCTTCGTTGGCTGCGCGCATGGGAGGTCTCCTTTGCCCCAGACGTAGCGCGGCGCGGCATTTCGGGCAAGGTGGCGGGGATATGAGAGGGCAATTCAGCATTTCTCGCAAAAGGACGCGAGTGTTCAACGCTTTCTTAGGCTTTGCCTGCTCTACTGATGTGAGCCGATTGGGGTCGGTGGTTTGAGGCTAGAAAGCCTCATCACGTGGGGTGATATCATGACAGTCTTAAAATTCCTGCGCACGCTTTCGGCGTGTGCTCCGGAGACGTGCGATCTGCGTCGTCCGGTTCTTTCGATATGCTTGGCAACAGGGCTTGCGATCGGCGGTGTCTCTGTCGCTCAGGCGGCTCAGCCGGGATCGCAGCAACCCGGTGCGACAATCGTCATTTCCAACGACTATGGCGGTAGCGTGCGCAAACGCACGGCAGAAGTTCAGCAAATCAATCGCCTGGGCCAGAGCGTGGAAATCCGGGGCAGCGTCTGTATGTCCAGTTGCACGATGTTTCTCGGGGCCAAATCCGTTTGCGTGATGCCGGAGACGTCCTTTGCCTTTCATGGGCCGTATCGGTTTTTCTCGAAACTCACGTCTCTGGAATTCGACCAATGGTCGCGCGTGATCGCGAACCATTACCCGTCCTTCCTGCGCAGTTGGTACATGCAAACCGGGCGCTATCGCGGCAGCAACCCGGCCCGTGTCAAAGGCAGTGAGCTGATCCGTCACGGGGTCGCCGAGTGCCGCTAACGCGGTACAGGCGCGGTGCGGGACAGGGCTTGTCCAAGGTGGATGATGAAAAAACGGGCGAACTGCTCGAAGAGAGGCCGCATTTGTGAGGGTGCGACCGTTTTGCCCGTGAAGCTCTGAAACAGCCCCTGTAGCCTGCATCTGAAGATCAGGGAAAAGGGCGCAGTCAGACACATGGCGATTTACGCATCGATCCACCACGTCACGCATTACAAATACGACCGCAATGTCGAGCTTGGGCCGCAAATCATCCGCCTGCGCCCGGCGCCGCATTCGCGCACGCGGGTGATCTCGCATTCGCTTAAAGTGACCCCAGCCACTCATTTCGTGAACCACCAGCAAGACCCCTATGGCAACTGGCAGTCCCGGTTCGTCTTTCCGGAGCCGGTGCGCGAGTTCAAGATCGAGGTCGATCTGGTCGCGGATATGACCGTCTACAACCCGTTTGATTTCTTTGTCGAGGAAAGCGCCGAGCACTGGCCGTTTGAATATCCCGACGAGTTGAAAAACGATCTGGTGATTTATCGCACCCCCGAACCCGAAGGCCCGCTTTTGGCGCAATTTGTAGGCTCGATTGATTTCAGGGAAACCCGCACGGTCGATTTCCTTGTCGGCCTTAACGCCCGGATTTCCGATTATGTCGATTACACGATCCGCATGGAGCCGGGGGTGCAGACGCCGGATGAAACCCTTGAGAAGAAATCGGGGTCTTGCCGAGACAGCTCGTGGTTGCTCGTTCAGGTGCTGCGTCACCTGGGCTTTGCCGCGCGCTTTGTCTCCGGCTATCTCATTCAGCTTAAACCCGATCTCGAGGCCCTCGATGGGCCGTCTGGCACGGATCATGATTTCACCGATCTGCACGCCTGGTGCGAGGTCTTCCTGCCCGGTGCGGGCTGGATCGGGCTTGATCCGACCTCCGGGCTTTTGACCGGAGAAAGCCACATTCCGCTGGCCGCCACGCCGCATTATCAAAACGCCGCTCCCATTGCGGGCGGGTTCTCTTCGGTCGGCACGCCCGAGGTGTCCTTCGATTTCGACATGCAGATCAAGCGTGTCGCTGAACATCCCCGGATCACAAAACCTTTTTCCGAGGAAAGCTGGGACCGACTCAACGCGCTGGGTCACAAGGTGGACGAGTCCCTGAAAGAAGGTGACGTGCGCCTGACCATGGGCGGCGAGCCGACCTTTGTTTCCATCGACGACTTTGAGAGCGACGAATGGAACACCGCCGCCGTCGGCCCGCAAAAACGTGCGCTGGCCGATGAGATGATCCGACGCTTGCGCAATCGTTTCGCCCCCGGCGGGTTCCTGCATTATGGGCAGGGCAAATGGTATCCGGGCGAAAGCCTGCCGCGTTGGACTTTTTCTTTGTACTGGCGTCGCGATGGCAAACCCGTGTGGAAGAACCCCGATTTGATCGCCAAGGAAAAGGTCCCGACCCGTGCGGGCGCCAAAGAGGCGGGCGATTTTATGACCCGTTTCGCCCAGAACCTCGGCGTTGATCCGGTCTGTGCCCAGCCCGCCTATGAGGATCCTGGAGAGTGGATTTTGAAAGAATCCCTTCTGCCGGACAACGTGACGCCAGAGAATTCCAAGCTCAAGAACCCCGAGGATCGCGCACGCTATGCCCGCGTGTTTGAACGCGGCCTGACGGAAGCCTCTGGCTATGTGCTGCCGATTCAGCGGTGGCAATCGAAAGCCCGGTCGCGTTGGCTGTCCGAAGTCTGGAAAACCCGGCGCGGGCATCTGTTCCTCGTGCCCGGCGATAGCCCTGTGGGCTTTCGCCTGCCGCTCGGTGCTTTGCCGCATATCCCGCCGGCGTCCTTTCCCTATTCCTATCCGGCCGATCCGATGATCGACCATGCGCCCTTGCCGGACTTTCATGCCGAAGTGACGGAACGCCGCAAAAAGATCGAAGAGGAAATCGCGAGACTTGCGGCTGAAGAAGTCGCGGCGGAAGCAAAGGAGGCGAAGGAAAAGGCAGATATTCTGCCAGAAACATCAAAAGAGCACACTCAGCCGGTGTCTGAGGCGCAACGCGACGAGACGGAGAGACAGGCGCTGATCGGGCAGGGCATTGATCCCTCCAAAAGCGAGGTGCGCACCGCCATTGCGGTTGAGCCGCGCGATGGACGCCTATGTCTGTTCATGCCGCCCTGTGAGACGCTCGAAGATTACCTCGAACTTTTGACGACTGCCGAAGAAACCGCCGCGGAGCTTGGCTTGCCGATCCACGTGGAGGGCTATTCTCCCCCCGAAGATCCGCGCTTGAATGTGATCCGCGTGGCCCCCGATCCGGGCGTGATCGAGGTGAACATCCATCCGGCGCATAGCTGGGACGACTGTGTGGCGACGACCGAGGCGATCTATGAAGAGGCGCGCCAGTCACGTCTCGGGGCCGACAAATTCATGATCGACGGGCGTCACACCGGCACGGGTGGCGGCAACCACGTTGTGGTCGGCGGCGCGACGCCCTCGGACTCGCCGTTCCTGCGTCGCCCTGATTTGCTCAAGTCGCTGATCCTGATCTGGCAACGTCACCCGTCCTTGTCCTACCTGTTCTCTGGCCTCTTTATCGGTCCGACATCTCAAGCCCCGCGCATCGACGAGGCGCGGCATGACACGCTCTACGAGCTGGAAATTGCCCTGTCGCAGATCAAGTCTCCGTCCGAGGCCGCCATGCCGCCCGCGTGGCTCGTGGACCGTCTGCTTAGAAACATGCTCACGGATGTCACGGGTAACACCCACCGAGCCGAGATTTGCATCGACAAGCTGTTCTCTCCCGACGGGCCGACCGGGCGTCTGGGTTTGGTCGAATTCCGCGGCTTTGAGATGCCGCCGGACCCGCGCATGTCTTTGGCTCAACAACTCCTCCTGCGCGCCATCATCGCGCGCTGTTGGAATGCGCCGGTGGAGGGCAAGCCGGTGCGCTGGGGCACGGTGTTGCACGACCGTTTCATGTTGCCGCATTACCTGTGGGAAGACCTCTTGTCGCTTCTCTCGGACCTCAAACATCATGGCTTCGAGATGGACCCCGAGTGGTTCAAGGCGCAGGCCGAATTCCGTTTTCCCTTCTGCGGTCAGATCGAGGCGGAAGGCGTGCATCTTGAAGTGCGCCAAGCGCTTGAACCTTGGCATGTGCTGGGCGAAACCGGCGCCATCGGCGGCACGGTGCGCTACACGGACAGCTCGGTCGAGCGGCTTCAGGTCAAGATGACGACGCTGCATCAGGACCGCTATCGCATCATGTGTAACCAAAGACCCGTGCCCCTGGCCAAAACCCAGACCTCCGGCGTGTCGGTCGCCGGTGTCCGGTTCAAGGCCTGGCAACCGCCAGAGGCGCTGCACCCGGTTTTGCCGGTCAATGCGCCCTTGCATTTCGACATCTATGACGACTGGACGGGGCGGCCCATTGCGGGCTGTACCTACCATGTCGCGCACCCCGGCGGGCGGAGCTATGACACCTTCCCGGTGAATGGCAACGAGGCCGAAGCCCGACGTCTGGCGCGGTTCGAACCCTATGGTCACACCCCCGGAAGCTATACGCCCGGAACCGAAGTGCCGCACCCGGAGTTTCCCTTGACGCTTGACCTCAGACGGCCCATTGGGCTTGTCTGAACATCACCAAGGACCACGGACACACCATGTCGCAGCGCCTGATCTCAGGCTCCGCTCATTCGGATCTCTTTGCAGACTACCCGCAAAGCCCGGATGTGGCCGACGAGCTTTTTGACGCCACGGGCCAGATGCGGCCCGTCTGGCGGCGCTTTGTCGATCGGTTCTCGCGGCTCTCGCCCGAGGAAATTCGTGCGCGGTTCGAGCGCGGCGATCAGTATTTGCGCGATGCGGGCGTGTTTTACCGACAATATTCCAACGATCCGCTGACCGAACGCGCCTGGCCGCTGAGCCATATCCCGGTGATCCTGCATGAGCTGGAGTGGGAGCATATTTGTGCGGGTCTGTCCCAACGCGCGGACTTGTTGGAGCGCGTCATGGCCGATCTCTACGGCCCTGCGCAATTGGTCAGCGACGGACATTTGCCCGCAGACCTGATCGCCCGCTCGCCGCAATGGCTGCGCCCGATGGTGGGGGTTCAGCCGAAGGGCGGGCACTACCTGCATTTTCTGGCTTTCGAGATCGGGCGCTCTCCCGATGGCTCATGGTTCGTTTTGGGCGACCGGACGCAGGCGCCCTCGGGGGCGGGCTTTGCGCTTGAGAACCGGATGGCGACGGGGCGGATTTTCCCGGAACGTTTCCCGCGCGCACATATCCACAAACTCGCGGGCTTCTTCAGCGCGTTTCGGGATTCGATGGAAGAGCTGGCGAGTGCATCGTTCAAGCATCCGCATGTCGCCGGGATCATGACGCCGGGGCCGTCGAACGACACGTACTACGAACACACCTATATCGCGCGCTACCTCGGGATGATGCTGCTCGAAGGCGAGGACATCGTGGTCGAAAATGGCGAGGCCATGGTGCGCACCATCGAGGGGCTGAGGCCTCTGGGGATGCTGTGGCGCCGGATCGATGCGAGCTTTGCCGATCCGCTGGAATTCAATGCGCGCTCCCAGATCGGCACACCCGGCCTGATGGAAGCCGTGCGGACCGGGCATCTGGCGATGGCCAATGCTTTGGGGTCCGGCGTGTTGGAAATGCGCGCGATGATGGCCTTTCTGCCGCGGATCAGCGAGGTGCTGTTGGGCGAGCGGCTCAAGCTGCCGAACATCGCGACATGGTGGTGTGGCGGCGCGACGGAGCGCGCTTATGTGCGCGACAATGCTCAGAACATGCTGATCAGTCCGGCGCATGCGGTGGACCTGCCTTTCGATCTCGGGGCCACCACGGCGCTGGGCGGCGAGTTCCGTGGCACGGCCATGAGTTCGATTGCGGATTGGTTGGACCGCGAGGGCGACAAGCTGGTCGGCCAGGAGGCGGTAACGCTCTCGACAACGCCGACTTGGGAAGACGGCGAAGAGGGCGGCTCCTTGGTGCCCCGCCCGATGACCGTGCGGGTCTTTGCTGCGCGCACGCCCTCCGGCTGGCAATTCATGAAGGGCGGCTATGCTCGGATTGGCCGTTCTGGAGATGCGACGGCGCTTGCGATGCAGCGTGGCGGGTCTGTGGCGGACGTTTGGGTCGTGTCCGACCGGCCTTTGCCGAAAACCGGACCGCGACAAGAGGAGAGCGTTTCTTACCTGCGGACAAGCCCCGGCCTTTTGCCGTCGCGTGCGGCGGACAATCTCTATTGGCTGGGCCGCTATGTGGAGCGGTTCGAAGACGCGGCGCGTCTGGTGCGGGCCTATCACCTGCGGCTGGCGGCGACGGACAACCGCAACGATCCGCGCCTGAAGGCGCTGCGAGATTACCTTTTGGGCTTTGGCATCGACCTGAAACAGACCCTGCCCGAGGCGCTCATCGAGCGGATCATCGCGGCGCGGGGCTGTGCCACCAAGGTGCGAGACCGGTTTTCTGCTGACGGCCTGTCGGCGCTCAACGATCTGTTGCAAACCGCGATGCGGATGACGGCGACCGCGCAGCCCGGTGACGATTGCGCGCGGGCGACCTCTGTCTTGATCCGCAAGATCGCGGGCATCACGGGGCTTGTGCATGAGAACATGTATCGCTCTGCGGGGTGGCGGTTCCTGAGCCTTGGGCGGGAGTTGGAGCGTGCCGATGCGATGGCGGCTTTGCTGGCGGAATTTGCCGACAGTGCGGCGCCCGAAGGTTCGCTCGATTTGGCGGTCGAAGTGGGCGACTCCATCATCACCCATCAGCGCCGCTACCGCGTGGAGACCAGCCGCAATACCGTGGTCGATCTTTTGGCATTGGATGCCGATAACCCGCGCGCGATCCTGTTTCTGATCCGCCAGATGCGCAAACATGCCGAGGCCTTGCCGCAGGCGGAACTGCATGGTCGCCCGTCTGAATTGCTGCGCGCGATCCTGCCTTTGGAGGCGCGGCTGACCTGTGCCCGTCCCGAAGAGGTGACGACGGCGTATCTCATGGGCGTGCGGGCCGATCTGGCGAAAGTGTCGGATCTGGTCTCGACGATCTATCTGAGGTGAGCGATGCTATATGATCTCAGCCTGACCATTGACTATAGCTATGATGCGGCTTCGGATCGGACGCGCAATATCCTGCGGCTGTTGCCCTCGAATGTCGATGGCGTGCAGCAGGTGCGTCAAAGGTTGCTGACCATTCTGCCGCGCCCCGACGAACGCCGTGATGGCTGGGATTTTTTCGGCAATGAGATGAGCATGGTCGCCTGGCATCATCCGATTGATGCCATCTCGATGCAGCTCACCGCCCAGATCGAGCGCTTTGAACCCGCCTCGCTGTTCGATCTCTCTCCGCCTCTGGAAGAGTTGCGGGCCGAAATTCTCGCATTGAAATCATTGGCGCCGGACGCGCCGCATCATTTCCTTGCCGCCTCGCCGCGCGTCGCCCTGTCGCCGAAGATCACGGACTATGGCTGGGACTGTCTCAGGGATGCGGGCGAGGGGGTGACGGCGCTCAAAGCCGTCGAGGCGATCGGTCGCGCGCTCAATCGCGACATGCGCTTCGACCCGAAGGCCACGGATGTCGACACGCCGCCCGAGGTGGCGTTTGAGAACCGGCATGGGGTCTGTCAGGACTTCGCCCATATTATGATCGCCGCCCTTAGGGGGATCGGCATTCCGGCGGGCTATGTCTCGGGTTTTCTGCGCACCTTCCCGCCGCCCGGGCAACCGCGGCTCGAAGGGGCCGATGCCATGCATGCCTGGGTGCGGGCTTGGGTCGGCAAACAGGTGGGCTGGATTGAATTCGACCCGACGAACGATCAGTTCGCCGGGACGGATTATATCACCATCGGTCATGGCCGGGATTACGGCGACGTGGCACCCGTCAAAGGTGCCGTGCGCTCGGCCGGTGGGCACAGGACCCAACAGGCCGTGGACGTCATCCCGCTCGAAGACGCGCCCGCTTAAATCACGCTTTAAACGGATGCGATCAGCGCTTCGATATGCGCCGGACCCGTCGGGCGGATGCGGTTCGGATTGAGCGCCTTGATCGAGTAATAACCCCGCGTGATGTGGTCCATATTCACCGTTTCGGCCACACCCGACAGGCGATAGATGCGCTCCATATAGGCCGTCAGGCGCGGGTAATCCTTGATCTGTTTCAGGTTACATTTGAACACGCCGTGATAGGCGGCATCGAACCGGATCAGCGTCACGAAGGTGCGAATGTCGGTTTCCGTGATCCGGTCGCCAAAGAGGTAATCCCCGGTCAGACGGCCTTCCAGATTCTCCAGCATGTCAAACACGCCCGCGACGGCTTCGTCATAGGCCTCCTGCGAGGTCGCAAAGCCGGCCTTGTAGACGCCGTTGTTCAGGGTGTCGTAGATCACCGGATTGAGCGCATCTATGTCTGCCGCCAGATCGTCGGGATAAAGCCGCAGATCGGAGGGCACGAGGTGCTCGAACGCCGTGTCGAACATCCGCACGATGTCGGCGCTCTCGTTATTGACGATGGTGTTCGTCTTGGTGTCCCACAAAACCGGCACTGTGGCGCGGCCCGACACATGCGGATCGGCGCGGGTGTACAATTCGTGGATATAGGTGGCGCCGAACAAAGGGTCCTCGTCGGCCCCGTCATAGCCACCGAATTGCCAGCCCTGATCGGTCATCACCGGGTTCACCACGGTCACGGAGATGTAGTCTTCGAGACCTTTCAATTTGCGCGCGATCAGCGTGCGCGAGGCCCAGGGGCAGATGAAAGCGACGTAAAGCCGATAGCGCCCGGCTTCCGCCTTGTATCCGCCTTCCCCGGTCGGCCCCGCAGAGCCGTCCGGGGTGATCCAGTTGCGAAAGCTCGACACTTGCCGAACGAAACGGCCTTTGGCGTCGGATTTTTGTACCGGGTCCCAGCTTTTGGACCATGTTCCGTCAACAAGCATGTCAAACTCCTTAGTAGTAGATAAAGCTGCGCATGGAGACCGAGCCGATGTCGATCGAGTCGTTCATGAACAACAATTCGTCTTTCGCATCAGACGCGCCCGCGATGGTCAGCGCCGGAAGGTAGTGATCCACCGAAGGGTGCGCCATTTTCAACAGGTTGCCGAGACCGGCGCGATCCGTGATGGTTTTATGGTCACGCGCCTGAAGGCGGTCGGTGAACAGCCCATCGAAATCCAGCGCCCAATCGTAGGGCGTCGAGCCATAGCGCATGGCGCGCAGGTTGTGCACGATGTTGCCGGAGCCAAGGATCAAGACGCCCCGGTTGCGCAGATCGGCCAGTGCCTGCCCGATTTCGAGGTGATGTTCGAGATCCTTGGTCATGTCGATCGACAGCTGGAACACCGGCACATCCGCATCCGGGTAGAGGAATTTCAGCACCGACCAGGCGCCGTGATCCAAGCCCCAGGTGTCATCGCCTTCGGCGTGGTGGCTGGCCAAAAGGCTGATCACCTCTTGGGCCACCTCAGGCGCGCCGGGGGCGGGGTATTGCTGGGCGAACAACTCGTCCGGGAAGCCGTAAAAATCGTGGATCGTCTTCGGCATTTTCGAAACGTTCACCAAGGTCGAGCCACGGGTCATCCAATGTGCGGAAACCACGAGAATGGCCTGCGGCTGGGGCAGGGTCTCGCCCAGTTTCTTCCAGCTGCGGGAATAGTCGTTGTCCTCGATGGCGTTCATCGGGCTGCCGTGGCCCAGAAAGACCACCGGCATCCGGTCGGAAGATTTGAGGCTGTCTTTGAGCCGTTGAAGTTGCTGTGCAATGCTCATGGCCGTCTCCTTTCAGAGGCTGATGTCTTAGATTAGGGTGCGAGGCCGCGCCGGGAAAGACACGGCGCCCCCACAGTCTTTGTGTTTATTCGCGTTTCAGCGGGTAAAGCGCATATGCACCGTCCCCCAACAGAGCCAAAGCGGCCTGCACCAGTGCCCACATCGCCGGGTATTCCCAGCCGCCGCCTGTGTTGGCAAAGCCAAAGCCGTTGCCCCAATGGGCAAAGATCACGGCGCCGAGAAGCGGAAAGATGAGGGCCGCGGACACAAGCCGCGTCGCGATGCCGAGGATCAGGGCAAGACCGCCCGCGATCTCTGCGATCATGGTCAGGATGCCGAGCCACCCGGGCAGGCCGAGGCTTTCGAAAAAGCCGGCGGTGCCTGCGGGGGTGAAGACGAAGAACTTCGTCAGCCCGTGGGACAAAAACAGCGCGCCCGTGGTCAGGCGCAGAAGCAGGGCGGCGTAGGGAGCGGTTTTCTGGTCGATCATCAGTTCTTCCTTTGTGTGGCCTGCCCCTGGTCCGAGGGCAGGTCCGATTGTGGCGTCCCGGCCTGTGCCGCTTTTGCTGACGCGCTGTGTTTTGCGTTGATCCAAAGATGCCCCTTGCGGCTCAGGAATAAAATGGCGAAGATGTAGAATGACTTTACCCATTTTGTTCCTAATGAAAGTAGGGCGGCAGATATGGATTTGATCGACGGCTTGCGGGCCTTTGTGGCGACGGCGGAAACCGGGTCCTTCACGGGGGCGGCCGAACGGCTTGGTATGTCCAACCGCCTGACTTCGAAATATGTCGCGGAGCTCGAAGAGCGCCTTGGCGTCCGCTTGTTGCAGCGCACCACACGCAGGGTCGGGCTGACCGCCTCGGGCGAGGACCTTTTGGCCCGCGCCCCCGCTTTGCTTGATGAGATGGACGACATGCTGAGTGCTGTCACCGAAGACACGCGGGGCTTCTCCGGCACGCTGCGCATCTCCGCGCCTGTGACCTTCGGCGAGGTCTATGTGAAGGACCTGCTCAGCCGTTTCGCCGCGCCGCATCCTGATCTGGTGCTGGATTTGCGGCTGAGCGACGCCTTTGTCGATCTCGCCTCCGACGGCATTGATCTGGCCTTTCGCATTGGCATGCCGGACGTCTCCGCGCTCAAATCCCGCAAGATCGGCGAGCTGCAATCCGTCGTGGTCGCCTCGCCCGAATATCTCGCGAAACATGAGGCGCCGACGCATCCCGATGATCTGCAAAACCACACCTGCATCATCGACAGCAACCGACGCAATCCGTCGCGCTGGGGCTTTGTCCATGAGGGCCGCGATCTGACCGTGCAGGTGCCCTCGCGCTTTACCGTCAACAGCGCCCGTGTGACCCGCGATCTGGCGCGGCGGGGCGAAGGCATCGCCTTTTGCCCGCCGTTCATCTTGGGCGACGATCTGGACGCGGGGCGGCTGGTGCAGCTTTTGCCAGACTTCAAAGGCGCCACCCATCCGATCAGCATCGTCTATCTCGAAGGCCGCACCTTGCCTCGTAAAGTCCGCGCTTTGATCGATTTCGCCGTGCAAGACTACCGGGAGAGGGCGAAATCGTGACAAAACCCGGTGCAACTTGACCTGAGCCAAGGTCGAGAAGCGCGCGGGTCCTATAGTGACTCCCGGACAGCGCCCGCAAACTCGGGCGCTTGCAACAGATCGGGAGACAGATGTCATGAAAACCGTCACCATTCTCGGGCCGTCACAATCCGGCAAATCCTCCCTCGCTGCGGCGCTCGCCGGGCTGGATGCAGGCACGTCCCAAAGCCTGCGCCTGTTCGGCGAGACCGCAGTGACCCGGTTCCATTACCTCGATCAAGACTGGGCGATGCTCGATTGCCCCGGCGGCGCCGAAGGGTTGGCGCAGGCAGGTTCCGCTCTGGCCGTCAGTGACGCCGCCGTGCTCTGTGTGCCCGCCGAAGCCGAGGCCGCCGTTCTGGCCGCGCCCTACCTGCGCCTCTTGGAGGCCTCCGGCCTGCCGACGATGATTTTCATCAACAAGATCGACGCCGCCACCGACCGCACCGCCGAGATCGCCGCCGCTCTGCAAACCTATTCCGCGCACGGGATCGTGCTGCGCGAAGTGCCGATCCGCGAAGGCGGCGAGATCACCGGCATGGTCGATCTGATTTCCGAACGCGCCTGGGCCTTTAAAGAGGGCGAACGCTCCGCTCTGGTGGAAATGCCCGACAGCGCCCGCGCCCGCGAAGAGGAAGCCCGCGCCGAGCTTTTGGAACATCTCTCCGATTTCGACGATCATCTGTTGGAAGAATTGATCGAAGACCGAAAACCGATGTCCGATGAGCTTTACGATGTCGCCACCAAGGTGCTGCAACATCACGACCTCATCCCGGCTTTCCTAGGGTCTGCGGCGAAGGCGAACGGGCTGACGCGTCTGATGAAAAGCCTGCGCCACGAGGTGCCGGGGGTCGAGGCGCTCACAGATCGCTTTGGCGAGACGCCTGTGGCCGTGGGCATTTTTGCCGATCAGGTCAAACACCTTGGCAAGACGGTGTTGATCCGGGCTGTCGGTGAGACGCTCAAACCCGGTTCTGATTTGATGGGCGCGGCGATTGGGTCGCTTGTCGACATCGACACGAAAACACCCGTCGCGGATCTCGCGCCCGGCGAAGTTGCTCTGACGGTCAAAACCGATCACCTCGCGCTGCGTGCGCCGATCTATGGCGCGGATGGTGCGATTGATACGCCCGATTGGGCCGTGCCACACAAACCGAAAAATCGCGTACTTCTGAGCCCGGAAAACGAACGCGACGAAGCGCGCTTGTCGACGGCGCTGGGCAAACTGGCGGAGATTGATCCGGGGCTGGCGGTGGAACAGGACCCGCATTCCGGCAAAACCATCCTCGCCACCCAAGGCCAGCTTCACGAACGCCGCGTGGTTGAAAAACTCAGCGAAGTTTTCGGCGTCGCGGTGGTCATGCAACCGATCCCGCCCGCCCTGCGCGAAACCATTCAAACCGTAGGCGGCACCCATTATCGTCACCGCAAACAATCCGGTGGTGCCGGGCAATTCGCCGATGTGGTGATCGAGGTGGCACCTCTGGCCCGTGGCGCAGGGTTTGTTTTTGAGGAGATCGTCAAAGGCGGCGCCGTGCCGCGCAATTACATGTCGGCGGTCGAGGCGGGGGTGCGCGACGCGCTGGCCGAGGGGCCGAATGGCCTGCCGGTCGTGGATGTCAAAGTGACGCTCACAGATGGCAAACACCATGCTGTGGACAGCTCCGATTATGCCTTCCGCACGGCGGCGAAATCGGCGGTGCGCGAGGCGCTGGCGGGCTGCAAACCTGTGGTGCTTCAACCCATCGACAAGATCGCAATCCATGTGCCGAGCGTCTACTCTGGCGGGCTGATGCCGCTGATCACCGGGCTCAAGGGGCAGGTGCTTGGCTTTGATGCGCACCCCGAGGCCTCCGGTTGGGACGTCTTCAACGCGCTTTTGCCCGCGACCGCCGAGGCCGAGTTGTTCCGCGCTTTGGGCGGGGCCACGCGAGGCACGGCTTGGTATGAGGCGGAGCTGGATCACTATGAGGAAACCTTTGAACCCGTGGCACAATTGCGCGCCGTGGAGTGATCACAGACTGACATAGGAAGACTTTGCTAGATGCCGTCGGGTCATGTGCTCGGCGGCATTTTGTCGTCTGGTCGCGACGGAAAGCCGACTTACATCCGTATCATTACTCTGATCGCTGATGTTGTCGGGCCATTCGGGCCGTGAAAGGACTTTCATGAAAACGCCGTTTCGTCTCTTAGGTTTGGCCCTCGTTGTTGTGGTCGGATTTGTCGGCTGGACGCAATTGTCCGGTGAAGATGATGCGGTCATCCCGCAAACCGCACGCGCGACACGCGGGACGGTGCAGGAAACCGTGCTGGCCTCCGGCGTGATCGAGGCGAGCCAGTTGGTGAGCGTCGGCGCGCGCACCTCTGGCCAGATCGAGGAACTGGCCGTGAGCTTGGGGGACGCGGTGGATGCGGGCGATTTGATCGCGCAGATCGACAGCGAAGATCAGCAAAACGACCTTTTGCAGGCGCAGGCGGACCTTGCCAATATCGAGGCGCAGATTGCCGCGAAACGCGCCAATATCAAACAGGCGGAACTGAGCCTGACACGGGTCACCAGCCTGCATGCGCAAAACTATGCCTCGCAGGAGGATGTCGAGGCGGCCGAGGCGACGCTTGAGGTCTACACCGCCGAACTCGACGCCCTGAACGCGCAGAAATCCAGTGCCGAGGTCAAGGTCTCCACCGCCCAGATCGCGCTCGATCGCACGAAAGTCACCGCGCCCATTGCCGGGACGGTGGTGGCCGTGGTGGTCGATGCGGGTCAGACGGTGAACGCCAGTACCGATGCGCCGACCATCGTGAAACTCGCCAATCTCGACAACATGATCGTCAAGGCGGAGATTTCCGAGGCCGACGTGGTGCATGTCGCGCCGGGGCAAAATGTGCGGTTTTCCATTCTGGGCGAGCCGAACAAGGCGTTTGAGGCCACCGTGCGTGACGTTGAGCCAGCGCCCTCCGAGATCGAAGACAGCGACACGATCAGCACGGATGAGGCGATTTACTACAACGGACGGTTGGAAGTGGATAACCCCGACCATCTGTTGCGCATCGGCATGACGACCGAGGTGTCCATCGTGTTGGACGAGGCGGTCGATGTGTTGACCGTTCCGTCGTCGGCGCTCAGCAGCACGCCGGAGGGCTATTATATGGTCGAGATTTACGACGAGGGCGACAACACGCGCGAAGCCCGTCAGGTCGAGGTCGGTCTGAACAATAAGGTCACGGCAGAGATCGTCTCTGGTCTCAACGAAGGCGATCTGGTGGTCACCGGCGGGGCCGTCTCCGTGAACACCTCCGGCAACACCCGCATGGGTCCGGGAAGGATGTTCTAAGATGACAGAGCCGCTTATTTCCGCCCGTGGCATCAGCCGATCCTTTCAGGCGGGGGATGAAACCATCACCGTGCTGCGTGACGTCGACATCGACATTTATCCCGGCGAAATGGTTGCCATCATAGGCACCTCCGGCTCCGGCAAATCGACGCTGATGAACATCCTCGGCTGCCTCGATCGCGCCAGCGCCGGGCAGTATGCATTCAACGGCAAGGATGTGAGCGATCTGAGCCCCGATGAGTTGGCACAGCTCCGGCGCGAGCATTTCGGGTTCATCTTTCAGCGCTATCAATTGCTTTCTGATCTCGATGCGGTCGGCAATGTCGAAGTGCCCGCGATCTACGCCGGTGCCAGCCGCGCGGCCCGACGTGATCACGCCAAAGAACTCTTGGAACAGTTGGGCCTCGACACCCGCCTCGATCACCGGCCGTCCGAATTGTCGGGGGGGCAGCAACAGCGGGTCTCCGTCGCCCGCGCCTTGATGAACGGTGGCGAAGTGATCCTCGCCGATGAGCCCACCGGCGCGCTCGATACCAAAAGCGGCGAGGACCTGATCAATCTGCTTTTGGAATTGAACGCCAAAGGTCACACCATCGTCATGGTCACGCATGATCCGAATGTCGCGGCGCACGCGCATCGGATCGTCGAGATCAGCGACGGGCGGATCATTTCCGACACGCGCAAAGAGGACACCTCTGTTCCAACCGCCCAATGGTCACGCCAGAGCGCGGATCGCGGCGGTTTCGGCGCCGGTCTGCGGCGGTTGGTCGAAGCGTTCAACATTTCGCTCAAGGCCATGTTGGCCCATCGCACGCGGTCTTTTTTGACCATGCTGGGCATCATCATCGGCATTGCTTCCGTGGTGCTGGTCGTGGCTTTGGGTAATGGTTCTCAGGAAAAAGTGCTGGAGAACATCTCGTCCTTGGGCACCAACACGATCACCGTGCGGGCGGGGTCGGGGTTTGGCGCCCGTGACCAAGGGCGGATCGAAACCCTTGTGCCGTCGGATGCGGCGGCTTTGGCACTTTTGGATCTGGCCGACAGCGTGTCGCCTGCCGTGTCCTCCTCGGCCACCGTGCGCTATCGCAACACCGAAGCCTCCGCCGCGATCAACGGCGTGTCGGGCGATTATTTCCAAGTGCATTCCTATGAAACCGTCTCTGGCTCCGTCTTCACCAAAGATGATGTCGACAGCTACGCCCAAGTCGCCGTCATCGACGCCGACACGCAGGAGACTTTCTTTGGCGCGAATTCCGATCCTCTGGGCGAGGTGATCCTTCTGGGCCATGTCCCGGTGCGGATCATCGGCATCGTGCAATCCACGGGCGCCACCTTCGGGCCTTCGTCGCTCAACGTCTGGGTGCCCTACACCACGTCGATGGCGCGGGTCTCCGGTCAGGACAATCTCGACAGCATCGGCGTGCGTGTGGCCGATGATTACGACATGACGCTGGCCGAGGCGGAGATTTCTGCGCTCTTGACCTCGCGCCACGGGACCAAGGATTTCTTTCTGTCGAACACCGACACGATCCGCGAAACCATCACCTCGACCACGGAGACGCTGACCTATCTGGTGGCGATGATCGCGGTGATTTCGCTGGTCGTGGGCGGCATTGGCGTGATGAACATCATGCTGGTCTCCGTCACCGAGCGGACCAAGGAAATCGGCGTGCGGATCGCCATCGGGGCGCGGCGATCCGACATCGTGAGCCAGTTCCTGATCGAGGCAGTGATGGTCTGTTTCGTGGGCGGCATTTTGGGCATCCTCGGTGCGCTGACAGGCGGCTATCTGATCGAGGAATTCGCCTCAAGCATCCGGCTCAGTTTTTCGACCACAGCAATTGTCGTAGCCTTCCTGTCCTCGACCCTCATTGGCATCACCTTCGGGTTCCTTCCGGCGCGCAATGCGGCACGGCTCGACCCGGTGGTGGCGCTCAGTCGGGAATGAGGGAGGTAACTTGACTAAAAGACTAGGATAATTTATCCGGGGCCAAACGCCAGCTGAATGGATCAGCCAGCTACACGCATTGTATGGTGACTGACATGGATGATTCGGCTCTCTTCTCAACTCTGTTCGATTTTCTCGCCCAAGGTGGCCCGTCGATCTGGGCCATTGCGGCGCTGTCGGTAATCACCCTTGCGTTGATCCTCTGGAAGGTTTGGGATTTGGCCTATCTGGGCGCATGGCGCAGCCGGGCGGTCAGCGAACGCGCCTTGACGCTTTGGGCGGACGGCGAGAGCGCTTCCGCGCGCGACGTGCTGGCTGGACGCAAGGGCCTGCGCTCGCGGTTCCTGCGCGAGGCCTTCGAGGCGCATGAAAACGCCGCCTTTGACGATGCTGCAGCAGAGGCTGAGACCACGCGTCTCGCCAAGAAAGACTTGGAGCGTACGCGTGCCGCCCTGCGCCCGTTGGAGTTGATTGCCACGATCGCCCCGCTTTTGGGTCTGCTGGGCACCGTTTTGGGCATGATTTCCGCCTTCCAAACCCTGCAAGAAGCCGGTGCCAAAGCCGATCCTGCGATGCTTGCGGGCGGCATTTGGGAAGCCCTTCTGACCACCGCCGCCGGTATGGCCGTCGCCATCCCCGCCTCCATCGCCTTCACCGGTTTCGAGGCCGTGGCCGACCGCCTGCGTCACGAATTAGAAGACATGGCGACCCGCGTGTTCCTGCGCTCCCGTGCGCCGAAGGACACCCGCCTGAGCGTCGCTCAAGCGGCGGAGTGAACCATGGATTTCGGCGCACCCCGGCGCAAACACCGGATGTCGCTCACGCCGATGATCGACGTCGTGTTCCTGCTTTTGGTCTTTTTCATGCTGGCCTCGCAATTCGGTACGCCCGCGCAGCTCTCATTGAGTTTGGGCGGCGGCGCTTCGAGCGGTTACACTGGCCCCGCGCGTTTGATCCGCGTGGACGATGAGGCCCTGCACCTCAACGGCACGGCGCGCAGCGAAGAAGACATCCTCGCCGCTTTGCCAGGATTGATGGATGGCCCCGAAGACATGATCATCCTGCGCGCCGACGAAGAGGTGCCGCTTCAACGGGTGATCGAGGTGATGGAATGGCTCGGCACCGAAGGCTATAGCAACCTCGTGCTGGTGGAGTGAGCAACATGGATTTTTCCAACAAGCCCCGCCAAGCGCCTGCCGAGAGCGTTGTTCCGATGATCAACGTGGTTTTTCTCTTGCTGATCTTTTTCCTGATGACCGCCCAGATCGCGCCACCTGCGCCCATCGAGGTCGACCTGCCCGACGCGGGTGTCGAGGCCGAGGTTGAGGCCGTTTTGCCGCTGTTCTTCGGGCGCGATGGTCTTTTGGCGTTTCAAGAGGCTCAGGGCACGGAAGAGGCGCTCCATGCCTTGGAAATCGAGCGATTGAGACTTTGTGCCGATGGCGGCTGTGAGGGCAGCGCGGGACCAAGCATTGCCCTTCACGCAGACCGCGAAGTGCCCGCCAAAGATGTTGCGGCGCTTTTGCCGAAACTCTCGGCGCTCGGCTTTTCGCAGGTGGAGCTGGTCACCAACCAAGGGGGAGGCGCATGATGAAACGACTTCTCACAGGAACCGTGTTTGTGGGGCTGGCCGTCGGTGCGCATTTGGCCGTGGCGGCCGTCAGCCTTGCGGACAATTCCACGGGGACCGAAGCGGCTGGTGCTGGCGGCGAGGCGCATCTGACGCTTCAGGCCTCTGATGTGGCTTTGGCGGCGATGGTGGAGCGGTGGGAACAACCTATCGAGCAGCCCGTCGAACAGCTCGACATGCCGCGTCCCGAGGCGCCGGTGATGCCGGAGCAACCCCAATTGGACCTGCCGGAGATCGATCTGGCCCCGTCGCAAAAGGCACTGCCGCTGCCGATGCAGCCGCAGCAGACGGCAGAAAGCTTTGCCGAGCCTGAGGTGCCGACCACGCCACCGCCGCCGAAACCGCCAGAACCTCCGAAACCAGCAGAGCCGCCCAAGGCCCAGCCCGCAGAGACAACCCAGCAAGCGCGCGCAGGCAGCGAGCGCACGAGTAACGCGACCCGTGCCGCTGGCAGCGGTGGCGGTGCGCAGGCCGGGCAGGCGCAGAGCGCACAGGCGGCAGGTCTGTCGAAAGCCGCGCGGCAATCGGCGCTGAGCAAGTGGCAGTCCGTCGTTCGCTCACGGATTGAACGCCGCAAACGCGCGCCGCGCGGAGGCGGCTCCGGCACCGTGACCTTGCTGATCAAAGTTGCGCATAGCGGTGCTTTGCAAAGCGTCAGCGTCTCGAAAAGTTCGGGCAGTGCGGCGTTGGACAATGCGGCCATCGCAGCAGTGCGCAGCGCCAGACTTCCGGCGGCCCCTGCCGAATTGACGGACTCGGTCTTCAATCTCATGTTGCCGATGCGGTTTGACGGGTGAGCCGTCAGGTGAACGTGGCGTTGAAATCTCTGATTTCAGGTTGGTTCTAAACGGGTTAGCATGAGGGGGCATGCTGAATTGGGAGTGCCTTTCATGCTTGAGACCCGCATCGCGTTCCTTGGAGCCTCCGGTCGTATCGGTCGGTTGTTGCGTGGCGCTGAACCTGTGTCGCAAAATCCCCGGATGGTCTGGCAGTTCCGCGATGAAGTCCCTGCGGCGGCGCATGGGTTTATCTGGTCCGATTTTTCCAATCCCGCGCCCCTCATCGCCGCGCATCGAAAGGCGCCCTTTCGCGCGGTCTTGGTCTTTAGCGGCGCGGCGCAGGCGGGGGATAAGCGCGACCCTGAGGCGATGCAGGCCAATGTGACCCTTGTCGATCAGGCCATCACGGCAGCCGCAAAGGCGGGTATCCCACGTGTCCTTGTGGCCTCTTCCTCTGCCGTCTATGGCGCGGGAAAGGGGCGTGCCTTTCATGAAACCGACCCGCTTGACCCGCTCAATGCCTATGGTGCTGCGAAAGCCGCGATGGAGGCGCTTGCTCTGCGACGTGCGGCGGAAGAAGGGCTCGACATTTGTGCGCTTCGGATTGGCAATGTCGCGGGGGCGGATATGTTGATTGGCAATGCCGTGGCGCGTGCGGATGCGGATGGGCCTCTGATCTTGGATGTCTTTCCGGATGGCGTCGGACCGCGACGGTCCTATATCGGGCCTCACAAATTGTTTCATGTTCTCAAAGCATTGTCAGATTATGAGGGGCTTTTGCCTACCTGCCTCAATCTGGCGGGAACACGTCCTGTCGAGATGAACGCCCTGCTCGAGGCGGCGCAGGTTCCGTGGCAGGCGAGACCACAGACCGATCCCGGCCATCAGAACATCACGCTCGATTGTGCCGCTTTGGCAAAGTTGTGTCCGGGGGTTGACCTCGACGCCTCGGCGGAGGACATCATAGCCGACTGGCAAAGATGTCTGGAACGGAAATGACACTCGGGAAGCGCCTCTTTGACATCTTCTTTGCGCTGCTGCTCGGGGCGTTGCTTTTGCCGGTGATGATCGCCATTGCCGCGCTTGTGTTGTTGCGTGATGGGCGCCCGATCCTGTTTCGATCCGAACGGATGCAGACCCCGGAGCGGGCCTTTCAGTTGATCAAATTCCGCACCATGACGGTGAATGCCGCCGATCATGGCGTGTCCGGCGGCAATAAAGATCACCGGATTACCCGCACCGGCGCCATGCTACGGCGCACCCGTCTGGATGAACTGCCGCAGCTTTGGAACATCCTCAAAGGCGATATGTCCTTTGTCGGACCACGCCCGCCACTTCGCCTTTACGTTGAAAAGTTCCCGGAGATTTATGTGCCGGCTTTGCGCAGTCGACCGGGGGTGACCGGGCTTGCCTCACTGGTTTTTCACGAACATGAGACGCGGCTTTTGGCGCCGTGTCGGAGTGCGGAAGAGACGGATCATGTCTATAGTGTTCAATGCGTGCCCCGAAAAGCACGTCTGGATTTGATCTATCAAAAAAATTCAACTCTTTGTTTTGATATGGAAATTATAATGAAAACCGTGATGGGAGCCCTGCGCAAACTGAAAATCTGAGCGTGGTTTTGCCGACCCTCGCCAAACTTTCGCAGAAAGCGAATTCTTTGGCTGGACTTACCATTTATGCATATTTTAGGGTTAAAGATACAAGGGGCGGGATTACACTTTTAGAGCGAGTTGGCTTTGTACAAAAAAATGCTGATCGTTGGGCTGACCTCCTTGCCCTATAAGCTTGTGCGGGCAACGCTTTTGGTTGCGGACGTCGCGATCATCGCCTTGGCCCTTTCCATCACCAATCTTTTCCTGCAAGGCACGAAACTTGTGCAATGGCCGGCTGCAACGCTTTGGGCCTATCCGGTCGTCTTGCTGACGGGGACGGCTCTGGTGTTTGGGCTGCGCTTGCATCGCATCAAACTGGTGATGCTCAATTCGACCGACGTTCTGAATATCGCGCGGGCCAGTTTTGCCTTGGCTGTGACCCTTTTTGTGACCCTTCTGGTGCTTCAAGGTGAGCAGGTCTTTGAGACAGTTTTGACCTTCGGCACCTTTGCCTTTTCCGGCATGGTCAGCGCGCGCGCCATTGCTGTGGCCGTTCTCGGGCATCTGCGCGAACATATGCGTAAACGCAAAACGGTCGCCATTTTCGGAGCCGGTGCCGCAGGGGTGCAACTGGCCTCCGCGCTCAGCCAGTCCGTGGACATGCGGGTCGTGGCATTTTTTGATGACAATCCGACAATGCATGGCATGGAAATCGGCGGCATTCCGGTTCTGTCGCCTGCGGATTTTGTCGGCGAAGTGTTCCGGAATTCCATAGCCAAGCTGATGATCGCCCTGCCTGACACCGCCCGTCAACGCCGCAACGCCATCGTCGCCATGTGCGAGCGTGCTGAGATCGAGGTGCAAATCCTGCCGTCTTTCATCGACCTTCTGGCCGACCGCGGCAACGCCAGGCTGCGTACTGTGGAGCCGCATGAGGTTCTGGGGCGCGGTAAAG
This sequence comes from Celeribacter sp., assembly GCF_048270365.1. Lineage (NCBI taxonomy): Bacteria > Pseudomonadati > Pseudomonadota > Alphaproteobacteria > Rhodobacterales > Roseobacteraceae > Celeribacter > Celeribacter sp. Next base: position 77,636 of record NZ_JBLWTA010000009.1, read on the forward strand.
TCGATCTGGAAACGCCCGAGGTTGCCAAGAGCTATGCCGGGCGCGTCGTGATGGTCACGGGGGCCGGTGGCTCGATCGGATCGGAACTTTGCCGACAGCTATTGAATTGCCGCCCTGCGAAAATCATTCTCTTCGAACGCAGCGAATTCAATCTCTACTCCGTGGATCGCGATTTGCGAGATCGGGCGGACAAGCACAATATCCCGATCAAGGCCTGTCTCGGCTCGATCACCAATGCCAGCCGCCTGCGCAATGTGATGCGCAAAGAGGGGGTGGAGATCGTCATCCATGCCGCGGCCTACAAACATGTGCCTCTCGTCGAGGACAATGAGATCGAGGGCGCGCGAAACAATATCATCGGCACCAAAACGCTCGCGGATGTGGCGGTCGAGGAAAAGGTCGAGCGCTTTATCCTTGTTTCCACCGACAAGGCCGTGCGGCCGAGCAGCGTGATGGGGGCCACGAAGCGGATCGCGGAGCTGGTGATCCAGGACATCCAGACCCGCGCGCCGAACACCAAATTCGCCATGGTCCGTTTCGGCAATGTGTTGGGCTCTTCGGGGTCGGTCTTGCCGCTTTTCCAGTCCCAGATCGAAGCGGGCGGTCCGGTCACCGTGACGCATCCCGATGTGCGCCGCTATTTCATGACCGTGTCCGAGGCCTCTCGTCTGGTGCTTTTGGCCGGGGCCTATGCCGAGGGCGGCGATGTTTTTGTGCTCGACATGGGCGAGCCGCAGAAAATCATGAATCTGGCGCGGAGGCTGATCCAACTCTCCGGGCGCAGGGTGTTCAACCCCGCGACCGGCGAAGGCGATATCGAGATCCAGATCACCGGCCTGCGTCCTGGCGAGAAGCTGTGCGAAGAACTGTTTGTCACGCTCGACAATCTCCGCAAAACGCCGCATGCCAAAATTCTCCGCGCTGAAGAAGCCATGCTGAGCCAGATCGAAGTTGCGGGAATGCTGCGTGAAATCCAAAGCGCGATTGAGGGTGGCAACGCGGAGATGCTGCGCAAGGTTGTGACCGATCGACTGGACGGATACCCGGCGCCACAAGTGCAGCGCGAGGCATAAAGCCCACAACAGCCACGCGGTCCGCGATTTCTGGAAATCTGTGTTCAGTTTTAATGTGAAACGCTTTAGTCTGCCTAAAACAAGAAAGCGGTGGGGAACCGAGCAATGGTAAAGAGGACACGAGCGGCACATCGGGACGCGGCGCAATGGTTTGGCCTGAGTGTTGTCGTGGCCGGGTCTCTGGCTGTGCTCCATGGTCAGGCTGCCATGGCCCAGAATGCCTCAGGCACGCATTACGGCTTTTATGGCAACCCGGGCCTGCTCGATATGCCCACGGCCGAGGTGGCGCCGGATGGTCAGTTGAGCCTGTCGCACAACCGTTTCGGCCCGATGCGGCGCTCGACGTTGACCTTCCAGATCACGCCGAAACTGAGCGGGAGCTTTAGCTATACCGGCACGGATGATCTGACCGATGAGTTTGACATCTATTGGGACCGGACCTTTGATTTGTCTTATCAGATTGTCGATGAGGGCGCGCTTCGCCCCGCCATCGCCGTGGGTCTGCGCGACTTCATCGGAACGGGTCTTTTGAGCAGCGAATATATCGTTGCGACGAAATCCATCGGCGCGCGGCTGAAAGTCACGGGCGGCTTGGGCTGGGGCCGACTGGCCTCTGAGAATTCCCTTGGCCTGTCCTTTGGCGAGCGCGACGAAACGGTGGTCGAAACCGGCGGCACGTTGAATTCCGGGCAATGGTTCCGTGGCCCCGTGGGCACCTTTGGCGGCTTGAACTATGCGCTCACCGACAAGCTGACGCTTCTGGCCGAATATTCGTCGGACGCCTATGTCGCAGAGACCGAGCGCGGCATTCTCGACCACGCCTCGCCCTACAACGTCGGGCTGTCCTACGCGATCCATCCGAATATCTCGATGACCATGGCGTATATGTATGGCGACACCTTCGGGTTCGGCATCAGCGGCCATCTCAATCCAAACAACCCGGCCTATGCAGGCGGGATCGAAACCGCGCCTTTGCCGGTGAAACAACGCCCGAGCCGGTCCGCCGATGCCTTGGGTTGGTCCGGGGCCTGGATCGAGGACGGGCGCGATGCGCCGGGTATTCGCAAGGCGCTTGCCGGGGCGATGGCCAAAGAGGGGCTGACGCTTGAGGCGATGTCTTTGACCGCCACCCGGGCTGAGATCGAATTCCGCAACACCCGCTATCCGGCGCATGCTCAGGCGCTTGGGCGTCTGTCACGGATTGCCTCCCGCGCCTTCCCGCCCTCGGTCGAGACCTTTGTGTTCACCGAAGTGGTCCAGGGCATGCCGGTGCAATCCACCGTGATCCCGCGCCGCGCCATCGAACAGCTCGAATTCGAGCCCGCCGGCGAAATGCTCGCTGTCACGCAGTTTGTCGACCCGCGCGCATTGCCCTCTGATCCGATGGTGCGCGCCGAGGGCGCCTATCCGGATTTCAACTGGAGTGTGAGCCCCTATCTGAGCGCCACGCTGTTCGATCCGGATAGCCCGATCCGCGCCGATTTGGGCCTGCGGGGCAATCTGTCCTATGAAGTCGCGCCGGGGCTGTCGCTGACCAGCACCGCGTCGCTGAAGCTGACGGGCAACGTTGATGACTTGGAGCCCCACAGCGACGACGATGCCCTGCCGCCGGTACGTTCGAATGCAGCGCAATATTCCAATCAGTTTCAGCTGAATTCTCTGGCCGCCAACTGGTATGCGCATCCGGCAGAGAACGTGTTTACGCGTGTCTCCGTGGGCTACCTTGAGCGGATGTTCGGTGGTGTCGCTGGTGAAGTGCTTTGGAAAAAGCCGGAAAATGCCTATGCCATCGGGGCCGAGGTGGCCTATGTCCAGCAACGCGATTACGACGACCCGTTCGGCTTTCAGGACTATGACGTGGTGACGGGCCATGTCTCCGGTTACATGGATTTCGGCAACGGTTTCCACGGCCAGCTTGATGTCGGTCGCTATCTGGCCGAGGACTGGGGCGCGACGCTGACGCTTGACCGCGAATTCAATAACGGCTGGCGTGTTGGTGCCTATGCGACGCTGACCGATGTGCCCTTTGAGGATTTCGGCGAGGGCTCTTTTGACAAGGGCATTCGGATTTCCATGCCGGTGGATTGGTTCATCGGCACCCCGACCGCAGAGACCCGTGACCTCAATCTCAATTCGCTGTCACGCGATGGTGGCGCGCGGCTCGATCTTTCCGGTCGCCTCTATGACCGCGTGCGCGATGCGGGGCAGGCCGAGGTCGAGGATCGGTGGGGCCGGTTCTGGAGATGAGAGAGATGTTGACTGCTGCGCGTCTGCACAAAGCTGTTTTGGGTCTTCTGCTGGTGTCGGGGCTGGCGCTGTCGGCCTGTGGCAACGATGTCGCCACCGATCGCACAAAGGCAACCTTGGATGAGGTGGGCGCGATGATCAAAGCCGCCTTTGGTCGGAACGCCTCCGCCACCGGCCCGGGTGATCCGAATGTCATGATCGCCAATGCGCTCAGAGAGTTCGAGGGCGCGCCCTTGATGTTCGTGCTGCGCGAAAAGACCGGCGCCTATGGTATGGCCTCTATCTACGGGCAGAATGGCCGTGTGACGACCTGGGTTACGCGCGATGTCGTGAGTATGAGTTTGGATCGTCCGATGCTGACCGCGACGCGGGGCTTTGGCAACGATCTGATGTCTGTCGAAGATGGCGGCGCCGCCGGGTTGATCGCCGCGCGTCAGGCGGGGACTGTTCAGAAGACCTACCGCTTTCTCGACGGGCAGGATCGTACCAGCCGCTTGATCCTGAGCTGTTCCATCGTTCCGGGCGAAACGCAGACGGTGGAGAGCGGGGTGATTTCGACCTCGACCCGTGTCATGCGGGAAACATGTCGCAAGGATGCGTTCAAATTCACAAACACCTACTGGATCGACGCGCAGGGTCGCATGGTGCAATCCGTGCAATGGGTCGGGGCCGAGAATGGCCAGCTTGTGTTGCGCCGGGTGAGATGGTGAACGGGACTTCAAAATGAAAACGGCGGCTGATGAGCCGCCGTTTCAAAACATCAGTATGTCAGCCAAGGCTTAGTCTGGCGGCTGGTTGTTGCCGCCGCCGTTGCCACCAGAGGAACTGGTGCCATCAGAGGAACCGGAGTCGAGCGCCAGAGCGATCGCAGCAGCGCCGAGCAGAAGCAGGAGCGCGTTGCCGCCCATGGAACCGGCAGAGGAGCTGGAACCTTCTTGAACGACGACGGGAGCGTCGATCATCGGCTCTTCATAGCCGCCAGCGAAGGAAGCGGAAGCGGTCGCAAGGGCGAGCGCAGAAGCGAGGACAACTTTTTTCATCTTTAAGTATCTCCATTACGACGATGCACTCAACCTTTCCGGCCAAGTTCACGGCCAATCTCGCATATGTGTTTCGGGCTGAAAACCTTTTAAGTTGTATGGGGGTAATGGCGCCGGGGTTTTCGATGAAACGTGGCTATTTGGCGTCACATACTGAAGTGTGCAGTCGGTTTCGGCATTTTTTTGCTTATAATGCATGGAAAGATAAGGAGTTTTTTCATCGAAGGCTGGGCGCGCGCAGCACATGTGATGAAGATTCTCCCCCCAAATCAGATGAAAGGACCCATCGCGATTCGTATCTTCGTCCGACCTGAGCTTTTAGATTTCTGTCATCGCTTGTCGAAATCGTGCCGCAGGCTTAGATCGATAGAGGTGGCGCGGATCACGAAACTGTGGGCCGCAATATGTAAAAGCGACAAAGAAAACGATAAGGGCGAGCTGTGGTGATAACCTATCTCAAGGGGTTTTCGAAGAAAAAAGACAGCTTCATGTCCTCCGTGGCGCAGCTCGACGGCGGCGCCCGTGTGCTTTGGACGATCCCTTGGTCTTTGCGTGATTTTCCGGAGACATTGGAGCGTGTCGAACGCGCGCTGACCGTGGCCAAAAGACAGCCCAAAGGCGCCATGGGACGCGGTCTCAAGCGATTGCTTTTAAGGCTGCAATACAACGGATCGCGTCGCTATTTCCTGCGTCACCCCGACACGATTGCCCTATGCTGGAACGGTGTCACCGGGTCTCGACGGCTGTTCATGGAGGGCGCGCGCGATGCGGGCGTGCCGACGCTTTACGCCGAGCTTGCCCCTTTTCCGGGCCGGATGCAGCTGGACCACACGGGCGTCAACGCGCTTGGTTCTCTGCCGCGCGATCCACGGTTTTACACTGCCTGGGCCGCCGGGCGCGCGGATCGGCAGGGCGAGGGCTGGCGGGCGTTGGGCGACACGCTGACGGCGCGGGCCTCAAGGCGATCTGACGTGGGTCAGAAATCCGGTGCCGATTTGGCGCAGGAGAATTTCATCTTTGTGCCGCTGCAAGTGCCCAATGACAGCCAGATCACCCTGTTTTCCGGCTGGGTGCGGTCGGTCGAAAACATGATCGACATGCTGGCTTTGGCGGCGTCCTCTCTGCCCGCGGGCTGGCACATTCGGATCAAGGAACACCCCTCCGCCAAGATTTCTCTGGCCGATGCGCTTACCCGCGCAGTTGAGATTTCCGGCCATCGTATCCGCATCGACAATGACACCGACACCTTCGATCAGGTCCGCGCCAGCCGTGCCGTTTTGACCATCAATTCCTCGGTCGGGCTCCAGGCGTTTTTTTACGACAAACCTGTGATCACCCTCGGCGAGGCCTTCTTTGCCCAGCCGGGGCTCGTGCATGTGGCGGGGAGCATCGAAGCGCTGCAAGACACCCTGTCAGAGGCAGAATCGCTAAGCTTTGACCCGGCCCCGCGCGCGGCTTTCATGAATTATCTTGATACGGTGCATTTCCCAAAAGTGTCGATCCGGGAGGATGGCAGCGTCGCGGTCGATGAAACTGCCGCAAAGGCGTGCATTCAGGCCGCGCGTCAGGCGATCTCACATTAAACGCTTTTCTCCAAAGCCCCTTTCTTGTAAGGCTCCGCGCCAGTCACCCTAGGACTGATGAGGAGACCCAAATGGGCTATAAAGTCGTCGTCGTGGGCGCCACGGGCAATGTGGGCCGCGAAATGCTGAACATCCTCGCTGAACGCGAGTTTCCTGTTGATGAGATCGCCGCACTCGCGTCGCGCAAATCTCTCGGCACCGAAGTGAGCTTTGGCGACAAGACCCTGACCACCAAGGATCTCGACACCTTCGATTTCGCAGGTTGGGACATGGCTCTCTTTGCGGTCGGCTCCGACGCCACCAAAGTCTACGCCCCGAAAGCGGCGGCTGCGGGCTGTGTCGTGATCGACAACTCGTCTTTGTATCGCTACGATCCGGAAATTCCGCTGATCGTGCCGGAAGTGAACCCGGACGCGATCGAGATGTATTCCAACAAGAACATCATTGCGAACCCGAACTGTTCCACCGCGCAGATGGTCGTGGCTCTGAAACCGCTGCATGACCGTGCCAAGATCAAACGGGTCGTGGTCTCTACCTACCAGTCTGTGTCCGGGTCTGGCAAAGACGCGATTGACGAGCTGTGGAACCAGACCAAGGGCATGTATGTCCCGGGTCAGGAAGTTGCGCCGTCGGTCTATCCGAAACAAATCGCCTTCAACGTGATCCCGCATATCGACGTCTTCATGGACTCGGGCGACACGAAAGAAGAGTGGAAGATGATTGCTGAGACGAAGAAAATCGTCGACTCCTCGATCAAGGTCACCGCGACCTGCGTGCGTGTGCCGGTCTTTGTCGGTCACTCCGAGAGCATCAATATCGAGTTCGAGGACTTCCTCGACGAAGACGAAGCCCGCGAAATCCTGCGCACCGCGCCGGGTATCCTCGTGGTCGACAAGCGCGAAGCTGGTGGCTACGTGACCCCGGTCGAATGCGTTGGCGATTTTGCGACCTTCATTTCCCGCATCCGTCAGGACGTGACCGTCGAGAACGGCCTGAACCTTTGGTGTGTCTCCGACAACCTGCGCAAAGGCGCGGCACTGAACGCGGTGCAGATCGCGGAATTGCTGGGCCGTCGGGTGCTCAAAAAGGGCTGAGACGCTCAAACAGGCTTACTAAACTCTTAACGAAAGGGCGCTTGCGAGCGCCCTTTTTCGTTGGACGATTCGCCTTTATCGGGCCATTTCGCGGCGAACTGGCCGCTTTCCTGTCGCAATTGCCGAAGAGGGCAGGTCGCAACCGCATCGAAATCACGCGAAAAACATTGATTTTTAAACGAGCAATACTCTGAAATTTAGGGAAATTCCGCGGCTCCTCAGGGCGCGAGACGGCGTTAACTTTAAACTTTATTCATCCGCGCGGCGCAACTGTGGTGCTGCTATGTTTACTCTCGGCCTGACAGCAGAGCCATGCAACGAAGGGGTAGGGTGATGTTTCGAGTGAAAATCGATCTCGGCGCGATGCGTCATCACGACATCAAAACAACGGACGTGGGTGCATCCGAGCGTTCAGTCGACCGTCTGGGCGATTGGGCAGAGGAATTGGCCAAGCCCGCGCCACAGCTCACCCGTGAGGATCTGTGCAAGACCTTCCATGAGAAGTTTCAGGACGGCTACCGCCGCGAAACCAAGACCGTGGCCTGATCAGAGGCCGGGGGATCGGCGAGGTTTCGCCGCAGGGGAAATCAGGGGCAGCCGGGTCCCGAATTCCCCTTGCGCAGGTCGGCCCCGCATTGGACCTTTCCTCCGACCTTTAAGGAGGAAATCATGTTCCCGAATTTTACCACGCGCTCCATTCTGACCCTCACCTGTCTCGCAGGGAGCGCCTTGATCGCGCTGCCCGCCTATGCGGAACGCTTTGAGGCGCGCAGCCTTGTGACCGAGGCGACGCTCTATCCCGCAGGTGCGATGATCACGCGCGATGCGACTGTCTCTCTGCCGGAAGGTCAGCATGAGATCGTCTTTGCCGACATTCCGACCCGTCATTCCTACGAGGAGATTGCGCGGAACATGCAGATCCGTGTCGAGGGAGGCGAGCTTGGCCCAGTGGCTTACGGCATCGAAGACATCTCCAAGGCGCTGCTCATTCGTTCAGAGGCGGAGAAAGCCGCCTTGGCGCGTGTCGAGACGCTGGAGGGTGAGATCGACGACCGGCGCGCACAGATTGCGCAAATCGGGTTCGAGGCCGAGGCCGCCAAAGACACGCTTGCCTATCTCGCGCGGCTGTCTGACGGAAGCGATGCGGAGCAAAGCGCGGCCACTGCGCGGATGATCCGCGAAGAATCCCTTGCCGCCCGCCTTGCGCAGCAGGACGCGGAGCGTCGCACCAAGGCCGCAGAAGAGGCCATGGAAGACCTTGAGGCAGAGCTGGCGGAGGCCACGAAGGCGCTCGAGCTTTTGGTGCCTTCCGATGAGAACCGCATCTCCATCACCCTGCCGGTGACCATGGAGCAGGCCGGCGATGTCGAGATCAGCTTTACCTACATGTCCAATGAGGCCGCCTGGCAGCCGCGGTACGCTGCACGCCTGAACACGGAGGACAGCACCCTGTCGCTCACGCGTTCGGTCGTCGCCATGCAAGACACCGGCGAACCTTGGACCGATGTCGCGCTGACCTTTGCCACGGATGACCCGACCCGCCGCAGTTTCCCGAGTGAGGTCTATCCGCTGATCCGGCGCGTCTATGACCCGCGCCCGGTCGAGCCGCTGATGCGGAATATGGCGGATACGGCGATGGTGGAGGGCTATGCCGAGCCGGTGATGGAATCGCCCGCGATGGTGCAGAAGATGAACACCACCCTTTCCGGCCTCAGCCAGACCTATAGCTACCCGACGCCTGCGACGCTCTATTCGGGCGAGGATGCGGTGGAATTCGCTCTGGCCACCGTCGATCTGTCGCCGGAGATTTTCGTGCGCGCCGTGCCGCTGCATGAGGAGGTGGGGTATCTGATGACGAGTTTCACCAATGAGACGGGTGAGATGCTGGTGCCGGGTCCGGTGCAGTTGATCCGCGACGGGGTGAGCATTGGCGAAGCGGCCTTCGATACGTTGGTCGACGGCGCCGAGGCGGAGCTGTCTTTCGGACCGATGGATGGCGTGACCGTCAAACGTGTTTTGCTGACCGAGAACGAAGGCGACCGAGGGGTAATTTCGAAATCTAACGAAATGGAGACGGAATGGCGGATCGAGGTCGCGAACTTGACGGCACGGAGCTGGCCAATCGAGGTTGTGGACCGCGTCTCCGTGTCTGTGCAGGACGCGTTGAAAGTGGACTGGTCGGCGTCTCCCGAGCCGGATGTTGAGGACATGGATGACCAGCGTGGCGTGCTCGCGTGGCATTTCGACCTTGAGGCGGGCGATAGCCAAGAGATCAGCCTGAGCGAAAATCTGCGCTGGCCGGAGGGCAAGATGCTGCAATGAGCGCGGCTATTCGTCAGATGTGACCTACACTTTATGCGGGAGTCCGGATCGCATCCGGGCCCCCGCGATTCGGAAATTTTAAGGCCATGTTAAGCCTGTCACAAAGCTGCCGCAGGAGGGTCAGATCACCGTCACGGGTCTCAAGACAAGTTAACCAAAATTTAAGCGATGAAGAGAATTTTAACTTTTGAAATCCGCCTCTTAACGGGGTGGTATCTCTTTGACTCTTAAGACATATTGTTTGTGCATCTGCGGGAAAAATCGCAAATGTCTCAAATTGTTTCCATGCTCCATTTCCGCCAACCGACCACCCGTGTTCCCATGATCCCAAGGGTTCCGGGGGTCAGGAACGATGCGCGACGAAAGGACGGAAACATGATCAAGCTGATGAGAACCGCAGGTCAGCCTGTCGAGGCCAAAGGTGGGCTCCTTTTCAACTGGGACGTGCCCGCAGCCGACGCCGCAGGCCGACCGGCCAACCACAATCTGACCCGCGAAGCACGGCGTTCGAACGTCATTTTGCTCGGTGGTCACCATTCCGAACCGGATTATCGCCCGGACCTTGGCGCGCGCGTGTCGCACCTCGCTAAGGCCGCCTGAACGCGATCATAACGACATTTGAAAGGACAAACTCATGACCGACTATCTCGCAAAAGCCCGCCAAGGCCGCATCATCGCGCTGAATCTGCATCAAAGCGGGGCCGTGATGTTCTTTCCCGAAGAGCTGGATGAGCCCGTCGCAACGGCTCGGCCCAGCAGCCATCACATCATCACGCAGGTGAGCAAACCGATGTTCGTGCGCTCGGCCTCTGTCACCTCCGGCGCCATGATCGATGCGCCGCGCATGGAAGATGTCGCCAATACGCCGCTCATTCTGACCGAAGAGCACGCTGTGTCGGCAGAGGACGCCGTTGAAAACGTCCTGCGCCTGGTTGCCTGATTTCACACCGGATTTTAGACTGGCAAGAACGACTTCGTTTCGGGATCGTACTGATGCAAATCACCCTCGCCAATATCCGTCCAGAGCCCGTGGAGGGTGAGATCGCCCTTCTCGACGGCCTCGCGGACAAAGGGGAAGGTCATCAGGTTTTCGAGCGAGACGAGAATGGATTCTTTCTCGAGGGCGCGTTTGCGTTGATCCTCCGGAATTTGCAGGACGCGCTCGTAACCTGGGCGGAGGATGTCCATCCAGCGACCGACAAAGGAGGACTTTTCCTCAAGCTCCGGCGCATTGCCTGAACACATGTCGTAACAGCCCTGCACACCGCCACAGTTGGAGTGCCCGAGCACGACGATATGAGCGACCTTCAGTGCGGTGACGGCATATTCCACCGCCGCGGATGTCCCGTGGTGGTCGCCGTCGTCCGTGAAGGGCGGCACGAGGTTGGCGATATTGCGGTGAATGAAGAATTCGCCCTGATCCGCGCCGAAAATGGATGTCACATGAACACGCGAGTCGCAGCAAGAAATGATGAACGCCCGGGGACGTTGTCCTTCGTCTGCCAGACGGCGATACCAGGACTTGTTTTCCGAAAATGTGGTGGCTTTCCAACCTTGATAACGTTGCACCATATAGTTCGGGAGAGGTTTTGCGTATTTCATCGCTGCGGAACTCACTTTGTGGAGGTCAGGGATAATCGTGGCGAATGTAATGAGAGTTTTCGAGGAATTCGAGTGAAAAACCTATTCCGATTAAACCTTTTCTTGAGGCTGATCGGTCAAAGTCGACACATAGCGCGTGGGGCGCATGAAAAATTGGGGTATTGATATGGTGGTGGCAAGGTTGCGACCTGATGGGTCTGTGCAGGTTGATCGAGACCGTTTGGATCAGCTTTATAATCAGCTTGGGACGTCCGGCGCAGACGGGGTTGTGTCCCGTGCGATGGAGGAGCTTGCGGTGCGGCTGTCGAAGGTCGAAAGCAGCTATAAGAAAGGCGATTTCGAAGAGATGCAGCGCGCTGCACGCTCGATGATCGCCATTTCGGAACAGATCGGCATGGTCACTTTTGCGAAGGTGGCCGAGGATGTGAAAACGCTGGCGCTGGCGGAGGACAGCACGGCTTTGGCGGCCTGTGTTGCGCGTCTCATGCGGATCGGGGAGAATTCCCTTCTGGCGGTTTGGGACCTTCAGGGCGCCTCGCTTTAGGAGCGATCAAAAAGAATTGGTTCATGTGGCACCAAAAGGTGCTGTGAACCAGCTTGCAGGTGGCATCGGATGGGCTAATCTTGGGGCAATCCTCAAGAAAGGCCCTATTCGATGCCACTTTCCTTTGCCGCACCCGGCAGCGCGACCCTTCCGCTTCATCTGATCACACCAGACCAGCTCGACGACACGCTGGCCGGTCTCAATGCCGCGCAGGCCGATTGGATCAAGGCACAGGGGTTTGCCGCCTCTTCGGGAAGCGTTTGCACCTATCCGGGCGCATCGGGCATCGCGGGCGCTGTGGCAGGACTTGGCTCTGAACAGGACCGTTTGCGCGGGCGATTCGCTTTGGGAGCTGTGCGGAAATCTCTGCCGAAAGGTGTCTATCATCTGGAAACGACCCTTACGGGGGCGGCGCTGGATGAACAGCTTCTGGGCTGGCTCTTTGCAGGCTATATCTTTGATAAATATGCCAAGACATCAGCGCCCGACGCTGAACTCGTTGCGCCCGAGGGTGCCGATGTCGCACGGCTTGAGGCCATCGCGGCGGGCGAAGCCCTCACCCGCGATCTGATCAACACGCCCGCGAATGATATGGGGCCTGCGGAGCTGGAAGCCGCCGCAGTGTCACTGGCGAAGGATCACGCGGCGGAAATTTCTGTCATCACCGGCGCCGATCTTTTGGCGCAGAACTTCCCGATGATCCACGCCGTCGGTCGCGCCTCTCCACGTGCGCCGCGGCTGATCGACATGCGCTGGGGCAAAGCCGGTCCGGTGCTGACGCTCGTAGGCAAAGGCGTGTGTTTTGACACCGGTGGGCTGAACCTTAAACCGGGCGCGTCCATGGGGCTGATGAAAAAGGATATGGGCGGTGCTGCCACGGTTTTGGGGCTGGCGAAAATGATCATGGCGCTGGAACTGCCGCTGCAACTGCGCGTGTTGATCCCGGCGGTGGAAAACGCCGTCGATGGCTCCGCCTTCCGCCCGCAAGACATCCTGACTTCGCGCAAAGGTCTGACTGTCGAGATCAACAACACCGATGCCGAAGGGCGTCTGGTGCTGGCCGATGCGCTGGCGCTGGCCGATGAAAGCCCGAGCGACCTGGTGATCTCCATGGCGACGTTGACGGGGGCGGCGCGTGTGGCGCTTGGCCCAGATATTCCGCCGTTTTTTGCCACCGACGACACGGACGCCAGCGTGCTGGCCCAGGCCTCGATGACAGTGGCCGATCCGGTCTGGCAGCTGCCCTATTGGGAGCCCTATGAGCCGATGATCGAGCCAGGAATTGCCGATCTCGACAATGCGCCCTCGGGCGGTATGGCGGGGGCGATTACGGCGGCTTTGTTCCTGCGCCGCTTCGTGACGGAGACCCCGCGCTATATGCATTTTGACATCTACGGTTGGAACCCCTCCGCCAAACCGGCGCGATCAAAAGGCGGTGTGGGACAGGGCGCGCGAGCCATTCTTGCCGCGCTTCCGGAGCTGTTGAAGCTGTGAGTGATCGTCGCCTGACCCCCGCCAACACGCGTGTGGCCCTAGATGGATTTGCCCATGCGGGGCAGGCCATCGTAATGCCCGAACGTGCGACGATTTCCACCCCTCTCGCGGATTTGCGCGCCAGTCCCTCCGGCAAACGCGACCGGCAATTGCTTTGGGGGGAAGGGTTCGATGTGCTGGAGCGACACGATGGCTGGGCCTTTGGTGTCGCGGCGCGGGATGGCTATGTCGGATATGTCGATGAGAGCATGCTTGGCCCGGATCAGGCGGCAACGCACCTGATTTCGGTGCGCGCCACGCATCTCTACCCGACCGATTCGTTCAAAGCCGAAGAGCGCACCAGCCTGTCGTTTGGCGCCCGCATTCGGGTCGTTGATGAGCGGCACAAATTCATGGAAGTCGCCTATGGAGACGGTACGGAGACAGCTTTCGTCCCCAAACCCCACATCCGTCCCATAGAGCGGCCTTTCACCGATCCGGTGACCATCGCGCAGCTGTTCTTTGGCACGCCCTATCTTTGGGGCGGTAATTCGGCGTTCGGGATTGATTGTTCGGGGCTGGTGCAGGCGGGGCTTTTGGCCTGTGGCATTGCCTGTCCGGGTGACAGTGATCTGCAGCAAAGCCTCGGGGGCGAGGCCTCAGGCGGCTATCAGCGTGGTGATCTTTTGTTCTGGAAAGGCCATGTGGCGCTTTGTGTCGACGAAGAGGTGCTGATCCACGCCAACGCGCATCATATGGCTGTGGCTTACGAGCCGATCGCGCGCGCAATTGCCCGAATCGAGGCGCAGGGCGACGGCGGGGTGACGGCTCATCGCAGGCTTTGAAACCGGCGCTAATCGACCGGGCGAATGAGTTTCCGGTCGAAGACCCGCAACACGGTGCGCAAATCCGCACCCCGTTTGAGGATTTGCCCGTCCATGCCAATCACCGCATACATCCCCTGTTTGCCGCGCAGTTTGGGGCGCTTTTCGATGCTGTACAAAGGATGTTCGGCGGTGCGGCGAAACACGGCAAAAACGGCGACGTCTTTGAGAAAGGACATGCCGTAATCGCGCCATTCGCCCGCGGCCACCATGCGTCCATAAATGCCCATGATCGCGCCAAGCTCGTGGCGGTCGAAAACGACCTTGTCTGGGGCTTGGGGGCTCTGCGGTTGGCCCGGAAAGGGCGTCGGCGTTTGTATGGTCATGTCTTAAGAGTGGGGCCAATCGTGCGGTAAATCAAGAAAACTCCACCACATCGTGAATGCCGCCACATTCTGGGCACAAAATGGCCCATGTTTTTTCTTTCTTGGTTCCTCATTTGGCCCGGATCGACAGGCATAACAGATGTCAGAGCGAGAACGCTTTGCCCCGGTGTCGCGGTTTAACAGCCCCCACCCAGTTCGCGGCGCCGGGGATCTCGCTCTGAACCAACTTGTAAGGCCGAGACAGAATCACTGTCTCGGCTTTTCCTTTATCTGAAATGTGTCGGCCTGATCTTAGCCGCACCACGCGCGGACAATGCGACCGTCGGGGCCGATTTCAATGTTGGTCCTGTCGGGGCGATAATCCTGTGTCATGGCCATGCCGGGACGGAGCACCCGAACGGGGTCAGGGATGTCGATTGTCTCGAGAGCCGCAGGCAATTCCCCGATCAGCGGCGTTACCAAATCCATGGCGCAGCTCAGGTCGCTGGGTTTAGGCAGGGCGGGGTCACGTTCGCCGGCGACAGGTGCCTCTTCTTTGCAGGCCGTCAGGGCACAAAGGGAGAGAGCGAGAAGTCGCAGAGGTGTCTTGATCATGATCGGGTTCCATATCGGGCCAGAAATAGGGTAACAGCGCTGTCGATGATCCTGTCCCGTTCCGCCTCGTCCACGTCGATGCGACCTTGGAACAGGTGAGCAGGAAACAGGTGCACCTTGCAAAGTTCGGCGAATTGTTCGGCGGCCAGCTCGGGATCGTCAATGGTCAGAACGCCTTGAGCGCACCAACTGGCAAGATATTGCGACAATCTCTCTTTCAACAGACCCGGCCCGCTGTCGTAGAATTTCTGGCCGATCTCGGGAAAACGCGCGCTTTCGGCGACGGCGATGCGAAACACGGCGATGCCGAAATCCGACAAAACGAAATCTAGTATTTTGCGCCCGGCGGCTGGCAGAACGATTTCTGGCGGATCGGTGACGTCCAGCCGCTCTTCGTGTGCGTCGGCCTGTCTGCGGGTTTCCAAGGCGGCGATTTCCAGGAACAACACGCGTTTGTCGGGGAAATAGCTATAGAGCGTCGCCTTCGACACGCCCGCCTCGCGCGCGATGTCATCGACCGAGGCCCCCTCATAGCCATCGCGGAGAAACACGGTGCGGGCCCCTTCAATGACCTGATCGAATTTGCGTCCTTTTTTGAGTATAAGGCTGCTGTGTGCCATGATTTGCTCTCTCTATGGCGCAATCTTAGTGCGTTCGTCCCGATCATAGCCAGTGAAAAGGCCATAAAAAAGGCAGACCTACATTTATAGGCCCGCCCAGTGCTCGACAGGGATGTCGATATCGACCGCGAGGGCCTGTTGAAAATAACTAAACAGATTGGTTTAGTTGTGCAAGTGCAGAATTTTGTATTCCCTCGACACAATATAAGTTGCAGACTATGAAGGTGGCGATTAATTTAGAACCATTCTAAATCTGAGGTGTCCATGTTCTCTACCATCGCCAATCGCAAACGTTTCTCGGATCTGTCCGAACAGGAAATCATCGCGCTTGCGATTTCGTCGGAAGAAGACGACGCACGTATCTATCGCCAATATGCCGAACATCTGCGCGCGGACTTCCCGGACAGCGCCAAGATTTTCGACGGGATGGCCGAAGAAGAGGACGGGCACCGCGAGGCGTTGATTTCCCTGCACAAACGCCGGTTCGGCGACGTGATCCCGCTTATCCGCCGCGAACATGTGGCGGGGTACTACACGCGGAACCCTGTCTGGCTGATCGGCAACCTCGGCCTTGAGCGTATCCGCGAAGAAGCCCACGCAATGGAACAGAGCGCCGAGGCCTTTTACCGCAAAGCAGCCGAACGCACACAGGACGCCGACACGCGCGCGCTCTTGGGGCGTTTGGCGGCGGCGGAGGCCGGACACGATCGGCGGGCAGGCGAACTGGAGGACGAACACCTCACAGATGAGACCCGCAGCGAAGAGGAAAAGACTGCGCATCGTCAATTCGTTCTGACCTGGGTGCAACCGGGTCTCGCGGGGCTGATGGATGGCTCTGTGTCCACCCTCGCGCCGATCTTTGCGACGGCTTTTGCGACGCAGGACACGCACACGACCTTCCTCGTGGGCTTGGCCGCCTCCGTGGGCGCCGGGATTTCCATGGGTTTCACAGAGGCCGCCTCGGACGATGGCGAACTGTCCGGCCGTGGCTCGCCGATGAAGCGCGGCATTGCCTCTGGCGTGATGACGACGCTGGGGGGCTTGGGTCACGCGCTGCCCTATCTGATCCCGCATTTCTGGACCGCGACCTTCATCGCCATGGCGGTGGTGTTCATCGAGCTTTGGTCGATTGCCTGGATTCAAAAGAAATACATGAACACGCCCTTTATGCGCGCGGCATTTCAGGTTGTGTTCGGCGGCGCACTGGTGTTCGCTGCGGGGGTGCTCATTGGCGGAGGCTGATTGAGTATTTCACTCACGAAAAAGACGAGACCCGTGACCAAAATTTATGTCGATGCCGATGCCTGCCCCGTGAAAGCCGAGGTGGAGAAAGTCGCCACGCGGCATCAAATCCAGTGTCTGTTTGTCTGTAACGGCGGGCTGCGGCCCTCGCAAAATCCCTATGTCGAAATGGTCTTTGTACCCGATGGGCCGGACATTGCCGACATGTGGATCGCGGAGCGCGCGGGGCGCGGTGATGTTGTTGTGACGGGCGATATTCCTTTGGCTGCCAAAACGGTCGAGGCGGGCGCGCGCACGCTCAAACACGATGGCGAGGCTTTTACGCCGTCCAACATCGGCAATGCTCTGGCGACGCGGGATTTGATGTATGATCTGCGTGCGGCGGACCCGTTTCACCAAGGCGGCGGCAAACCGTTTTCAAAGGCGGATCGCTCGCGATTTCTCGATGCTTTGGAACGCGCCGTGCAGGGCGCCAAAAGGGATGCAACATGACCATAGAGGCGGTGATTTTCGACATCGGCAACGTGTTGATCGAATGGCAGCCGGAGCGGCATTACGATGCGGTGATCGGTGATGCGCGGCGCAAGGCGATGTTCGAGGCGGTCGATCTTCATGCGATGAACGATCTGGTCGATCAGGGCCATGACTTCCGCAAAACGATCGAGGCTGCCGCCGCACAATATCCTGAGTTCAAAGACGAAATCCTGATGTGGTATTTCGATTGGATCAAAATGGCGACGCCCGCGATCCCCGGCTCAGTCAAGATTTTGCGGGCCTTGCGCGCCAAAGGTGTGCTGGTGTTTGCGCTGACGAATTTCGGGATCGAGAGCTTTGAATATGCCGAAACCCAGTACCCGTTTCTGACGGACTTCGATCGGCGTTATGTCTCTGGCCGGATGGGCTGTGTCAAACCACATTCGATCATCTACGAGATGGTTGAGGCCGATTGTAAAATCGCGCCGGAGCGCCTGTTGTTCACCGATGACCGGCAGGACAACATCGACATGGCCGCCTCGCGCGGATGGCAGACGCATCTGTTCGAGGGGCCTGACGGCTGGGCCGCACGGCTGATCTCTGAGGGGCTTTTGGCGGCAGAAGACTTAGCCTAGCGCCCGTTCTGCACGTTGCCCCAAGGGGATTTCCTTGACCGGCAAATGCACGATGGCGGAAAATGCCCCGATGCCAACGCCGACCCACCAGACCATGGTGTAATCGCCGTAGAGATCATAAAGCCGCCCGCCGAGCCACACGCCCAAGAACGCGCCCAATTGGTGAGAGAAGAAGACAATCCCATAGAGCGTGCCCATGTAACGCAGCCCGTAGATATGCGCGACGAGGCCTGAGGTCAGTGGCACAGTGGCCAGCCACAAGGCGCCCATGACGACGGAGAAAATCAGCACCGATGTGGGCGTGATCGGAAAGGCGATAAAGGCTGCGGCGGCCAAAGTGCGGCCGAGGTAAATTCCAGCGAGCAGGTATTTCTTGGAAAACCGATTGCCGAGGAAGCCCGCCAACAAGGTGCCGCCGATGTTGGCGAGACCGATGAGAGAGATCGAGATCGCCCCGAGAGCGGAAGTCGTCGACACGCCCAGAGAGGCCAAAGTGCCCGAAGGGTCAATCGCGCCGCACATCTCGGTCACAAGCGCCGGAAAATGCGCGGTGATGAAAGCGAGCTGATAGCCGCAGGAGAAGAAGCCCAGGAAAATCAACGTGTATGTCGGGTCACGAAAGGCCTTGCCGAGAATGGCGCCAAGGCTTTCTTCCAACTCGGCTTTGCTGGCGACATCCGGGCTGCGCATCATCGGCAGGACGGCGAGAGAGGCCAGAACGGAGGCGGCGAACAGCAGGAACACATTCTGCCAGGACATGAAGCTCAACAGCCACTCGGCCAAAGGCGCGCCAAAGACTTGACCGGCGGACCCGGCGGCTGTGGCGATGGCCAAGGACATCGAGCGGTTTTCATCTGATGACGCCCGCCCCACAACGGCCAAAATCACGCCAAAGCCCGTGCCCGCGATGCCAAAACCTACGAGGGTTTCATAAAATTGATGCGCCTGCGGGGAGACCGCCATGGACGACAACACAAGCCCCGCCGCATAGGTCACAGCGCCCAGAATGATCGCCTTGCGATCCCCGATGCGCTCTGCCAAGGCGCCGAAAATCGGCTGGCCGATGCCCCAAAACAGGTTCTGGATCGCAATCGCCAGAGAGAACTCGGCGCGGGGCCAGTTGAACTCTGTTGCAATCGGGATCTGAAACACGCCGAAAGACGCGCGGATCGCAAAGCTGATGACGATGACGACACAGCCGGCGATGAGGACGGGCGTGATGAGGGGCGTGCGTGTTTGGGACATCTTGGTCTCCTTTGCCACAGGTTTCGGCAAAATTGCGCTTGGCGTCAATCGAATGATCGAGATGGTGCGCATCATCTTTCCTTATGCGTTGGGGCGCAGTAGGAACGGGGCATGACAACGCTGATGGACATTTACGCGGCCCGTGTGGCCGAAGGCACGCTGCGCGCCGATCCGGCGCAAGAGACGGTCTTGCCGCTGTTGGAGCGGGTGCGCTCCGATCTTGCCAACCTGCCGACGAAAAAGGGGCTTTTGTCCTTGATCGGTGGCCGCAAAAAGCCCGAAGCCGTGCGCGGGCTTTATCTTTGGGGCGGCGTCGGACGTGGCAAATCCATGCTGATGGACCTGTTTTATGAACACTCTCCCGTGCCCGCGCGCCGGGTGCATTTCCATGCCTTCATGCAAGAGGTGCAAGCCGGGATCGAGGCGGCGCGCAAGGCCGGAACCTCGGATGCCATCGCACCCGTGGTCGATAAGATTTCGCATGAGATCAAACTCTTGTGCTTTGATGAAATGCAGATCACGGACATCGCCGATGCGATGATTGTGGGCCGCTTGTTCGAGGGGCTGTTTGCCAAGGGCGTGACCGTCGTGACCACCTCGAACCGCGTGCCGGACGATCTCTATAAGGACGGGCTGAACCGACAGCTTTTCCTGCCCTTCATCGAGATTTTGAAACAAAAGCTCGAGGTGCATCACCTGCATTCGCCGGTGGATTATCGACAGGGGCGCCTGACCGGGACGCCGGTGTATTTCCATCCGGTGACGGGCGATGTGCGCGCGACGATCAACGACATCTGGAACGACCTGACCGGCGGCGCGACAGAGAGCCTGACGCTGAAGGTCAAGGGCCGTGATGTGGTCCTGCCGAAGTTTCACAACGGCATCGCACGGGCGACGTTTTGGGACCTTTGCGGCCAGATGTTCGGGCCGGGGGACTATTTGGTGATCGCCGATGCGGTGAAGCTTTTGATCCTTGAGGACATCCCGCGTCTGACGCGGGGCAATTTCAACGAGGCGAAGCGGTTTGTCACGCTGATCGACGCACTTTACGAGGCCAAAGTGCGCACGGTCTGCACCGCCGTCGATGAGCCGGAGCGGCTTTATATCGAAGGCGCAGGGGCGTTCGAGTTTGAGCGCACGGCGTCGCGGTTGCGGGAAATGCAGGATAAAGATTGGGGTGAGGTGAGTAAGTCCTAAGATTTACTTCCCTGCCAAAATCTCCCGCACGCGCGGCGCGACCTCTTCGCCATAGAGGCGGATCGTGTCCATGATCGCGTCATGGCTCACGGGACCGGCGGAATATTTCAAATCGAACCGATCCAGACCCAAAACTGACACCGTGGCGGCGATTTTTTGGGCGACCGTCTCGGGCGAACCGACAAAGAGCGCGCCGTGGTCCACCTCGTGCTCAAAGGCCTCGCGCGTCAGCGGCGGCCAGCCGCGGCTCGCGCCGATGCGTTGATGCATGATCCGATAGCCGTCGAAATAGCGGTCACGGGCTTCTGCGTCCGTCTTGGCGATATGGCCCGGCGCATGACAGCCCAGCGGTAACATCGGCGCCCCCATCTGTTTGCGCACATCGCGGTAGAGATCGGAAAAGGGTTTGAACCGCGCGGGGCTTCCGCCGATGATCGCAAGCGCCATGGAGACATCGTTGGCTGCCGCACGCACCACCGATTGCGGCGTGCCGCCGACGCCGAGCCAGACGGGGATCGGGCGTTCGGGGCGGGGATAGACCGTCTGCTGTTTCAACGCGGTGCGATGACGCCCGGACCAGCTGACGTTGTCTTGGGTGGTCAACAGTTTGAACAGCTCGAATTTCTCTTCGAACAGCATTTCGTAATCCGAGAGATCAAAGCCGAAGAGCGGGAAGCTTTCGGTAAATGATCCACGCCCAAGGGTTACCTCCGCACGACCATTGGAGATCGCTTGCAGGGTCGAAAACCGCTGAAACACGCGGATCGGATCGTCGGAGGACAGGACCGTGACGGCGGAGGTCAGTTTCACGTTAGAGGTCTGCGCGGCGATGGCGGAAAGCACCGGTTCGATGGCGGAGACGGCGAAATCCGGGCGGTGATGTTCGCCAAGACCGAACACATCAAGGCCGACCTGATCGGTCAACACGCCTTCCGCGATGACATTGCGGATGACCTGACCCTGCGGCAAATCATTGCCGTTTTCGTCCCATGTGACGTCGCCAAACGTGTCTACGCCGAATTCCAAAGCCATGTTCTGTCTCCTTGCAGTTGGAGACAGAGATACGGTGCGCGCGCCCAAACGCAAACACGCGCGGGCGCACAGTGGCTGTTCGAGGGTCTGTTTGAAAAGCCGCTCTTAGCCGTTGGTTTGGAGCACATGCCCGGCGAGGTAGAGCGATCCGCAAATCAGGATGCGGGCCTCCGGGTGATCCGCAGAGATGCCTTGGATCGCGGACAAGACACTGTCGGCCTCAAGGGTGTCAAAGCCTTCGGCGCGGGCGAACTCGGCGGTCTCATGCGCCGACAGCGTGGCTTGAGAATCCGGGATCGAGACGGCGATCAGCTGTTCCGTGTGGCCCTTGAGCGCGCGCAGATAGCCACCGACGTCTTTCGTGCTGAGCATGCCGCAGATCATATAGGTCGGGCGCTTGGGCAGGCGCTCCAGCGCCTCCGCCAAGGCGATCCCAGCCGCCGGGTTGTGCCCACCATCGAGCCAAAGTTCGGCCTTGGGGGCCGCGTCAATCAGAGGCCCGGTTTTGAGCCGCTGCATCCGTGCGGGCCAATAGGCGTCGGTGAGAGCGGCCTCAAGCGCGTCGTCACCATAGCCCATGTGACGCAGCGCAGCGATGGCGGCGCCTGCGTTGAGGATTTGGTGATGGCCCAAAAGACGCGGCAAGGGCAGATCGCGCAATCCGGTTTCGTCTTGGAAAATCAGACGCCCGCGCTCTTCCCAAACGTGCCATTCTTGGCCATACCGCAGCAAAGGCGCGCCGAGACGGGCGGCGGTGGCTTCGATCACGTCGAGGGCCTCGTCCGGTTGCGGGCCGACGACGCAGGGCACGCCGCGCTTGATGATCCCGGCTTTCTCGCCCGCGATTGCGGTGAGCGTTTCTCCGAGGAATTGCGTGTGGTCGATAGAAATCGGCGTGATGATCGACAGCTCAGGCGCTTCGATCACATTGGTGGCGTCGAGACGTCCGCCGAGGCCCACTTCCAAGAGGGTGTAATCGGCGGGCACGCGCGACATGGCGAGGATGCCGGCCACGGTTGTGATCTCAAAGTAGGTGATCGGCTCGCCACCGTTGGCGCGCTCGCATTCTTCGAGCACGTCCATGAGATCGGGCTCGGAAATCAGCGCACCCGCCAGACGGATACGTTCATGAAATCGCGCCAGATGCGGCGAGGTATAGGCATGGACACTCTTGCCCGCCGCCTCAAGACCCGCGCGGATCATCGCCTGGGTGGAGCCTTTGCCATTGGTGCCCGCGACATGGATCACCGGCGGCAATTTGCGTTCCGGATGATCCAGAGCGCCCAGAAGGCGCCAGACACGATCAAGGACAAGATCAATGATCTTGGGATGCAGGGACATCAGCCGGTCGAGGATGACGTCGGAATTTTGGGCCGTCACTTTTGCGCGTCCTTGTTTCCGCTCTTGGCGGAGGGCGTTTCGGGTTTGGCCGGTTCCGCGGTCTCTTCCGCTTTCGGCGCAGGCAATTCGCCCGCGACTGCCGGGGGCAGGTTGCCCAACATCCGCAGAATGGTGACCAGCTCGTCCTTCATCTTCATGCGATGAGTGACGCGGTCGAGCATGCCGTGATCCAAAAGGTACTCTGCGCGCTGGAAGCCTTCGGGCAATTTCTCGCGGATCGTCTGTTCGATCACGCGCGGACCCGCGAAACAGATCAGCGCATTGGGTTCGGCAATCTGCACATCGCCCAGCATCGCATAAGACGCCGTCACCCCGCCCGTGGTCGGGTGGGTGAGCACGACGATATAGGGCAGGCCCGCCTCTTTGAGCATTTCAATCGCCACGGTGGTGCGCGGCATTTGCATCAGAGACAGAATCCCCTCTTGCATCCGCGCGCCCCCGGCGGCGGAGAACATGATGAAGGGGCGTTTCAGCTCAATCGCGCGCTCGACACCGGCGATGAAGGCATTGCCGACATACATGCCCATGGAGCCCGCCATGAAGGAGAAATCCTGAGCGGCGGCGACGACCGGCGTGCGACCGATCTCACCCTCGGCGACCAGCATGGCCTCTTTCTCGCCCGTGGATTTCTGGGCCGCTTTCATGCGGTCGGGGTATTTCTTTTGGTCGCGGAATTTCAGCGGGTCTTCAATCGGTTCGGGAACCTTGACCTCGGAGAAAATGCCGCCGTCGAACATCGCCTTGAACCGCGCGCGCGGCGTGATGTGCATGTGATGGTCGCAGTTGGTGCAGACGTTCTGGTTCTCCGCCAATTCGCGGTGGAACAGCATGGTGCCGCACTCAGGGCATTTCGTCCAAAGATTGTCCGGCGTGTCATGTTTCGAGAAGAGCGAATTGATCTTCGGGCGGACGTAGTTCGAGATCCAGTTCATGCGCGGGCCTTTGGACTTTACGTGACGGGGCGTTACTTGGGCGTTACTTGTGGCCCCAGATAAGCCTCTTGCCGACGAATTGCAATCAACGCCTGATCGCGAGGCGGGCGATAAGCCAGCTGGTGAGGAGAAGCAGCGCCTGGAACACCATGACCTTTGGATCGGCCAGAAGCACGGAAGGGTCCTCGGTCTGAACGAAGAGCGCGAAGCCCGACATCATATCCTGTTGCGCCGACAAGAGGATCGGGCCGACGTTATTGACCAGATGAAGTGCGATGGCGGGACCGATGGTGCCTGAGCGCATCGTCAGATCGCCTGCCAAAAGCCCGAATGCCATGGCCCAGATCACCGGGAAAAGCGCTGCCACGCCCTCGGCCTGACCAT
The DNA here is from genome assembly GCF_048270365.1 of Celeribacter sp. NCBI lineage: Bacteria > Pseudomonadati > Pseudomonadota > Alphaproteobacteria > Rhodobacterales > Roseobacteraceae > Celeribacter > Celeribacter sp. The sequence goes on from NZ_JBLWTA010000009.1 coordinate 101,580, forward strand.
TCAGATGCAAGAGCCCGAACAGTACGGCGGAGGCCGCGAGGCCCAGCGGGTAGGACCCGGTCGCCCCCGCGATTTGGCTTTGCAAATAGCCGCGAAACAAAAGCTCTTCGGCGGCGACCTGCACCATCAGCCCCAAAAGCGCGAAAGGTAGCCAAAACAGCCAGATTCGGGGCTCAAGATTGGCAACGACCTCCGTGTCGCCATCCCAGGGCAGGAAAAAGATCAAAACGGTAAAGCCGGTGATCCATTTTAGCGTGGTGAAGAACTGCGCCCGCATCAGCGCGCCGGGGCCGGTGAGGTCGCGCAGGCTCCGGGCATGCAGCCATTTCGCGATCAGGATCGTTCCAAAGGCCAGCGGCAGGAAGCCGGTAAAGACAGTGAACATCCCGCCGGGCGTGGCGCCAACCGCAAGCCCACGGTCGCCGAACTGAAATGGCGCGAGATTGGGGGCGAGCACGCCGATCAGAGCAAAGACCAAAGGCATCAAAATGACGCCCGCCAGAATACCGCAGAGGATTGCCACACCCGCGCGCCAAAGCTCGGGGCGCCGCATCGCGGAGGCGATGATCGGCGCATAGGGGTGATGTGGGGCCAGAGGAGGGGAGGTGCGGTCGGACATGCGGCTCTCGAAAACGGTTTCTTGAGCGATACCACGGGCATGAGGGCAGGGGAAGCGATCCGCCAAGCGCGGGAATTCGCCGATTGACACATCTCTGTGACGTCGGGTGGCTTGGAAGCCGGTGACAGCCCCTGTATGCCGTGCCGGAATTGTCTCCCGTGGTGGGGGCGGGTGTTGCGTGAAAAGGGACAGGTCCGATGAAAAAGATGGTTTGGGTGATCTTGGCGCCGGTTTTCGCCATGGTCCTGACGGCCTGTACCTTGGAGACGCCCGGCACCGGCCCGCGTCCTCCAAGTGCGGTGACCCTGCCGGTTTCCGGCCTGTCTGTCGCGGGGCCTTCTGGTTTTTGCGTCGATACGGGATCGGTGCGCGATGGCCAGAATGGTGGCTTCGTCCTGTTGGGCAGCTGCACCGGCCTGAGCGGTGGCAACAATCCCGGTCTCAAGGGCAAAACTGCGGTTCTGACCCTCTCGATCTCTGCGCCTTTGTCGCAAGGCGAAAGTTTCGATGCGCGGAGTGTCGAGGCCTTCTTTGCCACTGAGACCGGGCGCAAGGCTCTCTCGCGCAGTGGAACTGCGCGCACGGTGACCTTGATCGAAAGCGACGTCGAAGGCGGGCGGCTTTGGCTTCATGCCCGCGACAGCGCGCCCAATATGCTGGCCGGTCAGGGCGATGAATATTGGCGGGCGCTCTTTGTCCTCAAGGGTCGTTTGGTCACCGTGACGGCGACGCCCTTTGACGAGGCGCCGATGTCGGAGGCGGGTCTGCGCAAGCTCTTGGAACGCTTCGTCTCCGATCTCGAACGCCGCAATCCCGGAATGCTTTGAAGGGCGGCTCTAAAATACTGTTGCTCAAATGGAACCAAACTCTGGATTCTTCTCGCGTTTGTTGAGTAGAAACCTTTGTCGGACATAGTAAGAGTCAGACAGGCTAAGTGTCTCAAGAGTTTAGCAAAGGTTTTGGAATGCGGCGGCGCCTCAGAAATCTGATTGAAAAACGGTTCAACTCCATCGCGATCCGGCGCTGGGCGCGTCGGGCGACAATGGCGGAGCAGCTCAGCCTGCCCGCGCTGCGTCGTCTGCGTGGACAGGCGCGGTCGCTGCGGTGGGAGATTGATCGGTTTCTCTTTGTGGCCGACGGAAGTCTCGCTTTGCCTTTGATCGGTTCGAACGCGATGCAATTGCCGCTCTACACCGACTGGTCGTACCGCCCCGAGTTGTGGCGCGGCCCGATCATGCCGCAGGGCGCCTCTGCCGTGCCGAACAAGGCGCTGATCGGCTCCGAGGCGACGCTTTATCACGATTGTCAAATCTCCGAACTGACTTATCGCCAGGTTCGCAATACGTCTGAGGAAGACTTGGCCCCCTTTGGTCTGCGTCTTGAGGTTTTCCGTTTTGACGGCTCTTTCCTGTCACTCTCCATCGAGGTGCCGGATGAGGTCTGTGACGGGCTCTCGCGTCGCCATTTGGTGCGGCTGGACTATGCGGTGGATATGGAGAAGGGGCTTGAGATTTTCGCCCGGCTGAATGTCAAACACGGCCCCAATCTGGAACAGGTGGTGCGTGAATTGCCGCTTCACACCGAAGAAGGCCATGTGGATTTCGATCTCGCCTACACCAAGCTCAACGAGAAGCGGGTGGAAAAGCTTTGGATCGATCTGATTTTCGAAGGCCCGGAGATGAATCAGGTGTTCATCCGGGATTTGACCCTGTCGCGCCGTCCGCGCGCTGAACTGTGAGGGAACTGAGCGATGGATGAGGTGACACTGGTCAAAACGCGGCTTCAGGCGGGGATTTGGGAGGGCGAATTGCATGTGCCCGACGCTGTGACCACCCTACCGGAAATCGAAGTGACCTATCTCGATCAGCCGGTGCCGGGACATACGCTGGCCGAAGACCCTGAGCGCGACGGCGTCTGGTTCTTTCGCTTTGCTGTGCCTTCTGAGCTGATCAACGACGGGGTGCAGACCTTTGTGATGACGGATCGCGAGACGGGCCGGGTGCTCAATGCGCTGTCGATGATCGCGGGGGAGGGGCTTTCCGAGGACATTCGCGCGGAAATGGACCTGTTGCGGCAGGAATTGGACCTGTTGAAACGGGCATTCCGTCGGCATTGCCTTGAGACCGGCACGAATTAAGAAAGCCGCAGCGTTGATCTGACGTCGCGTTTCGGATGACATCCTGCCTGCGCCTGCGCATTTTGGGGACCAAGGTTGGCGTCCAAATATGACGCTCAGGGAGGCACGCGACATGACCCACTATCCGCATCTTATGGCCCCGCTCGATCTGGGCTTTACCACTTTGCGCAACCGAACCTTGATGGGCTCGATGCACACAGGGCTCGAAGAGCGCGGGGATTGGGACGCCGTCGCGGCCTTTTACGCCGCACGGGCCAAGGGCGGCGCAGGCCTTATCGTCACAGGCGGCATGGCGCCCAATGTCGAGGGCGGGGTCTATCCCGGCGCTGCAGGTCTGTTCACCGATCAGGACATCGCGAACCATCGCAAAGTCACCGACCGCGTCCATGCCGAGGGTGGCAAGATCGCGATGCAAATTCTCAATGCGGGCCGCTATGCCTATGGCCCCAACTGCATCGCCCCCTCCGCGATCAAATCGCCGATCTCGCCCTTCAAACCGACCGAGTTGGACGCGGCGGGCATCGAAAAACAAATCGCCGATTACGCCACCGCCGCCGCCCGCGCCAAAGAGGCGGGGTATGACGGGGTCGAGATCATGGGCTCCGAAGGCTATCTGATCAACCAGTTCCTCGTTACTCACACCAACCGGCGCGATGATAGCTGGGGCGGCTCCTATGAAAACCGCATGCGCTTTGCCATTGAGGTGGTGAAACGTTGCCGTTCGGCTGTCGGGTCGGACTTCATCCTCATCTACCGCATTTCGATGATCGACCTGATCCCCAATGGCTCGACCTGGGACGAGGTCGTTCAACTGGCGAAAGAGGTCGAAAAGGCTGGGGCCACGATCCTCAACACTGGCATCGGCTGGCATGAGGCGCGCGTGCCGACGATTGCGACCTCCGTGCCGCGCGCGGCCTTCACCGACGTGACCAAACGCATGATGGGGGAGGTGTCGATTCCCGTCATCACCTCGAACCGCATCAACCATCCGCAGGTCGCCGAGGAGGTGCTCTCTGAAGGCTGCGCCGATATGGTCTCCATGGCGCGGCCCTTCCTTGCTGATCCTGACTTTGTGGCCAAGGCCAGCGCCGGAAAGCCGCAAGAGATCGCACCCTGTATCGCCTGTAACCAAGCCTGTCTCGATCACACGTTTTCCGGCAAGCTCACCTCTTGCCTGGTGAACCCGCGCGCCTGTCATGAGACGGAACTCAATTACACGCCGACCGAGACGCCGAAATCCATCGCCGTTGTCGGCGCCGGTCCCGCCGGTCTCATGGCCGCGCTCGTCGCCGATCAGCGAGGGCACAAGGTGACGCTCTTCGACAAAAGCGAGGAGCTTGGCGGACAGCTCAACATGGCGAAACAAGTGCCGGGCAAAGAGGAATTCTTCGGCCTCGTCGATTGGTTCAAAACCAGCATCGCCAGTTCCGACATCACCGTGCGTCTCGACACCGAGGTCACGCCGGACATGCTGGATGGCTTCGATGAGGTCATTCTCGCCACCGGTGTCACCCCGCGCGACCCGGAAATCCCCGGGCAAGAGGATCACGGCAATGTCGTCACCTACATCGACGTGCTGCGCGGCATGCGCACGGCTGGGCCACGTGCCGTGGTCATCGGCGCCGGCGGCATCGGGTTCGATGTGGCGGAGTATCTGACCACGGCGATCAGCCCGACGCTCAATCTGACCGAATGGAAAGAGGAGTGGGGCATCACCGATCCGGTGCAGGATCGCGGTGGCCTGTCGCCAAAAGGTCCGCAACCGGAACCGCCCGCGCGTCAGGTGACGCTCCTGCAACGTAAATCTGAAAAACCGGGCAAACGCCTCGGCAAAACCACCGGCTGGATTCACCGCGCCACGCTTCAGATGAAAGCGGTCAAGATGATGGGTGGCGTCAGCTATGACCGGATCACGCCCGAGGGCCTCTGGATCACCAAGGACAATGAGTTGCAATTGATCGAGGCGGACACCATCGTGCTCTGCACCGGGCAATTGTCCGAGCGCAGCCTCGCGGACGCTTTGGAAACAGCGGGCAAATCCTGTCACGTGATCGGTGGCGCCGATGTGGCGGCGGAGCTGGATGCCAAACGCGCCATCGACCAAGGCGCGCGTCTCGCCGCAAGCCTCTAACCCGTTTCCTTTGTTGCATAAAATACTCCCGCCGGAGGCAAAGCCCGGCGGGGCACGTTGTATCTTTCCCGATTGTTTCCGCGTTTCCTTAGGCAAGACGATCCCGGAAAGACCACGCTATTGTCCCCCGCCTTCCCCATTCTTGCCCGATTTGAGCGGGATAACTCTCCCATGAGGGGCCAAGAACGTAGGTAAGATGAAATGGACCGACTGACTGAAATGGAAGCCTTTGCCACGGTCGTGGATCAGGGCGGTTTCACGGATGCAGCCAAGAAGATGGGGATTTCCAAATCCGCCGTTTCCAAGCATGTTTCTGCGCTTGAGGCCCGGTTAGGCGCCCGTCTTCTCAATCGGACCACCCGCCGCGTGTCCCCGACCGAGATCGGTCTGGCCTATTACGACCGCGCTCGCCGTGTTTTGAATGACGCAGGCGAGGCGGATGCCCTCGTCACCTCGATGCAATCCGCGCCCTCGGGCCTGTTGCGCATCTCTGTCGCGACCGATTTTGGAGTGAACCACCTGTCGCCGGTGCTGGGCGAATTCCTGTCGGAATTCCCGGACATCACGGTGAACATGGTTTTGAACAACCGCTATGTAGAGTTGATTTCCGAAGGCTTCGATATGGCCGTGCGCATCGGTGAGTTGGAAGACAGCACCCTGCGCGCCCGCAAGCTGACGGAAACCACCAAACGTATGGTCGGTGCGCCGTCGTATTTCCAAAAATACGGCCGTCCGCAGAAGATCGACGATCTGAACGAGCACAAGCTTTTGCACTATTCGAACCAATCGAATGGCGCCGTCTGGAAACTCACCGCGCCGTCGGGTGAAAAACGTCAGGTGCGCACAGCCGGTTGGCTCACGGTCAATGACGGGCAATCCTTGCTGAACGCCTGTATTTCCGGCCTCGGCATCGCTTACCTGCCGTCGTTTTTATACGCCGACGCGATGGATCAGGGCCTCATTGAGGAGGCAATCCCTGAACTTCCGACTGAGACCCAAGGTATCTACGCCGTCTACCCGCCGGGGCGCTTTACCCAGCCAAAAGTACGCGCCTTCATTGACTTCCTGGTCCATTCCTTTGCGGAAAAAGGACCAGACAAGTGGTAAAGCACTAACGAATTCTCGTGGAAGAGACTTACTGGGTCGAGGCGATCACCGCTTCGACCCTTCTATTTTGCTCGCGCCCCTCGGGCGTAGCGTTCGAGACGCGCGGGGCGAGATAACCGATGCCATCGGCGCTGATCTGGCCGGAGGGCACACCGTAGGTGGTGATCAGCCGTTGCCGCACCGCCTGTGCGCGTTGGCGTGACAGGCCGGTGTTGCTTTCCAGCGAGCCCGTGTTGTCCGTGTGACCGACCAAAATGATGCGAACCTCGGGATGGGAGGTCAGATACCCGGCGAGAGTCTGCAGCGAAGTGAACGGCCCCTCGCCAAGGGTCGCGGAACCGGTGTCAAAGGTCAGATCGTCCAACACGACGCGCCCGCGCGCCTCAAGTCGGGTCACCAGATCGCCTGTGGCAGAGGGGCGAAGCGATTGGGTCAAATCCGTCTGGCTGGGCGTCGTCAACTCAACGGGCGGGGCGTCGGAAGGCGTCACCGTGCTGATCTGAACAAACCCCGCACCCGGCGCATGGCTGGTCAAAAGCGCCACGACTCGACCGTCGGCATGTTCGGCGACCAGATATTGATAATCGCTCAGGTCCACATGCATCGCTGGTTCTGGCAGGACGTCGAGTTGATAGCGAAAATCAAAGCCGCCACAGACCGTATCGGCACAGGCGAAAAGGATTTGAAACTCTTCGGCCTCCAACTGGCTGCGTAGCGGTGCGATCAGTTGGTGGCTGGTGAGCGAGGTCCCCGTGACACGATAAGCGACCCGTTCGACATCGCCCTCGGCCATGATCCGGGGCGTGTCCTCACCCTGATAGGCGCCGGTCGGAAAGGGCTCGGCGGAGGCCAGCTCGCTTTGCCGCGCGGTCTCGGAGGCCGCCCCCGGCAGGTCAAGCGCAGAGGCGCCAGACGACATCCCAAGACAGGCAGAAGTCAGGAAAAAAGCGAGGCGTGGGGTCAGTTTCATGGGTGTCCGGTCAAAATTTTTGTTCTGTAGTGGTACTGGCCCACCTCCTCCATTCCAAGTGCAGAATAGAGCGCAAGAGCCGCCGTGTTCGCCCGCGTGACCTGAAGCGCAAGGCTGTCGGCCCCATTCGCCCGCGCCCAATCGGCGGCGATGGACATCACCCTTCGCGCAAGGCCTTTGCGTCGCGCGGGCAGGGCAATCTCCAGCGCGTGGATCACGGCGATACGGTCGTGAATGGCAACAAATCCGGTGCCCGCAGGCGTGTCGCCCAGACGCCCGAGCAGTGTGCATTTCGGCTCAGGCGTGCGCAGCATGACCGCGATCCGTGCGGGGCCAATGCCGCCTTCGGTCCAAATTTCCCGCTGAATCGCGGTGGGCGGCCAAGATACATAGCCGTCTTTCGCTTGCGCCGGGGTGAACCGGTCCAAGGGGGCCATGAGGCAGGCTACCGGATCGAACATTTGGTAGCCACGCGCAGCGAGCACTGCATCGAAATCCTCTTCGTCGCCGCGAATTTGGAACAGGGCGTCGCGTCCGTCCTTGGCAAAACGGGCTTCGATCTCGTCCAGAGCGGGGTCGGTCAGCGCGCCATCGAGCGTCGCCGCCGACACACGGCTGCCTCCGCCCGCCCCATCGCGATAGGTGAAGGGGCCGAGGCTTTCGCGCGCCAAAGGTGGCCAAGTCGCCTCAAAGGCCTGAAACAGCTCAGGCCTGTTCATTGGCGGGAAAAATCGTGGCCAGCTCCAGAATCGCGGCATCAACCATCGCGCCGTCCTGCCCGCGGATCACGATATTGGTGCCAAAGGCCCCATCGCGGTTGAAAGGGTAGGAGCCCATCGAAAGCGCCGGGTATTTCGCGGCCAGCATGCCCAGCGGCTCGGCCACCGCACTTTCGGGGCGATCAATGCGATAGGTCTGTGACAACAAAGGCTTGCCGCCGGTGAGCGTTGGCAAAAGCCCGGCGACCATGGCGACGAACACGCTGGGCACACCGGCCATGACATGGACGTTCTCAACCGAGAACCCCGGCGCAATGGAGACCGGATTTTCGATCAATGTGGCGCCCTCAGGAATGCGGGCCATGCGCATCCGAGCCTCGTTGAACTCAACGCCTCGGGCTTCGTAATGCGCATTTAAAAGCGCGCGGGCATCGTCGCGCACATCAATGGTGCGGCCAAAAGCGGCGGCGATGCAATCGGCGGTGATGTCGTCATGGGTCGGCCCGATGCCGCCGGAGGTGAAAACATGGGTGTATTTCGAAGACAGGGTCTGAACCGCCTCGACAATGGCGTCGCGGTCGTCGGAGACCACGCGCGCCTCTTTGAGATCAATGCCCACACGGGTCAATTCACCGGCGAGGTGATACATATTCGCATCGCGGGTGCGGCCCGAGAGAATCTCGTCCCCGATGATGAGAATGGCGGCGGTGGGATTGTGATCGGTCATGTCTCGCCCTCCTTGAGCGGCTGTCCTCTAGGGTATAGGCCTCTCACCATGCGCTTTCAAACTGATCTGATCCCCGCCACGCTTTTGCGCCGCTATAAACGCTTTCTTGCGGACATTCGTCTGAGCGACGGGCGCGAGGTGACGGCGCATTGTCCGAACCCCGGTTCCATGATGGGGCTGTCCGATCCGGGTACGCGCGTCTGGGTCGAACCCAATGACGATCCGAAGAAAAAGCTCAAATTTGGCCTGCGGATTGTCGAGCTGGAGGGCGTGCGAGTGGTGGTGGACACCGGCGTTGCGAACCGTGTGGTGAAAGAAGCGCTTGAGGCGGGTCAGGTGCCGGGTCTTTCGGGCGAGGTGCGGGCCGAAGTGAAATATGGGGAAAATTCGCGGGCGGATTTTCTGATCACTGAGAATGACAGGAACATCTGGGTCGAGGTCAAATCCGTGACGCTTTCGCGCGAAACCGGACTGGCCGAATTCCCGGACGCCAAAACCGCGCGCGGCGCCAAACACCTCGCCGTTCTGGCCGATCAAGTGGCGAAAGGCGACCGCGCCGTGATGCTCTATCTCGTCTCCCGCGATGATTGCGACCGCTTTCACCCCGCCGCCGACATCGACCCGACCTATGCGGCAGCCGAGGCGGCAGCGCGGGCGGCGGGTGTCGAGATCATGGTCTTCCCGGTCGAGATCACCCCGCAGCAGGTCGTTTTTGTGCCCCGGGCTTTGCATCAGATGTAATCCTCCGGCACTGGTCCTTTCTGCGCAAAGCCCTTATATCGGGTCGAAAGACAACGGAGTGGACCCTTGGACGAGACGCATCGCGGCCGCATCACCAAAGACGGAATTCGGATTTACGAGGACGCCGATTTTGCCGGCATGCATGCCGCCGGTCAGATCGCGGCGCAGATCCTCGATGAGGTCGGGCCTCTCGTTGTGCCGGGGGCGACCACGGAAGAGATCGATGCTTTCATCGAACGCCGTGTGACCGAACTGGGCACCACCTCTGCGACCATTGGTTACAAAGGCTACAAACACGCGTCCTGCATTTCGACCAACCATGTGGTCTGTCACGGCATCCCCGGCGCGAAAATTCCGGGGCATAAGGATGACACGCTTTTGGATGGCGACATCATCAACATCGACGTGACGGTGATCAAGGACGGTTGGTTCGGCGACACCAGCCGGATGTATTTCGTCGGTCAGCCGAAGAAATTCGCCGAACGTCTCGTGCAAGTGACCCATGATTGCCTGATGTATGGCATCGAACAGGTGAAGCCCGGCAACACTTTCGACGACATTGCCCGCGTCATTCAGGAACACGCGCATAAGAACCGTATGTCCGTTGTGCGCGATTTCTGTGGGCATGGTCTGGGCCGGGTGTTCCATGCGCCGCCCAATGTGCTGCACTACGTGCCGCATCGCCGTCCGGGCGACGCCGCGCCTGTGCTCGAAGAGGGCATGTTTTTCACCATCGAGCCGATGATCAACCTTGGCCGTCCCGAGACGAAAGTGCTGGGCGACGACTGGACCGCGATCACCAAGGACAAGAAACTCTCCGCCCAATTCGAACATTCGATCGGGGTGACGGCGACCGGATGCGAGATATTTACCCTCTCTCCGGGGAACATCTATTTCCCGACATATTGAGAAAAATGCCAAAGCGGAGACTGAAAAGTTCTCCGCTTTTTCTTTTGGGAACAAAGGCCTGACTGAATGGTCAGAGAAAAGATGGTGGCGTCCTGTTGCCTATGATGACGCGCTAAAATAGCAAGTCTTCACATCGTCCCTGCGGCCCGACCGGCGCGCACTCACAGTCTGAAGGAGGCTCGTCGATGAACCAACTGTTGAAATCCGTGGCGTGCGCCGCGTTGATCTCCGCAACCGGCCCCCTGTCCGCAGCCGCGCAGGAGGTCACCCTCCGGTTCCAGCATTTCGTCTCTCCGAAAGCTGGCTCCGCCACCTATTTCATGGAGCCGTGGGCCCGCAAGGTCGAGAAAGACAGCGGTGGTCGCATCAAGGTCGAGATCTATCCGCTGATGCAACTCGGCGGCAAAGCCCCGGATCAATACGACCTGATCCGTGACGGCGCCATCGACGGCGGCTGGATTATTCCGGGCTATCAACCGGGGCGTTTCCCGGAAACCGAAGCCATCGAGCTGCCGTTTGTCTCGCTGAAATCGGCGGAACTGTCGTCGATGGCGGCGTGGGAATTCACCCAAGAACACCTTCTGGACGATTTCGCCGACATCCACATTCTGGCCGCACACACTCATGGTGAAGGTCTCGTCCACAAGAAAGGCGCGCCGATCCGCAAGGTCGAGGATTTCGAAGGTCTGAAACTGCGCGCGCCGACCCGCACCTCGACGCTTTTGCTCGAAAAAATGGGCGCGACGCCCGTTGGCTTGCCGGTCCCGGCCTTCCCCGAAGCCCTGTCAAAAGGCGTGCTCGACGGGGGCATCATCACCTTCGCCATGTCGCCGTCCTTGAAGCTCGACGAGCTGACCGATGCGGAAACCGATGTGGCGGGGGATCGGTCGTTCTACAACCTCTATTTCCTTTGGGCGATGAACAAGGCGAAATACGACAGCCTGCCCGACGACCTGAAAGAGGTGATCGACCGGAACTCCGGCCTGATGGCCTCGCGCTGGTCCGGCATCGCCTATGACATGGGCGACGACGACGGTGTGAAAGTCATCGAAGCGAGCGACAATGCGGTCAACGTGTTGAGCGAAGAAGAGACCGCGAAGATCACGGCCTTGGGTGACGAGGTCGTGGCCGACTGGATCGCCGAGATGGACGAGAAAGGTTTCGATGGTGAAAAGCTGGTGGCCGATGTGAAAGCGGCCATGGAGCATGCGCAGGACGAGGCCCCTTGGGTCGATGCGCGGGGCGCGGCTTATACAATCACCACGGAATGATTTATGTGATCATTTGAGAAAAGGCCGCCTTTGGGCGGCCTTTTTGTTTGAGTATTTGACTGCAATGAAGGTTTAAAGCCCGAGGCGGGCGGGCAGGTCATGCATGTCGGAAAGATGCTCGGCACCCTCTTTGATCAGCCGCGCGCCGTCGCCATGTGGGTCAAAACCAAAGCAGCGTATTCCGGCCCGACGTGCGGCGATACAGCCGGAGGGGCTGTCGTCAATCACCACGCAGTCTTCGGGGGAGACGCCAAGCTGTTCGGCGGCAATCAGGAAAAGCCCCGGTTCGGGTTTCGCGGTGCCATAAGTATGCGCGGAATGGATGCGGCCTTTGAGCCTGTCAAAGACCGCAGGGTGCGCGCCCAGCGTCACGTCCATCTTCTCCATCGGTCCGTTGGAGCCGACTGCGTAGGGAATGCCCGCCGCGTCCAGCGCATCAAAGGCGGCCTCAATGCCGGGTATCAGCGGCACGCCCGCGCGCAGCATCTCGAACACGCGAGGGTAGGCCTCGACCTGCCAATCGTCGGGCAGTTTGGCCCCTGCGGCCCGCGCCCGCTCGCCCACACGTGCCATGGTGCCGCCAACGTATTGGGTCTCCAACTCATGCAGCGTGATGTCGAGGCCAAAGCGCGCGAAGTCCTTTTGCAGGAACTCCAAAAGCGGTGGCTCGCTATCGACGATCACCCCGTCACAATCGAAAATTACGGCTTTCGGTATCATTTCGGCTCCAGAAAATTGATTTTGGTGTCACCATATTTGCGCGTGTCCAACAGCGTTAGCGCATCAGGCGGCGTGATCTCTGCGCTGTCTTCCCAGACCACGAGCGCACGTTGTGTCAGCCAGTTCCCGGCAATCGCGGCGGCAATGGCGACTTCGCCCAAGCCTTTGGCATAGGGTGGATCGAGGAAAATCAGGTCATAGGGTTCGGACGGATTCGCAGGCAGACGCGTGGCGTCCATCCGCATCAGATCGCAGCGGGTTTCCGCGCGGCATTTCGTGATGTTCTCGGTGATCAGGCTCTGCGCTTTGCGCCCGTCATCGACAAAGGTGACGCATTCCGCGCCGCGCGACAGGGCCTCTAGCCCCAGCGCGCCTGTGCCCGCAAAGAGATCCAGCACCCGCGCGTCTTCGACGGCATCGCCATATTTGCCAGCGGTCAAAACGGAAAACAGGCTCTCGCGCACGCGGTCGGTGGTCGGGCGCAAATGTGCCCCCGCGTCGCCTTTTCCGACAGAGGCCAGCGCAAGACCGCGAAATTCTCCGGCAATGATCCGCATCAGCCGCGCATCAGCTGTTTGAGGTCGGTTGCCGGATCGGCGACCTTGTCGGGATCGGCGGACTTGCCGCTCTCAATGAGGCGTTTGGCGACCATATAGCCACGCGGATCGTTCATCGCGTCGATGGCAATGAGCTTGCCGTCTTTGTAATACCAATGCGACTGCGTGCCCTCGCCTTTGCGGATCACGGTCCGGTCGTGGCCATTGAAGAGCCCCGCGATTTGCAGTTTGACGTCATATTGATCCGACCAGAACCACGGCTTCGGCACATAGGTGACATCCTGCCCGAGCATGTTTTTCGCCACGACCACGCCTTGATCAATCGCGTTGCCGACGGATTCGAGCCGCATCTGCGCGCCGTCATGCGGGAAGGAGGCGCAATCGCCCGCCGCGAAAATATCGGGATTGGATGTGGCGCCATAGAGATCGGTCTTGATGCCGTTCTCGAGCGTGAGCCCCGCCAGTTCGGCCAATTCCATGCCGGGGGTGATGCCGACGCCGACAATGACGAAATCCACGTCGAGTGTGCTGCCGTCCGTCAGTTCGGCGGTTTGCACGCGATCCTCGCCGGTCAGCTTCACAAGCCCCACGCCCTCGCGCAGATCGACGCCATGGGCCTGATGCAACGCGCGGAAATAGTCGGAGGTCTCGACCGAGGCGACGCGTTGCAAAATCCGGTCGGCCATTTCGACGAGCGTCACCTTGAGACCCTTCTTGGCCGCGACCGCTGCGGCCTCAAGACCGATGTACCCTCCGCCGACGATCAGCACAGAGGCGCCTTCGCGGAATTCGGGCTGGGTCGCATCGGCATCCGCCAGCGTGCGCATGGTGTAGACCCCGCCGAGATCGCCACCGATGGAGGCGGGCAACAGGCGCGGGGCGGAGCCGGTGGTCAGAGCGAGCTTATCGTAAGAGAGAACCTCGTCGCCGATGGACACCGTCTTCGCCACCGGATCAATGCCGGTCACTTTGGTGCCCGTGCGCAGGGTGATGTTCTCATCCGCATAATAGCTCTCGGGCCGGAGGAACAAACGATCCAACTCCATCTCCCCCAGAAGATAGGCCTTCGACAGCGGCGGACGCTGATAGGGCGGCACGGGTTCTTCGCCGATCAGGGTGATCTCGCCCTCAAACCCCTGCCCGCGCAGGGTGGTGACGATGCTCTGCCCGGCTTGCCCGGCCCCGATGACGATGAAGTGGCTCATGCTCTTTCCTCTGGTCGCGAAACGTGCTGACCCTATATCGTCAGAGGACAGAATGACAACGCACAGAGGAACACAAAGATGACGATTGCAACAGGAGACAGCCTGCCGGGCGGCACGGTGCTTGAAATGACGGCAGAAGGCCCGGCGGGAGTTGAGCTTTCTGAGAAGTTCAAGGGTCGCAAGGTTGTGCTTTTCGGCCTGCCGGGCGCCTATACGGGTGTCTGCACCACGGCGCATGTGCCGAGCTTTATCCGCACCATGCCGAAGTTCAAAGAGAAGGGTGTGGACGAGGTGATCTGCGTCTCCGTCAACGATCCCTTCGTGATGGGCGCTTGGGGCAAGGATACCGGTGCGGAAGAGGCCGGAATCACCATGCTGGGCGACGCGGAGGCCGGTTTCATCAAGGCGCTGGGTCTTGATTTTACCGCACCGCCTGCGGGCCTGATCAACCGTTCGAAACGATTCGCGCTTTATGCCGAGGACGGCGTGGTGAAGGTGCTCGAAGTCGAGAGCAGCCCGGGCGAATGCACGATTTCCGCCGGTGAATCTCTGGTCGAAAAAATTTGACTCAGAGAAGATCTAAAAAGAACGCCCGGGAGATGATCCCGGGCGTTTCATTTTATTCGGCAGCATTGAGCAGCGTGCGCGTCGGGAAGGGAATATCCACCCCGGCCTCATCCAGCGCCTCTTTGACCTGACGTTTCATGTCGGCCTGAAACTGGAAAAAGTCGCTGGATTTAACCCAAACCCGGACCAGAAAATCGACAGAGAAATCGCCGAGATTGTTGACCTGAATGAAGGGCTCCGGCTGTTGGAGCGCGCGCGGGTCCGACAGGATCGTCTTGCGGATCACCTCTTCGGCGGTCTTCAGGTTCGCACCATAGCCCACGCCAAAGGTCCACTCGGCGCGGCGGGTCTGGTTGGTCGAGAAATTGGTGATGATATTGCCCCAAACCTGCGAGTTCGGCACGATGACCTGCACGTTGGACAGGTCGGCCAGCTCGGTGAAGTTCAGGGAAATGTCTTTCACGGTGCCCATCTTGCCAGACACTTCGACGAAATCACCGTTCTTGAAAGGACGGAACATGATGATCATCACCCCCGCCGCGACATTCGAGAGCGTGCCTTGCAACGCCAGACCAATGGCGAGGCCGGCGGCACCGATGACGGCGACGATCGAGGTGGTCTGAATACCGAAGGTGTTGAGAATGATCAGGACCGTGAACGCCAGGATCGCATAACGGGCGATATTGGCGAGGAAATTGAACAGCGTGTCGTCGAGGCTTTTATAGCGGGCGCTGATGGCGCGGATGCGACGACCGACCCAGCCGGAGATCATCATCCCGATAATCAGAAGGATCAGCGCGCCCAAAATCGACCCGGCGATGCCCGCCAGAAATTCGAGAGACAGATAGTCCCCGACGGTCTGGCCGTTGTAAATTTCGTAATTCAGGATCTGTTCAAACATGTGCGGCGGCCTCGTCCATTTTTTCTGCCAAATTTATGTCTTTCTGGGTCAGCCCACCGGCATCATGGGTCGAAAGCGTCACTTCGACCGTGCGGTAGACATTGCGCCAATCCGGGTGGTGATCGCGTTTCTCGGCCCAAAGTGCAACCCGTGTCATAAACCCGAAGGCCTCGTTAAAGTTCCGAAATTCATAGCGTTTCGCGATGCCTGTGCCGTTGTCTGTCTCGGTCCAGCCGCGTGTAAGTAACGGCGCGAGGGCCTCGGTGCGGGCGGCGCCCTGCAAAATTTCAGTCATGATCGTCCTCCTCAGGCGTGGATTTGAACGGGCCATATGAGGTGAGTACCTCGACCTCTTCGGCCACGGCGGCGCGTTCGGCCTCAAGGTACTCGGCCACGGCGCGGGCAAAGCCCGGATCGCGCATCCAATGCAGCGAATGCGTCGTGTTGGGCATATAGCCGCGTGCCAGCTTGTGCTCGCCCTGCGCGCCCGCCTCGACCCGTTTGAGGCCGTGAGCAATGGCGTAGTCGATGGCCTGATAGTAGCAAATCTCGAAATGCAGGCTGGGGTGATATTCGGTGCAGCCCCAATAGCGTCCGAACAATCGATCCCGCCCGATGAAATTCAACGCGCCCGCAATCGGCACCCCGTCGATCTGTGCCAGAACCAGCAAGACGTCGTTGCGCATGGTCTCGTGCAGCTCCTCGAAGAACGCCCGCGTCAGGTAGGGCGAGCCCCATTTGCGGCTGCCGGTGTCCTGATAAAAGGTCCAAAACGCATCCCAATGGTCAGGCCGGATGTCATCACCCGTGAGCTGAATGATCTCGCCGCCAAAGCTCTGCGCTTGTGCGCGTTCCTTACGGATGTTCTTGCGCTTGCGTGATGACAGAACGGCGAGGAAATCGTCGAACGTGGCATAACCCGCGTTGTCCCAGTGAAACTGCTGCCCGGTGCGGTGCAAAAGCCCCATGGCCTCGCCAGCGGCCACTTCGTCCTCAGAGCAAAACGTCATGTGCAGCGACGACAGCGTGTTCTGATCCGCCACCTCAACCGCACCTTGAACCAATGCGGCCTTGCCGATGTCTTCGAACCCCGGGCGGGTCAAAAGCCTACGGCCTGTCACGGGCGTAAACGGCACCGCGATCTGGAGTTTCGGATAGTATCGCCCGCCCGCGCGCTCATAGGCATCGGCCCAGCCGTGATCGAAAACATATTCGCCCTGGCTATGGCCCTTGGCATACATCGGCGCGACGGCGATCACCTGATCACCCGCGCGCGCCACGAGATAGCTGGGCTGCCAGCCGGTGCCGGGACCGACCGAGCCGGAGTTTTCCAAAGCCATCAGGAATCGATGCGTCACGAAGGGATCTTCGGACCGCCCAAAGTCGGGAGCTGCACAAGCATCCCAGTCCTCCGGCGCAATCGCACCGAGGCTGTTCATCAGGCTGATCTCGATCTGGTCGGTCATAAAGGTCCCGCGCGCAACGTCTGGTTAGAAACTGGCACGCAGGGTCTTGGCGTCAAGTCGGCAGGTAGCCCTCAAAGGTGATATTTTCCGCAATCTTGCGTGCCTCCGCCTCGTCTTCCGGGTTTCGGATCGTCCAGCACAGAATATGTGCACCCGCCTCTTTCAGTTCAGCGACCCGAGGCGCGTCGAGGTTCGACCACTGGTGACTGATGAAAGACGCGCCGACGCGATCATAATCCTCGATGAGTCCCAGGGTCTCGCGGCGGTCGGCGGGGATGAGTTTCGCGCCCTCGTCCTCCCAATTCGCGGTGGTGATGCCGCGCGGCAGATGGGGGCACAGCTCCGCCAGAACCGCGACCGAATGCGGGTTGAAGGACATGAGTGCGACAGGGCCATCGTAGCCCTCAAGCACTTTGGCGGCAGCCACTTCCAAGGCGCCGACACTGGGGCCCATCGCGCCATCCTGATCCTTCACCTCGATCAACATGGGCACGCGCCCCGCGACGTGATCCAGCACCTGTTTCAGCGTCGGCACCCCGACCTCGCCGGTTTTGAACCGAAGCGTAGACAGGGCCTTGGAGCTTTGGAGCGCAAAGGCGCCGTGGCCCTCGGTCAGGCGATTGAGCGCATAGTCGTGAAACACCATCGCCACCCCGTCCGAGGACAGTTGCAGGTCGATCTCGATGCCAAATCCCCGCGCGATCGCCGCATCGATGGCGGCGATGTTGTTCTCGGCGCGGGCGATATTGTCATCGTGCAAGGCACGATGCGCAATGGGCGCCTTTAGAAAGGCCTCTGGCAGAGTGGGCATCAGGCGAGCTCGAAAATCGCTTCGATCTCGACCGCGACGCCCAGCGGCAGGCTGGCGGCAGACACGGCGGAGCGGGCGTGACGGCCCATGTCGCCCATCACCTCGACCATCAAATCAGAGGCACCGTTGACCACTTTGGGTTGTTCGGTGAACTCTGCGGTCGAATTGACGAACCCGACGAGTTTCACCAGACGCTTCACCTTGGAAAAATCGCCCTCAACGGCGGCGTTGGCTTGGGCCAAAAGCGCCAGCGCGCAGCTTTGTGCCGCCTTCGCACCGTCTTCCGTGGCCATGTCCGCGCCCAGTTTGCCACAGATCAGCCCGTCGGGACCGTTGGAGATTTGCCCGGAAATAAAGAGCTGATTGCCGCTGATCACATAGGGCACGTAGTTGGCCGCGGGCGCAGGTGCGGCGGGCAGGGTGAGGCCGAGCTCGGAGAGTTTTGCGGAGAGATCCATGGGGAGGGTCCTTTGTCGAATGGCGTTATTTCTCGCGGAAGGCGCGGGTGAAATAATCCGTAAGGGGTTTTGTCAGATAGGCCAAGGGTGAGCGTTCACCCGTGGACATATAGGCTTCGACCGGCATGCCGGGAATGAGAACGGTCCCCTCGGGCAGACGCGCGCGCTGTGCTTCGGGGAGGTGGATGTCGGCGCGATAATAGCTCGCGCCGCTCGCCTCGTCGACAAAGGCATCGGCGGAGACTCGCATCACCTGACCTTCGAGCTCGGGTGTGGTGCGCTGGTCAAAGGTCGTGAACCGCAGGCGCACGGGTTGGCCGGGGTAGACCTGATCGACATGGGTCGGGCTAACCCGCGCCATGATGATGAGCGGGCGGTCTTGGGGCACGATGTAAAGCGCGGGCTGTGCGGGCGGGATCACCGCACCGGGGCCGAACACCGAGAGGCCATAGACCACACCCGCCACCGGCGCGCGAATGTCGAGCCGCGCCAGACGCGCCCGCAGCCCCGAAATCTGTTCGCGCAGACGGCTGACGCTGGCCTGAATGTCGCGCAGCTCGGTGATGGCGGATTCGCGGCGGTCGCTGCTGGCCTTGAGGATGTTCAGCTCGATCTCCGTGATCTGCACCTGCGCTTGAGCCTCGGCCGTCTCCAGCCGTCCGATCTCGGCCGCATATTGCACGGCGTCGCGGCGAATGCCGATGACGCGGCTTTGCTGGGTCAGTCCGCGTTCAAGCAATTCGGTTTGCGCCGCGAGGTCCTCTTCGATCAGCGACAATTGCTCGGAGAGCGCGGATTTTTGCGTCGCGAGGCCTTCGATCTGAACCTCGATCTGGCTGCGTTGCTTGTTGAGTTGTTCGATCTCGGCCTTGGCCGTGTCCTGACGCGCCTGGAACAGGTCTTTTTGCCCGGCCACAGAGCGCGCGACCTGAGGATCTTCGGCCATGCGGTCGATCAACTCTTGCGCTAGCGTGATGGTCGGCGCGCCGTCGCGCTCTGCCTCAAGTCTGGCGACGCGGGCCAGAAGTTCGAAAAGCTGGGTTTCCTGAAGCGAGATTTCGTTGAGGTAATCCTCCGACGACAATTCGATCAGCAGGGCACCTTTTTCGACCATATCCCCCTCGCTGACATGCACAGCGGCCACTTCGCCACCATCGCGATGGGCGACAGCCTGACGGTTCTGTTCGACTTGAAGCTGGCCGGCGGCCACAACGGCGCCGTCAATGCTTGCGAAAATAGCCCAGCCGCCAAAGCCGCCGATCAGAATTGCCATGCAGGCGAATCCGAACCAGATTGCGCGGCGGGCGGACCATGTGTTCTCTTGGCTTTTGTTCTGGGTTTGCGCGGTCATTGGATGCCCCCCTGACCCGCGTCTTTGCGCAAGATGTCTTTGGAGTTCTTGACCATCTCGCTCAACACCTGATCGCGGGGCCCAAAGGCGCGACGCAGCCCACCGTCCAGCACCATGAGCTTTTCGCATTCCTGAATCGCAGAGGGGCGATGCGCCATGATCAACACCGCGCCGCCTTCGGCCTTGTGCCGCCGGATTGCGGCGTTCAAGGCGATGGAACCCGCGTTGTCCAGATTGGAGTTCGGTTCATCCAGAATGACGATCACCGGATTGCCGTAAAACGCCCGCGCCAAGCCGATCCGCTGCAATTGCCCACCGGACAACAGCCCACCGGCCGAGGCGACAGGCGTGTCATAGCCGTCGGGCAGCGACAGGATCAGATCATGCGCATCCGCCTTTTTAGCGGCTGTAATCACCGCTTCCGCATCGGGGCTGAGCGCCAGCTTGGCAATGTTTTCGGCAATGGTGCCGTCGAAAAGCTGCACCTGTTGCGGCAGGTAGCCGATGTAGCTGCCAAGCGCTTCGCTGGCGTAATGCTCCAGTTTCGCACCAGCCAGCCGGATCGCGCCGCTGGACGGCGCCCAGACCCCGGTCAGAGCGCGTGCCAGCGTGGATTTACCCGCCCCAGACGGCCCGATCACGCCCAGGGCTTCGCCCGGCGCCAGATCGAAACTGATCATCCGCAAAGAGGCCTGTTGCTGACCCGGGGGCACAACAGAGACCTGTTGCACGGTCAACGCGGCCGTGGGGCGCGGCAATTCGGTGCGGGTGACATCGGCGGGATTTTTGCCCAGCAATTCGGCCAGATCGCCCCAGCCACGTTGGGCATGCTGCAACAGGTTCCACTGACCGATCAAAAGATCGACGGGCTGAAGCGCGCGCCCAAGCAGGATGGAACTCGCGATCATGGCACCCGGGCTGATCTGACGCTCCAGCACCAGCCAGGCCCCAAGCGCCAGCATCGCCGATTGCAAAAACAACCGAAGCGCGCGGGAGGCGGCGGTGAAGCCATGGGTGGTGTCCTCGCTCGCCACGGATTTCTCCAAAGCGGTCTCGCGCGCTTTCAGCCAGCGGCGATAGGCGGCCTCTTTCATGCCCAAAGCGGCCAATGCCTCGGCGGCGGTGGTCATCCGGCTGGCGGTTTGAGCGGCCTCGCTTTCGGCGCGGATCACGGCGTCTTGCATCGGTTTTGCCGCAGAACGATGCAGCAGCGCGACCCCCACGAGGACGGCGCCGCCGCCGACAGCCAAAAGGCCGAGATAGGGGTGAAACAGGCTGATCCCAAAGAGAAACAACGGCGTGAAGGGCAGATCGAAGAGCGCGGCCAACGCCGGGGAACCGAAAAAACGACGAATCGCGGTGAGATTGTCCATGCCGCGGATTTTGCGGCTTTCGCGCGGATTATGGGCCGCCTGCGCCATGGTGGCGTGAAACACGCGGGTCTCCAAGCGGCTTTGAAACCGTGCAGCAACGCGCGATAGGATGTGCGCACGTGTGCCATCCAGAAGCCCCATCATCAGATAGAGAAACGCGACGATGGAAAACAGCGCGAGCAGCGTCGCCTCTGAGCCTGAGCCCAGAACCCGGTCGTAAACCTGCAACATGAAAAGCGGGCCAGTGAGCATCAACATATTGATACATATTGAGAATATCCCAGACATCCAAAATAGGCCGCGCGATTCGCGACGTACGCTGGAAAGCTCTCTCTGGCCGAGGCGGATGTCTTCCTGTGTCATGTCGATGTCTTAGCTCGGTCTTGTCTGATATGGCAGATTTGCCTGTCGCATATGGCGTGAACCACAGGTGATCTGTTGAAACAATGTCACAGGATAGATATCAGAGTGTGTGTTAATATTGGGCTTCCGGTTCAGGGATACTATCTCGCGGTATAGCCATGGGGATGACGCCTGTCACCTGGTCTGCCCGATTTGCCTTGATGCCTTAGCCCGAAGGTCTGCTGCCATGTTTTCATCTTTCTCAGTGCGGGGTCTGCCCGCCCTTGCCGCTGTTTCGGGGCTTGCCCTTTTGGCGGGGTGCGCCACACCGGGACCGGACGGGATTGCCGATCCTTATGAGGAGGTGAACCGCGGCTGGCATGACACCAACATTGCGCTCGACAAGGCGGTGATCAAACCGGTGTCGACGGCCTATGGCACGGTGGTGCCCGATCCGCTGCGCAAAGGGTTTTCCAATGTCTCCGACACGCTGGGTATCCCCGGCACAGTGGTGAATGACGTGTTGCAGTTCCGCCTTGGCGATGCGCTGCACAACACGGCGCGTTTCGCGGTGAACGCCACGGTTGGGATCGGTGGGCTTTTCGATCCGGCGACCGAGATGGGGCTCGAAGAGCGCGACTCCGACTTTGGCGAGACGCTTCACGCCTGGGGCGTGGGCGAAGGGGCTTATGTCGTCCTGCCGCTTTATGGCCCCTCGACGGAGCGCGATTCCATCGGACTTTTGGTCGATATTGCGCTCGATCCCGTGGGCAACCTCTTGGGCAACCCCGAGAAAAGCTACAAGACCGGGCTGAAAGTTGCCGACCTTGCGGACACACGGTATCGTTACTCCGATCTCTATGAATCTGTGATTTACGACAGTGCCGACAGCTATGCCCAGATGCGTTTGACCTATCTCGACAACCGTCGCTTTGAATTGGGCACACCGATTGCCACGGGGAATGGTGAGGCCGCGGGTCAGGGCGCAGCACCCTATGATATTTACGAGGACTTCTATGAGTGATTTCGCTTTTTCGCGCCGGTCGGTTCTCGCCGCTCTGGGCGCAACTCTGATCTTGCCGCAGGCCGCGCTGGCCTTTTCCGCGCCTCAGGCAGAGGCGCTGATCGGCAAGGCGGTGAATGACATCAACGCCATCATCAATTCGGGCAAATCCGAAGCTGCAATGTATGTCGATTTCGAACGTGTTCTGACGCGGTATGCCGATATGCAGAACATCGCGCGTTCGGTGCTTGGCCCGCCCGCGCGTTCCGCCTCTTCGGCACAGCTCAACGCCTTCACCAAAGCGTTCCAGACCTATGTCGCCCGCAAATACGGCTCGCGCTTCCGCGAATTCATCGGTGGCAAGGTTCAGGTCAACAGCACGCAGCAGATCAACTCTGTCTATGACGTGCGCTGCACCGCGATTCTACGCGGCGAGCCGCCGTTTGCGATCTCTTTCATCGTGCATGACAAGGCGGGCAAGTTCATCGATTTGCAGATCGAAGGGATTTCTTTGCTGAAATCCGAACGTGCCGAGATCGGTGCGATGCTCGACAAAGCCGGTGGTAGCATCGATGCGCTGACGGCGTCGCTGCGCTGAGCGTCACGCCTCTGAACGATGGAAGGGCTGCGGATCGAACCGCAGCCCTTTTTCGTGCTTTAGCGCGTGTAGACCGCTGTCAGTTTCGCGGTCGCGATGGTCTGGCTGTTGATCATGTAGCCTGCGATGGCGTTGGTGGCCCCTTCCGGCAGGTCGAGCTTTGCCGACAGCGCATGCAGCGTGAAAATATAGCGATGCACCTCGCCCGGCGGCGGGCAGGCTCCGCCAAAGCCCAAGCTGCCATAATCATTGCGAAGCTCCATAGCGCCTTCGGGCATCGCATCCGTGCCGCTTGCGCCCGTCGTGAGGCCTGCGGCTTCGACGGGAATGTTGACGATCCCCCAATGCCACCACCCCGAGCCGGTCGGCGCGTCCGGGTCATAGGCGGTGAGCGCCAGGCTTTCGGTGCCCTCCGGCAGACCGGACCAGGCAAGATCGGGAGAACGATTGCCGCCGGTGCAGCCGAAGCCCTCGAACACCTGTTCGGTGCTCAACTGCATCCCCTCGACCATGCTTTGGCTGGTCAGTTGAAACTCTTCGGCGGCGAGGGCGCCAGAGAGGGCGACGCTCAAGGTGAGAGCGGCGAGGGCCGTCGCGCCAAAGCGCGTGAAGGAACGAGTGAAAGACATGTGTCATCCTTTTCAAATCAGTGATGGGATGACTTTAGGCGTGGGAGGTCAGGCGCGCTTCCGCTGGTCGGGCAAAAACTATCGGCAAACGATCAGGCTTCGACCGTTCGGATGGATTTCGGTGGGATACCAAAGCGTTTCTTGAAAGCGTCCGAGAAATGCGACGGTGTTTTGAAACCACAATCCAGCGCAATTTCGGAGATCGGCTGGCCAGTGGTCTGAAGCAACCCCAGCCCGCGTTCCAGCCGGGTGTTCAGCAGGATGCCGGAAAACCCATGCCCGGATTTGGCCAGCCAGCGGCGCAGCGTCGCCTCGGACATGCCCAGATCGCGTGCCACCTCGGGCGCGCGCCAGTCGTGGCTCAGATCGCGCTCGATCAACTCGCGCACCCGCGCGTGCGGCGTGTCCTCGCCCAAAAGCGGCAGCACGACACCTTGGTGTTTCAACCAAATGAGCGGCTCCAACAGGCGATGCCTGCGGATTTCGGGCGGCAAGTCGGTCGTGGCGAGCGTTTCTTTCAAAAGCCGCAACACGGCCTGCGGCTGATGCGAGGCCGCGCGCAGGATCTGGATGCCGGCCTTGCGTTGCAGCACCGGGGTCTGCGTGAAGACCTCTTCGATCAGATCGTCGGAGAAATTCACCCCCTCCGCTTGATAGTGCCGATCCGCCAGCGGGCGGTTCTCCATTGTCAAAACGACGCCGGGCGGAAAGATCATCACATCGCCTTCACGCCCCTCGATTTCACCATGCAGGGGACAGGTGACGACCTTTGATCCGCTGCGGATGAAGATCAGAAAGGGGCGGCGAAAATAGAGGTCGGTGAATCGCGCCGCCGTCGCCTGGCTGACCGGGGCGATGGACACGTCGCATGCAGACCTGTCCATCGCCCCGCCCTCAGTTGCCATTGCCGAAAATCGCCCCCAACAGGTCGATCAACACATTGTCGGCCTTGTCATTGCTGCGCTGACCGTTGCCGGTGGGCTGAGCGCGCTGCACTGTTGGCGGGTTGGCGGGTCGGATCATCGGCAGGGGTTTCGGCTCGAGGCCGTCTTGCACCTGCGCCATGGTCCGTTGCCAGATCTCGGCCGGAAGACCGCCACCGGTCACGCCGGTCAGGGGCGAGTTGTCGTCGTAGCCCATCCAGACGCCCGCGACGTAATCCGCCGTGAAGCCCATGAACCAGGCGTCGCGTGCGGCCTGCGTCGTGCCGGTCTTGCCCGCCACTTCGACGCCCGGGATTTGTGCTCGCGCGCCGGTGCCGCCTTGGACGGCGTTATACATCATGTAGATGAGCTGCTGCGCGCTGTCGGGGGTGATCACACGTTCGCCAAGCCCGCCTTCTTGCCCCATCAGAGCCGTGTTGTCGCCCTTGAGACGCAGGGATTTCAACCCGTAAGGCGTCACCGACGAGCCGCCGTTGAGAATGCCCGCGTAGGCGCCGGTCATCTCCAAAAGCGTGGTTTCCGAGACGCCAAGCGCCAGCGCAGGCCCCTGTGCAAGGTCGCTCTCGATGCCGAACGTCGAGGCCACGGTGCGGACATTCTCAAGTCCCGCATCCATCGCCAGCTCGACCGCGGGGATGTTGTAGCTGTGTTTGAGCGCGTCCGTGACGGTCACGAGACCATGGAATTTGCGATCATAGTTCTGCGGCGACCACGGGCCGGAGCCGGGAATGTTGAGCGTGATCGGTTCATCCATAATGGGATCGTCATAGGACCACCCCATGTCCAGAGCCGTCGCATAGACGAAGGGTTTGAACGACGACCCCGGCTGACGTTTCGCCTGTGTCGCACGGTTGAAGGCGCCCGAGACCTTGAGCTTGCGCCCGCCCACCATCGCACGGACAGCGCCGTCGGCGGACATCACCACGATGGCGGCCTGTGCCTCGGAGCCTTCGCGCACTTTGTTCTCGAAAATCCAGATCAGCGCCTCTTCCGCCGCCGCCTGAATGCGTTGATCGAAGGTCGTTTCGATCACCACATCTTCGGTCGTGTCACGCGTCAAAAAGTCCGGCCCCGCACCCATCACCCAATCGGCAAAATAACCGCCCGCGCGTTTCTCGGCGGTCTCGGACAGTTCGGCAGGGTGCGATTTCGCATAGGCGCGCTCCTCGTCGGAGATATAGCCCTGTTGGTTCATCAGCAGCAAAACGATGCCTGCACGCTCTTGCGAACGCTCAAGGTTGTTCGTCGGCGCATAGCGGGTCGGCGCGGTCAAAAGACCGGCGAGCATGGCGGATTCGGCGATGGTCACCTCGGCGGCGGATTTGCCGAAATAGCGCTGTGCGGCCGCCTCGAACCCATTCGCGCCAGAGCCGAGATAGGCCCGGTTCATGTAGATCGAGAGAATCTCATCCTTGGAATAACGGGCCTCCATCGCCATGGCGTAGACAGCCTCTTTGGCTTTGCGCGCGATCGAGCCTTCGCGGCAATCGGCCTCGTATTCCGTCTGGTTCTTCCACTTGTCCGGATCAAAGGGCACGCCAAGGCACAGGAGTTTCGCCGTCTGTTGCGTCAGGGTCGAGCCGCCATGGCCGGATAGCGGACCACGCCCCTCGGAGAGGTTGATCCTCACCGCAGAGGCGACACCGCGTGGTGAGACGCCGAAGTGGCGATAAAAGCGTTTGTCCTCGGTCGCGACAATGGCGTTTTTGAGGTAGGGCGAAACGGTGTCTGCCGTGATCTGGCCCCCGAATTGTTCCCCGCGCCAGGCAAAGACTGAGCTGTTCCGGTCCAGAAGCGTAACCGATCCCCGCGCGCGCCCATCGAGAAGCTCGGAATAGGGTGGCAGGGTGGAATAGATGTAAAAAACGGCAATGCCCAAAACAACGGCAAAGGCCAGTGCACCGCGTGAGAACGCCAGCCAGATCAGCCGTCCGACCCAGCGCAGCAGCCCGCCCACCAGACGCACGATCGGATTCGACGACCGTTTGCGGGTAGAGGCCCGCTTGGGTTTGCGCGCAGCGGTTTTCTTGCGGAGAAGAGGCTTTTTTGCCTTTTTTTCCGGCTTTTTCTTGGCTTTCGTGCCGTTGGGATAGCGCCGATCTGCGACCAGTTTCCGCTTTCCGCCGTTGGGTCCTGTCATGTTTTGCTCGATTTTTTGCCAGGTTTTGATTGCAGAGGACCTTAATGACTTGGGTCGCGAATGTTGAGGGGAAACGAGTCGCGCGGACCTCTTTATTTTTCTGCTTATTTTTTGATCTTTGTGCACAAAATGTATAATTTTTAGGCGCAAGTGCTTGAAAATGACTCACGGCAAGCCGTCGCATCGCTTGTGAAGAAACGCCTAACGTCGTTTTGCTGAGCCGTGGTCGCACCAGCAGTGGCGCCACCCGCTCAAACGGAAGGGGAAAAACGTGAAACTCATTATTGCTGCAATCAAGCCATTCAAGCTTGAAGAAGTCCGCGAAGCGCTGACCGGGATCGGCGTTCGGGGCATGATGGTGACGGAGATCAAGGGCTTTGGCTCTCAGTCCGGTCACACCGAGATCTACCGCGGCGCGGAATATGCCGTGAACTTCGTGCCGAAGGTGAAACTTGAGATCGTCGTGGCCGATGCCATGGCCGAGCAAGTTGTCGAAACCATCGCAACCACCGCCAAGACCGACAAGATCGGCGACGGCAAGATTTTTGTCCTCGACGTGGAAGGCGCAACCCGCGTCCGTACCGGCGAGACCAACGACGACGCGATCTAATCGCGCTTACCCGAGACGAAAGGGACTGAAACCTATGAAACTCACCAAGCTCATTCCGGCCACTGCGCTCGCGACCGCGATGCCGCTTATGGCCTTTGCGCAGGACGCTGAAGAAGCCGTCGCTGCCGTCGTGCCGACCGATGTCGTCTTTATCATGAACACCGTGCTGTTCCTTATTGGCGGCTTCCTCGTGTTCTTCATGGCTGCTGGTTTTGCCATGCTCGAAGCCGGCCTCGTGCGTTCGAAAAACGTTGCGATGCAGCTGACCAAAAACGTGGCCCTCTTCGGTCTCGCCTCGATCTTTTACTACCTGATCGGCTACAATCTGATGTACCCGCTGGGCACCTGGTCGGTCGAAGGTGTACTCTCCGGCGTCTTCGGCCCGGGCGTGCTCGAAGCTGTTGGTGTGACCGCCGATGCTGTGGACGATTACTCCTACGCCTCCACCGGCTCCGACTTCTTCTTCCAGCTGATGTTCTGTGGTGCGACCGCCTCCATCGTGTCCGGTACCCTCGCCGAGCGCATCAAACTGTGGCCGTTCCTGGTCTTCACGATCATCCTGACCTCCATCATCTACCCGATTTCCGCCTCCTGGAAATGGGGCGGCGGTTTCCTCGACGAAGCTGGTTTCCTCGACTTCGCTGGTTCCACCGTTGTGCACTCCGTGGGTGGCTGGGCTGCTCTGGCTGGCGCTCTCATCCTCGGCCCGCGTATCGGCAAATATAAAGACGGCAAAGTCACCGCTTTCCCGGGCTCCAACTTGACGCTCGCCACTCTGGGTACGTTCATCCTGTGGCTCGGTTGGTTCGGCTTCAACGGCGGTTCCCAGCTTGCTATGGGCTCCGTGGGTGACGTGGCTGACGTGTCCCGTATCTTCGCGAACACCAACACCGCAGCTGCTGGTGGTGCGATCGCTGCTCTGATCGTGACCCAGCTGGTCTACGGCAAAGTCGATCTGACCATGGTGCTCAACGGCGCTCTGGCTGGCCTCGTGTCCATCACCGCGGAACCGCTCACCCCGACTCTGGGTGCAGCCACCCTCATCGGTATGGTCGGCGGCGTGATCGTGGTCTTCGCTGTGCCGTTCCTCGACAAGCTGAAAATCGATGACGTTGTCGGCGCGATCCCGGTCCACCTGATCTGCGGCATCTGGGGCACCATCGCGGTTGTCTTCACCAACTCCGACGCCTCCATCGGCACTCAGCTCTACGGTATCGCCGTGGTCGGTGTGTTCACCTTCGTTGTTTCCGGCATTGTGTGGTTCATCCTGAAAGCGATCATGGGTATCCGCGTCTCCGAAGAAGAAGAGATGATGGGCCTCGACAAAGCCGAGCTCGGCATGGAAGCCTATCCGGAATTCTACAAAGGCTGATCCCTTCCTCAGTCTGAATATCCTGAGCCCGGGCGTGTCATTCGCCCGGGCTTTTTCTATCTTGGAAACCATTTCTCAATCATGACGCCCTATGCCTGATGTCGAGTTTCAGAACCCTCGAGGTCTCGATGTTGCGCAAGAATTGCGGTCTTTTTTGTCTCCTTTTGCTCTGGCCTTTTGCGCTGGGGGCTGAGCCTTTGTCGCTTTTGCGGCCCAGTGGGCAGGGTTGGGATTTGGAACGTCAGCCGCTGATCGCAACCGCCCCGCAGCCTTTGGTGAACGCCTCGCTGGGGGGAGCCACGGCCATGGGGCCAAGTCTCTTTGCCGGGCGCGCCGAGGGCAGTTTTTTCGAACCACTGCCGCCGCGTCCGGAGGCGCGTGCCAAGATTCGCACCCTGTCACGCGCGCCTGCCGATATTGCCCTGATCCGCGCCATGATCGGACGCGCCGAAAGCCCGCGCGATGGCTATGACGCCGTGCAACATGGGGCCAAGCGCAAGCCGGGCAAGAAACCGTCGCAGATGTCGCTGGGCGAGATTTTCAAATGGATCGAGGACACGCCGGGCCAGCCGCATGCCATCGGCTATTATCAATTCATCCCTTCGACGCTGGGGCGTCTGGTGATGGAGCTTGATCTGGGGCCGGAGGTGATTTTCACCCCTGCGGTGCAGGACCAGCTGGCCAATATCTTGCTGGCCGATGCGGGGATTTACGAGCTGCGCACGGGGCAGATCACCCGTCATCAGTTCATGAACAATCTGGCCAAGATCTGGGCCGGTCTGCCGACCTCTTCGGGCAAATCGCACTACCACGGCTATGCCGGGAACAAGGCGACGGTGAGTTGGG
Organism: Celeribacter sp.; assembly: GCF_048270365.1. NCBI lineage: Bacteria > Pseudomonadati > Pseudomonadota > Alphaproteobacteria > Rhodobacterales > Roseobacteraceae > Celeribacter > Celeribacter sp. The sequence goes on from NZ_JBLWTA010000009.1 coordinate 130,804, forward strand.
CCGAGTTTGATCGGGAAATGGCGAAAGCTTTCCCAAGTTGAGAAAAGGACGCCCTGAGGCGCCCTTTTAAGATCATTTAGGTGGCGGGGACAGACTTCGGTGCGCCGGTCGCCATGTCGGTGCCGGTATAGGCCTTGCCCGCGTTTTTCCAGGCGCCAAAGCCGCCTTCCATATGGGCCAGCGGGGTGATGCCGGCTGCGGCACAGGCGGCGGCCACTTTCCCCGAACGCACGCCGGACCCACAATGGAACACGATGCGTTTGCCCTCCTGCGACGGCAGCTTTTCGGCGGAGAAGAAGGACAGCGGCAAGAGGAGCGCGCCGGGGATGTGCTCGAAGGCGTATTCCTGCGGGGTGCGCACGTCGATCAGGGCGATCTCATTGGCGTCAAAGGCTTTTGCCACCTCATCCACGGTCCATGTTTCAAAGGTCAGCCCGTCTACGGTCTCGGTTTTCATAGCGTTTCCTCTGGAGGTTTGTCTGTGCATAGACATATGCGAATAAGATGTATTTGAAAGTCATCTTTTCGTGACGCGCCATTATCTTGGGTGCGACATTTTCAATCTAGCACGAAAAAAGCGCGCCGAAGCGCGCTTTTGATCCATAACTGTCGCGAGAGCTTACTTGCAGGTCTTCGCCACGGCCTGTGCCAAAAGTGGCACCGTTTCTGCGTTCAGCCCCGCGATATTCATGCGCGAGTCGCCAACCATGTAGATGCCGAAGTCCTCGCGAATTTTCAGCACCTCGTCCTGCGTTGCGCCAATGCGGGAGAACATGCCGCGGTGACGCGCGATGAAGTCGAAGCGATCCGAATTGGTCAGGCGCTTGAGCTCGTCGGAGAGCTGTTGACGCAGGCCCAACATGCCCAAACGCACCTCTTCCAGCTCCGCCATCCAGTCGGCTTTGAGCGCCTCGTCGGTGAGGATCATCGTCACCAGACGTGCACCGTGATCCGGCGGGAAGGAATAGTTTTGACGGTTCAAAAAGTTCAGCGTGCCTTGGGTCACCGGGGTCTGCTCGGCGGACTCAGAGATCGCCATGAGGCAGCCGGTGCGCTCGCGGTAGATACCGAAGTTTTTCGAACAGCTTGAGGCGATCAGAAGTTCCGGCAGTTTGGAGGCCAAAAGACGGGTCGCCGCCGCGTCTTCTTCAAGACCGTCACCAAAGCCCTGATAGGCGATGTCCACCAGAGCGGTGGCGCCTTTCTCAGCGATCAGATCGGCGACAAGGCCGTATTGTTCCAGCGTCAGGTTCGCGCCGGTCGGGTTGTGGCAGCAACCGTGCAGCAGCACCACGTCACCCGCTTTCAACGCCTTGAGGCTCTCCATCATGGCGTCGAAATCGACGGTACAGGAGGCCTCGTCGAAATAGGCATATTCGGCGTGGTTCAGTTTCATGAACTTGATGATCGACACATGGTTCGGCCAGGTCGGGTTCGAGGTCCAGATCGTAGTTTCGGGATCGACCAGCTTCGCCAGCTCCAGGGCCTGACGCACAGCACCCGTGCCACCCGGCGTCGCAATGGCGCCAACGCGGGCGTGATCCACGCTGTCGCTCAGAACCAAGGACTTCATCGCCGCGCCAAAGGCCGGATCGCCGGAGAGCGCGGTGTATTTCTTGGTGGTCTCGACGTCCCAAAGCTGCTTTTCGGCCGCTTTGATCGCGCGCATCACCGGGGTCTCGCCCTCGGCATTTTTGTAGATGCCGACGCCAAGATCGATCTTCGTGTCGCGCGGATCGTTTTGATACAGCGCCATCAGTTCGAGGATTTTATCCGCTGGTTGCGGTTTCAGATTGCTCAGCATTACGCGTCTCCAGTCGCGACTTTCAGGTCGCCATACATGCCCCATTCCGCCCAGGATCCGTCGTAAAGCGCGAAAGGCACGCCAAGACGGGTGAGCGCGAGGCCCAAGATTGCAGCACTCACCCCTGACCCACAGCTGGTGATGGCCGGTTTGTTCAAATCAACGCCAGCGGCCTCGAACACGGCGCGCAGCGCGTCGGTGGATTTCATCGTGCCATCGGGGTTCAACACCTCGCCAAACGGCACGTTTCGGGAATTCGGGATGTGACCGGAGGCCAGACCGGCACGCGGCTCAGGGGCCTCGCCACGGAAGCGTTCGCGCGAGCGTGCGTCAATGATCACGTGATCGCCCAGCTTGGCCGAGGCCGCAACCTGTGTCACGTCGCGCACCAATTCGGGGTGCAGTTCGGTGATCATATGGCGGTCGCGAATGGTCGGCGGCTGATCGGTGACCGGGTGGCCTTCGGCTTTCCATTTCGGCAGGCCACCATCGAGGACAGCGACATTGTCCTGACCGAAATATTTGAACATCCACCACACACGCGGCGCGGAGAACATGCCGGAGCTGTCATAGACCACCACCTGATGCCCGTCGCCAATGCCAAGCGCCCGCATGCGGGACATGAATTTCTCGACGGGCGGCAACATATGCGGCAGATCGGAGCGCAGGTCTGCGACCTCGTCGATGTCAACAAACCGCGCGCCGGGAATATGTTCACGCTCATAGTCGTCGAGACAATCGCGCTCCTCCGCCGGCATGTACCAACTGGCGTCGATGAGGCGAAGCTCCGGCGCTTTGAGGTGCTCGGCGAGCCAGTCGGTCGAGACGAGCGTTTTGGGATCGCTATAGGGCATGATCAGACCTTTGCTGAGCTTTCGGGTTCTGCCTTAGCCTTCTCTCAAGGCGCGTGCAAGCATCGCCCGCCGCACATGCGGCTTGCGGCGCAATAAAGTAACTGAGACGTGAAAATTCAACCGCCGTGGCGCAGCAGGCGCTGTTTCTGGCGACCCCAATCGCGCTTGGCTTCCGTCTGACGTTTGTCGACGGTTTTCTTACCCTTGGCGATGCCGAGTTTGATTTTGACCCGGCCCTTATGGTTGAAATACATCACCAAAGGCACAAGCGTCATGCCTTCGCGCCCCGTCGCCTGCCAAAGCTTCGACAGCTCGCGACGCGAGACCAAAAGCTTGCGTTTGCGGCGTTCCTCATGCGGGAACATCGCCTGCTCGTAGGGCGCGATATAGGAGTTGGTCAGCCACAGTTCGCCATTGTCCACCGAGGCATAGCTTTCGGCGATGTTCGACTGGCCGGTGCGCAGCGATTTGACCTCTGAGCCGGTGAGCATGACCCCGCATTCTATGTCATCCTCGATGGCATAGTCGTAACGGGCCCGCCGATTTTCGGCGATGACCTTGTAGTTCTTTTCTTCGGGCGTTTGTTTTTTCTTGGCCATGATGTGTGCTCAGATAGGTGTTTGTGGACGATCTGTCCACTGGCCCCGTGTCTGGAATTCTGGCAAAACATCGGGAAATCTCTTTGAGGCGCCTATGTTCATCCAGATTTTCGTCGGCTCAACCCTGATCCTCCTGTCGGTCTTTGTGGCCGCCTTGGGGTTTCTGGTCATGGAGCTGACTCTGCAACGCGCGCATGGCTGGCTGATCCGCGAACCGCATCGGCCGAAGCTTGCGGTGGTTCTGTTCGGCGCGGTGATTGCGGTCTTGTGGATGATCACGGCGGGGGTCTGGATCTGGGCGATTGGGTTCCGTCTTTTGGGCCTGTTCGCGCATTTCGAAGAGGCTTTGTATTTCTCGCTCGTGGCCTTCACGACGCTTGGGTTTGGCGATTTGTTGCTGCCGGAAAATTGGCGTTTGCTCGGCGGGTTTGCCGCGACGAACGGGCTTTTGAACATCGGGATGATGACCGCGCTCTTGATGGAAGTGCTGCGCCATGTGCGGCGCAACCAATTGGAAAGTCGGCATTCGAGATGAAAAAAAGGGCCCCGAATGGAGCCCTTTCTCGACGTCGATTTGCGCGAACTTTAGAGCAGCCCGGCATGCTCCATGGCGGATTTGATCGCGGCCTTGGTGTCGTCGGACAAAGGCGTCAGCGGCAGGCGCACGTCGTCGGAGCAGAGCCCCAGCAAGGACATCGCATATTTCGCACCACAGACACCCGGCTCCATGAAGATCGCCAGATGCAGCGGCATCAGCTTGTCGGTGATTTTGAGAGCTTTCGCGTAATCACCAAGCGCGCAGGCGGCCTGCATCTCGGCGCACAGTTTCGGCGCGACGTTGGCCGTGACGGAGATACAGCCGACACCGCCATGGGCGTTGAACCCGAGAGCCGTCGCGTCCTCGCCCGAAAGCTGACAGAACTCCGGCCCACAGGCCATGCGGGTTTTCGGCACGCGGGACAGATCGCCGGTGGCATCCTTGACCCCCACGATGCGGGGCAGTTTCGAGAGCTGCGCCATCGTGTCCGTGGTCATGTCGATCACCGAACGGCCCGGAATGTTGTAAATCACGATCGGCAATTCGGCGGCGTCATGCATCGCGGTGAAATGCGCGATCAGGCCTTTTTGCGTCGGCTTATTGTAATAGGGCGTCACGACCAGCGCGGCGGACGCGCCCACTTTGGCCGCATGTTTGATCAGGCGAATGCCCTCTTGGGTGTTGTTCGACCCGGCACCCGCAATGACCGGCATACGGCCTGCGGCGGTCTCCACCACGATCTCGATCACTTTTTCATGCTCGGCATGGCTCAGCGTCGGGCTTTCACCGGTGGTGCCGACGGGAACGAGGCCCGCAGAGCCTTCTTCGATATGCCATTCGACCAGACGTTTGAGCGTATCGACATCCAGTTCGCCGTTCTTAAACGGCGTCACCAGTGCAGGAATGGATCCTTTGAACATCGTACGCTCCTTTTCGTTTGCTCGTTCGTCGTGATGAAAGGGGTGTGAGTCGCCCCTGAAAGTTCCGGCGGAAACTAGCCGCCTTCGCGCCCGTTCACAAGAATCTGTGTTGCTGCATATTTCGAAGCCGTTACTTTGGTCCGCAAGACAAGAGCAGCTCTCATAAGAACAAGACCAGATCATGCCCAAAACGCCCTCCGCAAAAGCAGTTTATGCTTTTGTATTTGCTTTGCTTTCTCCATTTTCCATGGCCGCCTCTCCCGAATCGGATGCGCTGACGCGGGCCTATGAGGCGCGCGCCCAAGGCGACTGGGATCGGGCCCGTCAGGAGGCCCAAGGCGTCGGACGTGACATCATCGAGTGGGATTACCTGCGGGCAGGCCGAGGCACCTTCGAGGCCTATCGCGATTTCCTGAAACGCAATGCCGATTGGCCGGGCCTGCCGCTATTGGCGGAAAAGGGCGAGGCGGTGATCCCGACGGACGCCGACCCAAAGGGGGTGGTCGATTATCTGACCGCCTATCCGCCGCAAACCGGGCGCGGCGCGCTGCGATTGATCTCGGCCTATGAGGCGCTGAACATGTCGGCGGATGCGCAGGCGCAAGCGGTGCTGACCTGGAACACCCTGCCCATGGGCGCCGAGGAAGAAACGGTCCTGCTGTCGCGCTATGGCTCGATCCTGACGAAACACCATGTGGCGCGCACCGAGATGCTTTTGTGGCGGGAGCGGTTTGATGAGGCTTTGCGGATGGTGCCGAACCTGCCGACCGGCTGGGACAAACTCATCGTGGCCGCGCGCAAACTGGTCAAGGACGAGGCGGGCGTCGATGAGGCGATCACCGCGGTGCCTGCCGCCTTGGCGGATCATCCGATTTTGGCCCATGCGCGGTTCGAATGGCGCGTGCGGCGCGGGCGCAACGAAGATGCCACCACGCTTTTGCTGCAACATTCGACGGCTGAGGGCTTGGGCGAGCCGGTGGAATGGGGCAACCGGCGCCGGATGCTGGCGCGGCAGATGATGCGCGACGGCAAGGGCAAGATCGCCTATTCCGTCGCCTCGCGCCATGGTTTGACGCCCGAACAGGATCACTACGCCGATCTTGAATGGCTGTCGGGCTATATCGCGCTGCGCTATCTCGATGACGCCGGGCTGGCATTGGATCATTTCAACCGGTTCCGCATGGCGGTCGGCACGCCGATCTCATTGGGCCGCGCAGGCTATTGGGAGGGCCGCGCGCTTGAGGCTATGGGCGCTCGCGACGATGCCGCGTCGGCCTATGCCTTTGGTGCGCAATTCCAGACGGCATTCTACGGATTGTTGTCGGCGGAAAAAATCGGCCTGCCTCTGGATCCGGCGCTGACCGGCGAGATGCGGTTCGCGGATTACAAACAGGCGAGCTTTATGAGCTCTTCGGTTTTGAAGGCTGCGCTCGTGTTGGAAGAGGCAGGGGAGACGCCGCTTGCCGCGCGGTTCCTGCGGCATCTGGGTGAAAGCCTGAGCCCGCAAGAGCTTGGGCAGCTGGGCGATCTGGCTTTGGATCACGATCCGTACCTGGCTGTTCTTGTTGCGAAATTCGCCGCCGATCAGGGCATCGTGTTGAACCGGGCTTACTACCCGCTGCATGCTTTGGCTGAGGCCGATCTTCCGGTGGAGCCGGAGCTGGCCATGGCGATTGCCCGCCGCGAAAGTGAGTTTTACCCGAGGGCGCAGTCCCACGTTGGCGCGCGCGGGCTGATGCAGCTCATGCCGCGCACGGGTGAGGCGATGGCGGAGAAGGTCGGTATTGAAAACTATTCCGACAGCTTGCTTTTCGATCCGATCATCAACACACGGTTAGGGTCGGCCTATCTGGCGCAATTGATCGAAGAGTTTGGTGACAACATTCCGCTCGTTGCCGTGGGCTATAACGCCGGTCCGACGCGCGCGCGGGACTGGATCAAACGCTACGGCGATCCGCGCACGGGCGAAGTGGATCCCGTCGATTGGATTGAGCATCTGCCGTTTCGTGAAACGCAGAACTACGTCATGCGCGTCGCGGAGAGTATTCCTGTCTATCGTGCGCGACTGCACGGAGAAACCGGGCCGGTCCATATGATGGACATGCTGTCAGGGCGCTGATGTGTCGGGTCATTGGGGGTAACGGTTTGTGTCGTTAACGCGCAATGACCCGTGAGCGCCGGGCCAGTTGTTGGGCGCGCAGGAATGTAAACACCCCGGCCCCGACGACAATGATGGCACCGATCACCACATTGGCCCGGATCAAATCTCCGAATACGAAGACGCCCAGCATGGCGGCAAAGGGCAGTTGCAGATAGGCAAAAGGTTGAATTGCCGACGCCTCGGACAGCTCATAGGCTTTGATCAACATGTAATGCCCGGCAATGCTCGTCATGCACAAAAGCCCCATCCAGAGCCAATCTGACGGCAGCATCGGTTCCCAATGCCACGCGCCGACCAAAGATGTCACCACCATCCCCGCGACCCCTGTGTAGAAGAAGGTGACATTCGCCCCGTCGAAGCGGGAGACATATCGATTGAGCAAGCCGTAAAGCGCAAAACAGAACGCCGCCGTGAAAGCGATTAAGGCATCAAAAGAGAAAACCCCACTCCCTGGGCGGATGATGATGATCACGCCAACAAAGCCGACCGCGACCATGGCCCAGCGCCGCCAGCCGATGCGCTCGCCAAGGATCGGACCGGACAGGGCGGTGATCAAAAGCGGGTAGGCGGCAAAGATCGCGGGGGCATCGACCAGTCCCATGCGCACGAAGGCGGTGATCATGATCAAGACTTCAAAGGCCAAAAGTGCGCCGCGAAAGAATTGCAGTTTGGGGCGTTGGGAGCGTAGCGCCTTGGCAATCCCGCCTTGGCGCATCGACAGAGCCACGACGAAAGCGGCAAAGGCCCAATAGCGGATCATCACGATCATGAAGACATTGTAGCTATCAGCAAGATGTCGCGAAATGCCATCCTGCATCGCAAAGATGAAGGTGGCGCCGATCATCAGGAGGGTGCCAAGTGTGGCGTTGTCACGGCTCATGATGTGATGCCCCCTTTGATCCCACGGCTCATGTGGCGTTTGCGGCCAAAACCCGGCACGCGTTCGACCGCGAACCCGGCGTCTGTCAATTTTTGACGCACATGCCCCGCAGCCGTATAGGTCGCGAAGGTGCCGCCCGTCGCGGTATGCCGTCCGACCTCAAGCATCAGGTCTTCGCCCCATAGCTCTGGGTTCTTGGCGGGCGAAAACCCGTCGAGGAACCAGGCGTCAGCCTGACCGTCCCAAGCGGCAAGTGTCTCACGCGCATCGCCGATTTTTACATCCACTTCGATCTGACCCAGTTGGAATTGCCGGAGCCCCTGCGCCCAGGCGTCGAGAAACGGCCCGGCAATGGCGGCGGCTTCGGGAAAGGCGTCCAGCGCCGTGCGAATGTCGGCGGTCTCCATCGGGAAGGCCTCGAACGAGGTGAAGCGCACCACGCCAGGCCCATCCCACATGAGCGCCAAAGCCAACATGTTGAGCCCCGTGCCAAACCCCAGTTCCGCCACATGAAACCCGTCCCGCAAGCGTAGAGGCAAATTGTTGCCCGTCAGGAAAACATGTCGCGTTTCCTCCAACCCGTTGCCGAGCGAGAAATAAGGGTCGTCGAATTGCGTCGAAACGGGGATTTGCCCGTCGCGCCATTCGATATTGGCTGTCTGGTCGCCGGGCTGGGCGCCCGTCTGGTTGTTTGTCATGGGATAGCTTATGAGAGGGCCGGTCTGGCAGACCATGCTTTGGGCTGGGATCACTTGCAACGGGTAAAAGCGCATATGGGCAGAGCAGAAATCACGATCTATGGCGCAGGCGCCTTTGGGCTGTCCTGCGGCTATGAGGCGGCGAAGCGCGGCGCAAAGGTCCGGGTGATCGACCCTTATGGCGTTGGGCATGGCTCGTCCGGTGGGATCGTCGGCGCGCTTGCGCCGCACACGCCGGAGCGTTGGAATGCCAAGAAAGAGTTTCAGTTTCAAAGCCTGATCTTGGCGCGCAGCCATTGGCCGGAGGTTGAGGCAACCGGGGGCGTGTCGTCCGGGTATGGCAATCTGGGGCGGGTGCAGGCCATTAAGGATGAGCGTCAGTTGCAACTGGCCCGCGAGCGCGAGGATCAGGCGAAGGACTTGTGGCAAGGCCAAGCCGACTGGCGTGTCGTGACGCAGGGCGAGACCGGATATTGGGCACCGCTCAGCCCGACTGGCTATCTCATCCACGACACGCTTTCGGCCCGACTGAACCCGTGGCGGGCGTGTCAGGCGCTGGCCGCCGCGATCACGGCGCTGGGCGGGGAAGTGGTGGCCGAGGGGGCGGAAGAGGGCGCAGTGATCCATGCTTCCGGTTGGTGGGGGCTGAAAGCGCTTAACGAGGCCTTTGGCAAAGAGGTCGGCAATGGCGTGAAAGGACAAGCGATCCTGCTCGATCTGTCGTTGCCCGAGGCGCCCCAGCTTTATGGTGAAAGCCTGCATGTCATTCCGCACGCGGATGGCACAACGGCGATCGGATCGACGTCTGAGCGGGATTTCGACAGTCCCGAGACGACCGACGCGCAATGCGACGCGCTTTTGGAACGCGCGATTGCGGCGGTGCCGATGCTGGCGGATGTGAAGGAAATAAGGCGCTGGGCCGGGGTGCGACCGCGCGCCAAATCCCGCGCGCCGATGCTGGGCGCCTGGCCCGACCGTGCCGGACATTTCATCGCAAATGGCGGGTTCAAGATCGGCTACGGCATGGCACCGCTCGCGGCACAGGTTTTGATTGACCTCGTGCTGGAGGGGCGCGACGCTATTCCTGAGGATTTCCGCGTGGAGGCGAGTCTATGAAAGTGACCTCTCTCGATCATCTCGTGCTGACCGTGGCCGATCTTTCGGCAACCGTGGCGTTTTACACCGAAGCGCTGGGGATGGAGGTTCAGACCTTTCATCCCGCCGATGGCACGACGCGTTATGCGCTCACATTTGGGGCTCAGAAAATCAACCTGCATCAGGTCGGAAGCGAGTTCGAGCCGAAAGCGGCCCATGTGCAAGCGGGTTCGGGGGACCTGTGTTTCCTGACCGAAATGCCTGTCGCCGATTGGATGCGGCATCTTGAGGGCAAAGGCATTGGCGTCGAAGAGGGACCGGTCAGTCGCACGGGCGCAACGGGGCCTTTGCTGTCGATCTACCTGCGTGACCCGGACGGTAATCTCATCGAAGTCTCAAACCGGCTTTGAGGCCACCTCGCGCAAAGCTGTCATCAGCTTTTCCAGCCCCGCAATCGTGCGCGCATTCGTGAGCCGGCCCTGATCGTCGAAGGCGTTTGAACTGTCCGCGACCAAGACCTCTGGCGCTTGCAGAATATGCGCGTTGAATGGCGTCATTGCCCACCGCAAACTATATTGCGACCGCTCTCCGCCCGCGCGTCCTCCCGCCGCTGACATGATCGCGACGGGTTTGTACTCCCAAGGCTTCATCCCCGTGCGGCTGATCCAATCGAACGCGTTTTTCAAAAGGCCGGGGATCATCTTGTTATATTCGGGCGTTGAGATCACCACGGCATCGGCGTCGCGGATTTGCTCGGCCAATGCGGTGACCTCGGGCGGCATGCCTTCGGCTTCCAGATCGGCGTCGTAAAGCGGCAAGCGCAGGTCGGCGCGGGTGAAATCACAGGGCCCGAACAGGCGCACAGCCTCATGCATGAGCTTGGTGTTGGTCGATTGCGCCCGCAAGGCGCCTGAGATGCCGAGAAGCTTCAACGTCATGATGGCTCCTAGAAAAACAGGTGAACGAACAAAGGTGCTACAAGGGCAGTGAGGATGGCGTTCAACACCATGCCGATGCCCGCGAAAGCCCCCGCCGTGCCGTGGACTTGAAAGGCCCGCGCCGTGCCGATGCCATGGGCGGCGACGCCGGTGGCAAAACCGCGCCCGCGATAGTCACGGATGCGCAGGGCGTTGAGCAAAGGTGTGGTTACCACCGCGCCGATTACGCCGGTGATCAGCACCAACGCCACGGTCAGCGTCGGCAGGCCGCCGATGGCCTCAGAGACGCCGATGGCGACGGGAGAGGTCGCGGCCTTGGGCACCAAGGAGAGCAACAGCTCTCCGCGCAACCCGCAGGCGTACCCAATCGCGACCGCAGACGCCATGGAGACGGTGCCGCCCACGACCAAAGCGGCCAACATTGGGACGGCGGCGGCTTTGACGCGCTGCCAGTTCTGCCAAAGCGGAACCGCGAGGGCGACGGTGGCCGGGCCCAACATGAAATGCACGAATTGTGCGCCCTCGAAATAGGTCGCGTAGCTGGTGCCGGTGAGTTTCAGCAGAGCGGAGAGCAGGACCATCGAGATCAAGACGGGGTTCACCACCGGTTTGTTGCCCGACAGGTTGAAACAGCCCAGCCCGATCAGATAGGCGAAAAGCGTGACGGTCAGCCACAAAAGCGGCCCTTCGGAGAGGTAGCTCCAGATGTTGAGAATTTCATTCATTCCGGGGTTTCGTCGGGGACGCCTCTCAAACGGTTGACATATTTGAAGGTCAAGGCCCCCGCGGCGATGGAGAGGACCGTGGACCCCAAAAGGGCGGCGGCCAGAGGCAGGCCGATGTCGGAGATCTGATCGAGATATTGCACCACGCCGACGCCCGCAGGCACGAAGAGCAACGACAGATGCGAGAGAAAGCCTGTGGCGGTTTTCTCAATGGCGTGGCCGATGCGGGGGTGTAGCAACAAAAGCGCGGCCAAGAGGATCATGCCAATGACCGGGCCGGGGAGGTTCAAAGACAGCGTCCGGGCGAGAACCTCGCCTATGAGCTGAAAGCCTAGAAAAAGTCCGAAATGAAAGATCATGCCGCTGCTGTACCTCGTTTGGTCGCTTTGGGGGTTTGGTCGCTTTGGGGCCTGAGGCCACGAGGGACGATTTTACCCTGCGGAGGTCTGGCCGCAAGCGCAGATACGGCAAGATGGCGCGCGCCACGCAGAGAGCGTGACGCGTACGGAGGGGGGTGAGCGGTTTTGATTATTCCGCAGGCACAGCCTTGGCGCTTGAGCGGCTAAAATGCTGGGCGTTGAGACGGGCAACCAAGGCGATCATGGCGATTTGAAAGGCAATCGCGACGGCGGTGATTGCCCAATAGGTCACGCCGAATTTGGCAATCACACCGGCTTGCACCAGTCCCGAATTCACGAAGAATTGGATCAGCACAGACAGGGCAACCCCCGGACAGACGAGCGCATAAGACCCCGCCGAGGTCTTCGAACCGAAGACGAAATCTTTGAAATAGCCCTGACGTTTCAACACCACGAGGCCGAGGCCTAGAAAGACGACCTGAAGCGACAACATGCGCGCGAGGAACATCATCGTGCTCGCCGGATCGGAATGGCCGTCAAAGGTGTGCAAACCATGGTTTTGCCGCATGAAGAGGATCGAGAGGATTGTCACGATCGGGATCACAATCAAAAGCGTTGGACCGGATTCTTCGTGGGTGCCATAATGCAGCATCGAATTGAAGGCTGTGGTCAGCGCCACGAGGGAATAGACCAAGGCGGCGACGGCAAAGAAGGTCGAGAGCACGAGGGCGGTCGCGACCACCCAAGGCACATGCGACATGGCGGCAGGGGCGGCAAAACCGACGCCGACCATGGAGAGCGCGAAAGCCGGGAGCATCTGGGCGAAGGAGTTGTGCGAGGTCACATCGAACACGCCGCCTTTGGACAAAACACGGCCCAGAAAATCCCCGATGATCGACAGGGCGATCCAGCCGATGACACCAAAAGCGATCATCGCGAAGGGAAAGAGATATTCCACGATGGACCAGAGGTTCGGCACGAACACCAGCCCCGCGATGAACAGCCCGTTCACCGACATGGCGAGTGCCACAGGCATCGCCAAAAGCGTGGATTCGGCGTTGGAATTGCGCAACTGCGTGTAGCGCTCGGTTTGCTTCAGCGCCGCATGTTGGCTCAAGTTCCAAATCAGCAGTTTGAGGTTGAGAAAGACGAAAACGGCGATGCCCGCGATGGCCACCGCAAGGCCCAGACGCATCGGCAGGCTGCCGGTGCCCCATGCCGCCAGAATGTCTTCGAACACCGGAACGGGGCGCCCCGGATGCGGCACCCAGAACATCAGATACATAAAGAAGGTGACAGAGAGGCCACCCGCACCCAAAGAGGCGAGGAAATACGTGGGCACGTAGTGGTCGGCCGCGCGTGAAGGTTTCATTTCAGGTCTCCTAATCATATTCTATTGTTGGAATATAATGGAGGCAAAGCCTATATCTTTGATGCATGTCAAATTGTCGTTAGGCTCTCCTAGAGCCCGGCGTCGGCATTTTGTCGCAAAATGACGGCCCAGATGACGAGCCTGTCTTTTGAGCCAACTGCTCTTTTCAGACCGAATCGTTTAGGAGGGGGCGAATCTTGAAGTCTGCTCGAGGGGCCAATGAAGCTGGCGCGCATCACCACCTACCCAGTGAAGAGTTTGACCGGGACGGATCATGCCGCCGTCAAGGTTCAGTTCATGGGGATTGCGGGCGACCGACGCTGGGCCGTGGTCTATCCGAACGGCAAGGTGGCGACGCGGCGTGAATTGCCCCATATGGCGCATTTGAATGCCGTGGATACGGAGACCGGCGTCTCGATTTCCTTCGAGGGCAGCCGTCTCGATGTGCCCTATCCTAGCGGCGCCGCCGTGTCTGTCCGCGTTTTTTCGACCCAGGTGGACGATGTCGAGGACGCGGGTAATTACGCCTCGCATTTCCTGTCTTCCGCGCTCGAGCGCGAGGTGCGTCTGGTCTATTTCCCCGATCATGCGCGCCGCTCCGTGGATCGCATCTATGCGCCTGACGGTCACTACACCGCCCTCTCCGATGGCTTTCCGCTGTTGTTGACGACGCAGGCCTCTTTGGCTGAGCTGAACGCAGAACTGGCCTCGCCTGTCGAAATGCGCCGCTTCCGCCCCAATGTCGTGATCGCGGGCGATATCGAACCTTGGAGCGAGGACACGTGGCGCGTGCTGCGTATCGGATCGACCGTCGTGCGGATCGTCAAACCCTGTGACCGCTGCGTGATGATAACCCAAGACCCGCAGTCCGGCGAGCAAACGCATCCGCATGAGCCCTTGGCCACACTGCGCCGCATTCACCGATCCGTGTCGGGCAAGATCATCTTCGGTCAGAACATGGTCGTCGAGGAAGAGGGCAATATGGTGCTGGGGGATGAGGTCGAGATTCTCGAAACCGGGCCGTCCAATCTGCTCGATCCGAAACGCGGCGGGATGCAGTCGTTTTAGCTGATGGTGTCGCGCGCCTGAGAGGGCCGGGATCGGAGTGGTGTTAACACTTGGTTAACCAAGCTGGCGCAATCTCGCGCCATGAAACATCTTGTGCCTCTCGTCGCTCTCTCTCTCATGCTGCCCGCCTGCATGGCCGACAGCCCTGCGCTGGGCTATTCCCGCGCGGCGTTTTCCACCGTAGAACTCGGCGGCAACAGCTATCGCGTCTACACCGAAGAGACCCGCAATTGCGTCGAGATTCATCGCGTCAACGCCGTCTTCCCGCCGCCCTCGCGCAGAATGATCCTGATGCAAATGGAAACCGCGGCGATGCAGGTCACCCAGTGCAAGCTAAAGAAAGGCACCTTCATCGGCGATCAGGCGATGTCGAAAGCTCAGTTGGATTGTTCCGACGGCCCCGGCGCCAAGGATTGGGTGCCGGGCACCTGCAACACCATGCCTTGGCGTTGAAAGCTCTCTGAGAGAGGTCTTTGTGCCGCGTGACAGGGCTTGCCCAGGCTGCGATTTCAAGGCATCACAAGGACCAACTCTCATGAGGTATGTCGATGGATTATTCGAAAATGGGCGGCGCGAAAAAGCCCTCCGCAGCGCCGAAACATGGTGAACACAAACGTCAGGCGCCGGGCGGGAAAGCCGCGCCGAAGGCGGAACTTTTGGCCCGGATGAAAGCCGCTGCAGCTAAGAAGACGGAGAAATAAGTCACTCCGTTCAAGCGCTCTGCGTCACGCAAATGCGATATTTTGTGGATAACTCGCCGGTTTTCCCCATATCTCGCGTGTTCGCCGTTGACACACGCCTGCCCCTCCCAAAGACTTTTCCTCTATAGGAATCAGAAAAGAGTTTTCGTTTGCGTTTCACCCGTCTGCGTCTCAATGGCTTCAAAAGCTTTGTGGACCCCACCGATCTTGTGATCGCGGATGGGCTGACGGGCGTTGTCGGCCCGAACGGCTGTGGCAAATCGAATCTCTTGGAGGCGTTGCGCTGGGTGATGGGCGAAAACCGTCCCAAGGCAATGCGGGGCGCGGGCATGGAAGACGTGATCTTCGCCGGTGCTTCGACGCGTCCTGCGCGCAATTTCGCCGAAGTCTGCCTGATGATCGACAACTCTGAGCGCCTCGCGCCCGCGGGGTTCAACGACAGCGACTCGGTCGAGATCATCCGCCGCATCACCCGCGATGCGGGTTCCGCTTATAAGGTGAATGCGAAAGACGTGCGGGCGCGCGACGTCTCTATGCTTTTTGCTGACGCCTCCACCGGTGCGCATTCGCCGGCGCTGGTGCGTCAGGGGCAAATCTCCGAGCTGATCAACGCCAAACCGAAAGCGCGTCGTCGCATCCTCGAGGAAGCTGCCGGGATTTCGGGCCTCTATCAACGCCGTCACGAGGCGGAGTTGAAACTCAAGGGCGCGGAAACCAACCTCGCTCGTGTCGATGACGTGATCGAACAGCTCGCCAGTCAACTGGCCTCACTCGCGCGTCAGGCCCGTCAGGCCGCGCGCTATCGTGAGATCGGCACGGAGCTGCGCCATGCCGAGGGGCTTTTGCACTATCGTCGTTGGCGCGATGCCGATCTGGCCCGCGCTGAGGCCGAAGACGTGCTGCGCACCCGGCTGAAACAGGCGTCTGAGGCAGAACGCCTGGCGCGTGACGCCGCGAAACAGCGTGAAAAACTCGAAGAGGCCCTGCCGCCCCTGCGCGAGGAAGAGGCGATTGCGGCGGCTGTCTTGCAACGTCTCACTGTGTCACGCGATCAGCTCTCTGATGAGGAACGCCGTGCTCGCGAAATGATCGAAACCCTGTCGCGCCGCATCGACCAACTGGTCGCTGACATGGCGCGGGAAGAACAGCTCAACAAGGACGCAGGCGAGACGATTTCGCGTCTCGAATGGGAACAGCGTGAGCTGATCAAAGCCGCCGAAGGTCATGAGCCGAAACTGTTGGAAGCCTCCGCCGAGGCCTCGGAAGCCAGCCAGATTTTGGCGGACCGCGAAACCACGCTGACTGAAATGACCGAAGACGTCGCCCGTCTTGCGGCGCGGCATCAATCGGCGACGCGTCTGGTTGAGGACAATCGCAAGACATTGGACCGTGCGCGTGGCGAGGCGGACCGGGCGCGGGGCGCGGTTGAGACGGCGCGCGAAACGCTGGCGCAATCTGCTGAGGCTTTGGAAGAGGCCGAAGCTGGGCAGGAAGAGGCCGTGGCGCGCACCGAAGAGGCCGAGGCGATGCTGATCGAGGCCGATGAGGCCCGAACAGAGGCGCAATCGCGCGAGGCGCTGGCCCGTGCAGCGCGCTCTGAGGCCGAGGGTGAGGTCGGTGCGCTGAAGGCGGAAGTGGCGGCTTTGGCGAAGATGCTCGACCGCGACCAGATCGGCGGCGCGCAGCTTTTGGATTTGGTGAAAGTCAAATCAGGATATGAAAAAGCGCTCGGTGCGGCGCTTTCTGATGATTTAAGACAGCCTTCGATTGAAAGCTATCAGGCCTCCGGTTGGGTCACTTTACCGGACTACCCGGACGATCAGGACCTGCCCAACGGGGTAGAGGCGCTTGAGGAATACGTCACGGCACCGCCGGTTCTGGGCCGTCGCCTGGCGCAGATCGGGCTGGTGCGTGCGGAAGATGGCGCGCGGTTGCAGGCCGATCTCGAACCGGGGCAACGGTTGGTCTCTATCGAGGGCGACATGTGGCGTTGGGACGGCTATCGGGCGGGCGCGGAAGATGCTCCGTCGGCTGCGGCGTTGCGGCTGCAACAGCTCAACCGGCTCGAAGACCTCAAACAGGAACTCGTCGCGGCAGAGGCCAAGGCGGGCGGCGCGGCGCAGGCGCATGAACACCTGAAGGCGGAATTGACCCGCCTGACAGAGGCGGATCGCATGGCGCGCGAAGCGCGTCGCGACGCGGACCGGGCGATGTCAGACGCGGCGCGGATGCTGTCGAAGGTCGAGAATGAAAAAACATTGGCAGAGGGTAAGGTCGAGAACCTTGGCCTCGCCGTGGCGCGCCACGAAGAAGAGGCGCGCGGCGCAGAGCAGCGTCTGCGCGAGGCGGAGAAAACCGTGAAGGACCTGCCGGATTTGCAGGCCGCGCGCTCGGACATCGAAGAGGTGAAACTTGCGGTCGAGGCCGCGCGGATCACTATGATGACCAAGCGCTCGTCGCATGATGAAATTCGCCGCGAAGGTGAGGCGCGCACGCGTCGTTCGCAGGAAGTCACCAAAGAATTGTCCGGCTGGCGGCACCGTCTTGAGACGGCTGGCAAACGGATTGCCGAGCTTCAGGATCGCAAGGAAGCGACCGAAGAAGAGCTTTACGAGGCCGCCGCCCAGCCCGAGGAAATCGCGGAAAAACGCGAGGCCCTGATGGCGCAGATCGAGGAGGCGGAGCACCGTCGCAAACGCGCGTCGGATGGGCTGGCCCTGGCCGAAGAGGGTCTGCGCGAGGCGGTGCATACGGAGCGTGAGGCAGAGCGTTTGGCGTCTGAGGCGCGCGAAACGCGTGCGGCATCAGAGGCCCGTCGCGATGCGGCGAAAGAGACAGTTGAAGCCGCGCTTGAGCGGATCCGCGAGGAGTTGGAAACGACGCCCGCGAAACTTTTGGAAGAGCTCGACATCGACCCGGAGAAAATCCCCTCGCATGAGGTGATCGAGGTCGATGTGAACCGGTTGAAACGGCTGCGCGATAGCCTAGGTGCAGTGAACCTCAGGGCCGAGGAAGATGCAAAAGAGGTGCGTGAGGAACACGATACCCTTTTGAAAGAAAAGCAGGATTTGGAAGAGGCGATCAAGACGCTGCGCTCCGGGATTGCCTCTTTGAACCGCGAGGGGCGGGAGCGTTTGCTGACCGCCTTCGAGCAGGTGAACAGCAATTTCTCCATGCTCTTCACGCATCTTTTCGGCGGTGGCGAAGCGCGGCTCATGATGGTTGAAAGCGACGATCCGCTGGAGGCCGGGCTTGAGATCATGTGTCAGCCGCCGGGCAAGAAATTGTCGACGCTGTCGCTGTTGTCGGGGGGCGAACAGACGCTCACCGCGCTGGCGCTGATCTTTGCCGTGTTCATGGCGAACCCGGCACCGATCTGTGTGCTGGACGAGGTCGACGCGCCGCTGGACGACGCCAACGTGACGCGGTTCTGTGACATGCTCGACGAGATGACCCAGCGCACCGATACGCGGTTTTTGGTGATCACCCACCACGCCGTGACCATGGCCCGCATGGACCGCCTGTTCGGCGTGACCATGCAGGAACAAGGTGTGTCGCAACTGGTGTCCGTGGACCTGAAAAAGGCCGAGGCGTTGGTGGCCTAACTGGCCTTATGCGTCGAAATCCTTGATCGAGGATTCGGCTTCGCCGTTTATCCAATAACCCGCTGCCTTGAGCCATTGCAGCGGATGACCCATCGCCAATACTGCCTCGCGCAGTTGCTTGGCGATCCCGGCCTCGGTGGCGATCCAAACGAAGGTGTCGGGCGTCAACGCGATCTGCGGCAGAGCGTCCAAGAAGGGCTGAGCCTCGGTCGCCTGATCCATCGGACGATGCACCCAATGGGTGGTCACATCGGCTGCACTTTCGATCACTTGTTCATCTTCACCCCCGGGCACGGCGGCGATCATCGTGACCTTCACACCTGCGGGCAGTTCTTCGAGTTTACGGCCCATGGCAGGGAGGGCGGTTTCGTCGCCGATCAACACCCAATGGGCAATCTCGCCTTCGATCACACGCGAGCCACGCGGGCCTGCGATCTGAACCGTGTCGCCGGATTTGACATCGCGCGCCCAGCTTGCCGCGGGGCCTTCGCCGTGATCGGCGAAGTCGATGATCAGCTCTTGGGCCTCGGTGTCGAACCGGCGCGGGGTGTAATCGCGTTTGGCCGTGTCTCCGTCCGTGGGGATAATCATTTTGAGGTGATCGTCGAACGCACCGCTGGCGAAATCTGCCAAATCGGCCCCGCTCAATGTGATGCGGATCATATGCGGGGTCAGGCGTTCGGTGCTGGCCACGGTGAGGTCGCGGAATTTCAGCTCATGCCGCATGCGGCGGATGGTGGGGGCAGTCATGGCGAGTCACTTTCACTGGTTATTCTGATGTTTGCGCAAAACAAACTATTTTACTCAGAAAATGCAAGCCCCGCCATAACACAGGACCTGTGCATCCCGGACATTTGCCCCCGATCCCCCTTGATTTACAGGCGCGACAAAAGTGCAGGCGTCGGCCAAGCATCCGCCGGCAGGCCCAGTTTTTCCTGAACGCTTTGCACCGCCTCGCGGGTTTTCTCGCCCAGAATGCCGTCCACGCCGCCCACATCATAGCCCATGTTCACGAGCTTTTGTTGCAGCTGCTTCATCTGTGCGCCCGAAAGCCCGGTATCCGGGTTGCCCGCATTATAGACCGGCGCGCCTTCGAGACGGGTGGCGAAATAGGCTGCGGTGGTCACATAGACAAAGCTCTTGTTCCACTCGAACAGGACCTCGAAATTCGGATAGGCGAGGAAGGCCGGACCATTGCGCCCCATCGGCAAAAGTACCGAGGCCTGAAGATTGCCGTTCTGGAACGACCCGCTGCGAGGCTTGACGCCGAGGCGTTCCCAGTCGC
Source organism: Celeribacter sp. (assembly GCF_048270365.1). Classification (NCBI taxonomy): domain Bacteria; kingdom Pseudomonadati; phylum Pseudomonadota; class Alphaproteobacteria; order Rhodobacterales; family Roseobacteraceae; genus Celeribacter; species Celeribacter sp. The sequence continues at coordinate 150,406 of NZ_JBLWTA010000009.1, forward strand.
GCACGGACATTTTGTGGTTCAGGCCCGTTGTCGACCAGTCGAGAGTCGATGGCAGGGTGATTTCCTGCAACCACGGTTCATTCGCGCGCCACCCCAGATGCCGCAGCATTTTCGCACCGGACATCAGCGCATCCGGGGCGGAGGTTTTGAGCCGGACATGACCGTCGCCGTCGCCGTCGACACCGTTTTCAAGGATATCTTTCGGCAGCATCTGAACCATGCCGATCTCACCAGCCCAGGCGCCCTGCGTGGTCGCCGGATCGAAATCGCCATGCTCGAAGAGGGTGAGAGCCGCGAAGACCTGCGGCTGGAACAGCTCGGGGCGACGGCAATCGTGGCTCAGGGTCATCAGCGCGTTCAGCGTGTTGAAATTGCCCTGCACCTGACCGTAATCGGTCTCAAGCGCCCAGAAGGCCAAAAGCACGCCGCGCGAGACGCCATAGTCACGCTCGATCCGGTCGAAAACGCTTTTGTATTTCGAAGCATTGGCGGCGCCGTTCTGAACCCGGTTTTGGCTGATCAGAGCGCGGGAAAAGTCGATGAATGTCTTTTGAAACACGCCCTGCGCGCGGTCGGCCTTGATGACAGCGGGGTCGTGGCGCACGGAGGCAAAGAACCGGTCGACATTGGCCTGCGCATGGCCTTGGCTCACGGCAGATTGCTTCATCTGATTGACAAAGCTTGAGAAATTCCCGCCGCAAGACACATCCGCAACAGCGGGGGAGGCGAGAGAGAGGGCGAGCACGAGGCCGAGAGAACGCATGAAGACACCTTTTAAAGTCATATTTTGGGGCAAGATAGCGGGGCTGAGCGTGTCAGGCAAATGACAGGAAAGCGAGGCAGAACAAAACCATGGACCATGCCCGCCAGAGCTGGACGCAGGCGGCGTCAATGTCACCGACGGTGGCCTCGCGGCCATAGCGATTGACCCATGGGTAGTCGCGCAGTTCGCCATGATAGGCGCGGGGGCCGGAGAGGGCGATGCCAAGTTTGCGCGACAGGGCGGCCTCGGGCCAACCGGCGTTGGGGGAGCGATGTCGGCGGGCATCGACATAGAATTCTTGCCAGAGCGAAAGCTTTGCCTCGTGTGATCCACGCATGTTCTGCCAGGGAAACAGCAAGAGTGCGGTGAGGCGTGCGGGAATCAGATTCAAAAGATCGTCCAACCGTGCGGCGGCCCAGCCAAAATCGCGATGCCGTTCGGTGCGGTAGCCGATCATGCTGTCGGCGGTGTTGGTGATTTTATAGACCAGAATACCGGGCAGACCGAAAAGCAGAAACCAGAAGGCGGGCGCGATCACACCGTCGGAGAAATTCTCGGCGGCGGATTCAATGGCCGCGCGTGAGACAGCGGGGGTGTCCATGTCGGAGGTGTCCCGCCCGACGATCATCGACACCGCATGACGTCCCGCTTCAAGCGAGGTTTCGAGCCCGCGTGCGACCGCCTTGACGTGATCGACCAGCGACCTCTGGGCGAGAAGAATGGCGCCCAGCACAATCTCGACCAGCGGGATGTGGCGCAGCACAATCCCGAGTGCTGCGGCGCAGATCACCAAAGCCGTCATCACAAGGACGCCTTTGGCTTTGCGCATGACGCCTTGATTGAACCGCCGATCCGCCCAGCCGATCAATCGCCCCATTAGGATGGCCGGATGCGGCATCTGGTTCCAAAGCCATTTCGGTTCCCCGAAAATCGCGTCGAGCGCCAGAGCGAGAAAGAGCGCGGCGGCGGTGTTCACAACGCGGCCTCAAACTGATCCCATTTGTCCTCTGGCGGTAGACCAAGACGCAGCCAAGTGTCGGAATAGGGGAAGATGCGCGACCAGACGTGGCCCTTGGCCAATCTGTTCTGAAAGGCGCGGGCATCAGGGGTTTCATAGAGACGAAAGAGAGTGGTGCCGCCAATAGGTTTTGCATCCTTATGGATCATAAGATGATCAAATTTTTCCATATTGTGTTTTAATTTGATATTCATTGCTGCGGCCCATCCGGTATCATTCAGCGCCGCCGTGCCGATTGACAGGGCAGGGCCGGACACGGCCCAAGGGCCGATCAGGCTGGAAAGACGGTCGATCAGCTCCGGCGCGCCGATGGCAAACCCGAGGCGCAGACCGGCCAGCCCCCAGAACTTGCCAAAGCTCTTGAGTACAATGGTGCGACCATCGGAAACGCGCTCGATCAGGCTCTCCTCCGGCATCACATCGCCAAAGCTTTCGTCGATGATCACATAAGGGGCCGTCAACTCGTCTTGCCGCCACAGCCGCCCGTCGGGGTTGTTCGGGTGAACGACCACCTGCACATCTGCGGACAGGTTGGGTTGGCTCGAAACTTGCCAACCATGTGCATCGAAAGCGCCGGCATGTTCGTTATAGGTCGGGGTTTGAACCTCGACCTGCCCAACGGGCCAAAGCGCAGGCAAGCGTGCGATCAGGCTTGAGGCGCCGGGGGCGGCCAGTATGGCGGCACCGCGCGGCACGTTCCAGAAGCTACGTGCGGCCTGGATCAGGGCGTCTTGGGCAGCGGCATCCGGCAGTGCGGACCATGCGCCTTGCGGAATCTCGCCGATGGGATAGGGCGTCGGGTTGATGCCGGTCGAGAGGTCGATCCAGTCGGCTTTCTCGCCGCCATATCGGGCGACGGCAGCATCCAAACCGCCTCCATGATCGCGATGTTTGCTCATAGGCCCTCCCGATGGGGGCGCTTGAACTGCCCCCTTGGCATGTGTTTCGGCGGGCTAGTCAGAGAGTGCAAGTTAAAATCTTAGCTTTTCTGGGGCAGGGTGCGACTCCGACGCGATTGACCACCAAGTTAAAGGTCCGTTACTTTGACCTATCGAATCCACTTCCTCGTCAGAGAGATAAAAAACGGATCGCGGCATGACCCGTGGTCAGAGAGCGCATGCAGGTATTGATCGTCGAAAGCAGCCCTGAGCTTGGGCAGATCTGGAAACGCCATCTGGAGCGTCAGGGCATGGATGTGTCTCTCGTGCAGGGTCAGGACGAAGCGATTGCCGCTCTGCAGCATAGCGCGCCGGAGCTGATCGTTCTGGATCTTGTGCTCGATGAGGGATCGGCCTTTGCGGTGGCCGATTATGCCAATTATCGCCATCCCGAAACGCGGGTGATTTTCACCACGAATTCGAGTTTTTTCTCGGACGGGTCGATTTTCCAGCATTCGGCGAATGCCTGTGCCTTTGTGCCCAAACAGGTCGATCCCGATGATCTCAGTGCCATGGTGGCGCATTATGGGAAAGCGGCGTCCTGACGCCGCTTGTCTACGCTGCCTTAACCACGTCCATGCGGCGCGTCGAAATCAATCTCCGGGCTGATCGGCAAGATGCGGTAAGGGTTGATCATGTCGTGGCTGTAAAAATAGTGCCGCGTGATGTGATCGAAATGCGTGGTCTCGCGGACCCCGGGCATTTGATATAGCTCGCGGGTGTAGGCCCAGAGGTTCGGGTAGTCCTTCAGCATGCGTTTGTTGCATTTGAAATGCGTGTGATAGACCTTGTCGAACCGGATGAGCGTGGTGAACAGGCGCCAGTCGGCTTCGGTTAGACGGTCGCCCAAAAGGTAGCGACGCTCTGACAGCACATCTTCCAAGGCATCGAGGCCGTCGAACAACGGGTGGATTGCCTCGTCATAGGCGGCCTGCGTTGTGGCGAAACCGGCTTTGTAGACGCCATTGTTGATCGGCTCATAGATGCGGGCATTCATGGCCTCAATGTCATGGCGCAGCTCTTCGGGCCAGAAATCCAGCGTGTTGCCGGTGATGCCGTCGAAGGCGGAATTGAACATGCGGATGATCTCAGACGATTCGTTGGAGACGATCGTGGCGGTTTTCTTGTCCCATAGGATCGGCACGGTGACGCGACCGGAAACATGCGGGTCGGCCTCAAGATAGACCTCGCGCAAAAAGCGTTTGCCCAAAAGCGTGTCGCCCGTCGCGCCCTCGAAATCCGTGCCAAAGGTCCAGCCGTCTTTCAACATGTCGGGGTGCACAACGGAGATGGTGATATGCTCTTCAAGCCCCTTTAAAGCGCGGAAAATCAAGGCTCTATGCGCCCAAGGGCAAGCGTAGGACACAAAGAGGTGATAGCGCCCGCTCTCGGCGGCAAAGCCGCCCTGGCCGCTTGGGCCGGGCTGCCCGTCGGGGGTCACCCAATTGCGGAACCCTGCCGTGGTGCGTTCGAATTTTCCGCCGGACTTGGCCGTGTCGTACCAGCCGTCGTGCCAAATCCCGTCTTGCAAATAGCCCATGTGACCCTCTTTCCTCCGCTTGTGGTTACATCGAGGTAACCACTTTGCATTGATGCGCAAACAGGCGTCAGGGCGCATAGATGGTGCGCGGATGCACATGAGGAGGTGCGAACGTTCTCTTCGAACGGGAATTGCGACAATCCGGTGACTCTCATGGCGGAACTTGGCACATGGCGAAACGGTTAACTTGACCGAAACCATGTTTGCGCCAAGCTTTAAGAAGCCACAGATGCTGCGCAGCATTTCGGCGAGAGGAAGACTGCCAGGGAGGCCACCATGACTGATTTTTTACCCAAAGAGGTGCTTGAAGGTCTTGAGATGGCCCGCAAGCGTGACCTCAAACGCCGGTCTCGACTGCGCGTCAAAGTCGGCGACGATACCTATCCGATCCTTCGGACGTGGGACAATGGCTTTGCGCTGGATCGCGACAACACGGAGCATCTGCGTGGATTGGTCGATGTCTTCGATGGTACGCGGCACCTCTATCAGGCGCTGATTGTGGCGGCGACGGACGACGGACATGAGATGAGCTTTGAGTTCAAACGCTCGACCGTGGCCAGCGACAAGCCGCCTCTGGATTACGACCGGCCCGATGACGCGCCGATCGCCTTGTTGCCGCGTTAACCTTACTGCAAGTCGCTGAACGCCTCTTTGAGACGGGTGCACGCCGTCTCGACCACGCTGCGCGGCGTGGCGAGGTTGAAGCGTAGGTAAAGCTCCCCGCCCTTGCCAAATGTCGGGCCATGATTGGGGGCGATGCGGGCGGATTTTTCGACCCTTGCGGTGAACTCGGAGGCGCTCATGCCGGTGCCGGAAAAATCGACCCAAGCCAGATAGGTGGCCTCCAGAGGCATCGAGGTCAGCCCCGGAATCTCCGCAATCGCCGCATCGAACACCTGACGGTTGCCCTCGAGATAGGCGACCAACTCCTCGACCCAAGCGGCCCCTTCGGGGCTATAGGCGGCGGTGGCCATTTCCAGCCCAAAGGAGTTGGGCGAAATCCCCAGTGCGGCCATCCGCGCCGCAAACTTCCCGCGCAATTTGGCGTCCGGGATGATGACATTGCCGGAATGCGTGCCCGCGATGTTAAAGGTCTTCGTGGTCGCGGTCATCATGATCAGCCGATCCTCGATCCCGTCGATCAGCGCCATCGGTGTATGGCTGTGTCCGGGCATCACCAGATCGTGGTGAATCTCGTCCGACACAAGAATAAGGTCGTGACGCTTGCAGAACGCGGCCACGCCCTCCAACTCGTCCCGGCTCCAGACCCGGCCGCCCGGGTTGTGCGGCGAGCAAAAGACCAACATGGTTTCCTTGCCGGTCATCTGGGCATCCCAGGCGTCGAAATCCATCACATATTTGCCGTCCTCAAACGCCAGAGGACATTCGACCACCTCGCGCCCGGCAGCTTTGATCACCCGGCTGAAGGCATGGTACACGGGCGTCATCAGGACCACGCCATCGCCCGGTTGCGTGTAGGTGTCGACACAGAGCGCCGTGCCATTCACCAAACCATGCGTGGTGAAAATCCACTCCGGGCTGACCTTCCAGCCGTGGCGATTTTTCATCCACCATTGAATGGCGGCCAGATAATCGCTGTCATCGCCGAGATACCCGTAGATGCCATGCGCGGCCATTTTCTCGACGGCGGCTTGCACCACGGCAGGCGGGCGGAAATCCATGTCCGCCACCCACATCGCAATCCCGTCCGCGGAGGGCACGCCGTAGATGTCCTCCATCTTGTCCCATTTCGCGCAATGGGTGCCAAAGCGGGGGATGATCGGGTCGAACAGCGGGTTGGTCATGCAAAGCTCCTTTTCGGGTCTGCGCAGAGCCTAATCCCGCCTTGGGGCGAAAGAAAACCGCAATCCTGCAAAAGGGGCTGCGCGATTTCGGCGCTGCACAGTTGCGCGGCCCCCTTGGTTTGACTAAATGCAGGGCATGACACTGAAACCGATCCTCATTCACCCCGATCCGCGCCTCAAAAAGCACTGCGATCCTGTCACCGAGTTTGACAAGGATCTTGCGAAGCTGGCCGACGACATGTTGGAAACCATGTATGACGCGCCAGGCATCGGGCTTGCCGCGCCGCAGGTCGGTGTGATCCAGCGCATGTTGGTGATGGATTGCGTCAAAGACGCAGAGGGGACGCCGGAGCCGATGGTTCTGATCAACCCCGAGGTGACGTGGAAAAGCGACGAGCGCAATGTCTACGAAGAGGGCTGTCTGTCGATCCCCGGTCAATATGCCGATGTCGAGCGCCCGAAGATGGTGCGCGTGAGCTGGCAGGACGTCGAAGGCAAGGCGCATGAGCAGGAGTTCGACGAGCTTTGGGCGACCTGCGTGCAGCATGAGATCGACCATTTGGACGGCGTGCTATTCATCGATTACCTCAAACCGCTCAAGCGTCAGATGATCACCCGCAAGATGCAAAAGCTCAAACGCGAGAGGGCTCGTCCCTAATGGCGCTGCGCGAGATCCTGCTCTGGCCGGACGCGCGGCTGAGCACGGCTTGCGCGCCTGTGGCGGAGATCACCGACGACATTCGCACGCTGGTCTCTGACATGTTCGAGACGATGTATGACGCGCCGGGCCGCGGCCTTGCCGGGCCGCAAGTAGGCGCGATGTTGCGGCTCTTCGTCATGGATGCGACGTGGAAAGAGGGCGAAAAATCGCCGCTTGTCGCGATCAATCCCGAGATCACGGCCTTCTCTGACGAGACCTGTGAGATGGATGAGGGTTGTCTCTCGATCCCCGGCATTACAGCCACTGTGACGCGGCCCGAGCGTATCACGCTCTCATGGACCGATCTCGACGGGCAGCGCCACGCACGCGAGATGACGGGCGCCGAGGCCCGCATTGCCCAGCATGAATATGACCATCTCGACGGGTTGGTGCATTTCGACCGCATTGGTGCGAAAACCCGCGCCCGTCTTGAGGAGATTTACGTATGACCCATACGCCCACAGAACGCCCTTTTGTGGCCTACCCGGACAAGCGTCTGAAAACCAAAGTGCCGCCTGTCACCGAGATCACCGAAGAGATCCGAAACATCTGGGCCGATATGGTCGAGACCATGGACGCCATGCCGGGATATGGCTTAGCCGGGCCGCAGATCGGCGTGATGCAACAGCTCGCCGTGGTCGATTGTTCGGACGAACGCGGCAAGGCAGTTTTGATGGCCAACCCGGAGGTGCTTCATGCCTCCGCGCAATTGCGCGAGCACGAAGAGGCCTCCCCGAACCTACCCGGTATGTCCGCCGCGATCGCCCGCCCGCGCGCCGTCACGGTGCGGTTTCTCAATGAGGCGGGCGAGATGGAAGAGCGGGATTTCGTCGGCCTTTGGGCGACCTCGGTGCAGCACCAGATCGACCACCTGAACGGCAAGATGTATTTTGACAATCTGAAGTCCGTGAAGCGCCAGATGTTCCTGAAAAAGGCCAAGAAGATGGGAGCGATGAAATGAAGATCGTTTTCATGGGCAGCCCCGATTTTTCCGTGCCTGTGCTCGACGCGCTGGTCGAGGCGGGGCATGAGATCGCCTGCGTCTATTGCCAGCCGCCGCGTCCGGCGGGGCGGGGCAAGAAAGACCGCCCAACGCCGGTGCAAGCCCGCGCCGAAGAGCTTGGCCTTCCGGTGCGCCATCCGGTGAATTTCAAAGACGCGGCGGATGTGGCGGCGTTTCAGGATCTGAATGCCGAGATCGCCGTGGTCGTGGCCTACGGCCTGCTTCTGCCGCAGATCATCCTCGATGCGCCCAAGCGCGGGTGCCTCAACATCCATGCCTCGCTTTTGCCGCGCTGGCGCGGCGCCGCGCCGATCCATCGCGCGATCCTTGAGGGTGACGACGAGACCGGCGTTTGCATCATGCAGATGGAGGCAGGCCTCGACACCGGCCCGGTTTTGTTGCGCCAAGAAACTGAGATCACGGCAGAGGACACCACGGCGCTTTTGCACGATCGCCTGTCCGAGATGGGTGCCGATGCGATCACCATTGCGCTCGATACGCTGGATCAACTCGTCCCGGAGTCGCAGCCGGAGGACGGCGTGACCTACGCGCGTAAAATCGACAAAGCCGAGGCGAGGATCGACTGGACCCGCCCCGCGCACGAGATCGACCGGCAAATCCGGGGGCTTTCGCCATTTCCCGGCGCTTGGGCCATGCTCAACGGCGAGCGGATCAAGTTCCACATGTCCTGCGTGACGGGGGCCACCGGCGCCCCCGGCGAGGTGGTGGACGACTTCACAATCGCTTGCGGGGACCGCGCGGTCGAAATTCTCACCGCGCAGCGCGAGGGCAAACGTGCTATGCCTGTCGCAGAGATTTTGAAAGGGCTGGATCTGCCAAAGGGCAGCCGGTTCGACTAGGGGCGCGTCATGTTTCCAATCCTGATCGGCACGGTCGTCATCGCGGGCATCGTCGGCTATATTTGCGAAAAGACGGGCTTTACCCGCAACGGTATCCTGCCCTCGATCATCATCTGTGTCGGCGGGGCGTTTCTGGCCTATTTCGTCAAACTCATGTTCGGTGTCGGCTTTGGCTCTCCGGGGTTGAATGCGATTGTGTCCTCGCTGGGCGCGCTGATCATCGTGCCGACCCATTGGCGGAGGCGTTGATCCTATGCCGGTCCTGTTCCTCATCATCGTCGGAGCCGCCGCCGGGTTCATTGCGACCCGCGTGATGGATTTGAAAACCGATCTGATCACCACCGTGGTGATCGGCATGTTGGGCGCTTTGATCGGCGGGCTTGTGCTGCGCTTTCTCTTGATGCTCTCTGGCGTGGCGGCGGGCTTTGTCGGCGCTGTGCTTGGTGCGATGCTGTTGATCTGGGCGTGGAAAGCGATCAGGGGGCGCAGATGATCTGGCTGCTGTCCATTCCGGGGATGCTTGCGCGCATCCTCTTCGGCCTCGGGCTTTGGCTGATGTTCCGCCCCGGAGGGTGGTTTGTCGCCTGCTGTCTCGCGGTGGCGGCGACGTGGTACATCAAGGCGTAAGCCCTCAGTTCTTCGGGGGACGCGATTTGTAGACGGGCAGGGACCAGCCCCAGGCCAGGCTTCCGGCGCGCAGCGTGAATGTCACAATCGCACATATAATAAATTCAAAGAAGCGCGGAATCTCAAATTGAGATGCTAAAAGCAACGCCAAAGGTCCGGCCAGAGCCGCCGAGGCGTAAAGCTCGCCATGCTTCAGGATCAGAGGCACTTCGTTACAGACCACATCGCGCATCATGCCGCCAAAACACCCGGTCGCAACACCCATGAGGGCCACGATCACCGGCGGTTGCCCGAGCTTGAGCGCCACACCGGCACCCGCCGCCACGGCGACCGAAAGCGCCACGGCGTCCGCCCATAAGAGGGCTTTCTGACGGCTCTCGAACAGATGCGCGGTCAAGAAGACCACGGCAGAGACCAGACAGGCGATGACGATATAGGTCGGGTCGGCAATCCAGAACACGGCCTCGCGGTTGAGCAACAGATCGCGAAGTGTTCCCCCACCCACCGCCGTGAGACAGGCGACGAAGGCGAAGCCAACGAGATCGAGCTGAGCACGGGAGGCGGCCAAAGCGCCGGAAATCGCAAAGACGATGACCGAGGCGTAATCGAGGGCCGCCAAAGGGGTCATGTGGCACCCTTTTTGAACGGCGCCATGCCCGCACGGGCCAACTCATCGGCGCGCTCGTTTTCGGGATGTCCGGCGTGGCCCTTGACCCATTCCCAGGTCACGTCATGACGCTTCTGCGCCTCATCGATGCGCTGCCACAGATCGACATTCTTCACCGGCTTCTTCGCGGCGGTCTTCCAACCGTTGCGTTTCCAGCCGTGAATCCAGCCGGTGACACCGTTTTTCACATAGGCGCTGTCGGTGATGATGGTGATAGACGTCGGGCGTCCGAGCGTTTCAAGCGCAGAGATCGCCGCGAGCAATTCCATCCGGTTGTTCGTGGTCTCTGCCTCGCCGCCCTTAAGCTCGCGTTCTTTGACGACCGTGTCGCCGTCCTTTGCCTGCAACAAAGCGCCCCAGCCCCCCGGGCCGGGATTTCCGGAGCAGGCTCCGTCGGTATATGCGTAGAATTCAGCCATGATGGGACCGGGTGATATAGGCTTCGGGCGAATGGTCAAGTCTTCGCGTTAAGGCTTTGGGTCTCATGCGCGCTCAAAGGCGAGTTTGGCTCCAAGGCTTGCGAAAGAGGCGGCAAAGATACGGCGCATCCATGCCATGGCGCGCTCGCTTTCAACCACCCACGCGCGCAGGAACCCGGCAGCAAGGGCGTAAAGCAGGAAGACAGCAAATGTCATGGCGACAAAACCGAAGCCGAGCTCGACGAGCAGCATATTCGTATGGGGCGCATCCGCAGGAACGAACTGGGGCAGGAAGGCGACGAAAAACATCGGCAGTTTCGGGTTCAGCAGGTTCAAGAGGACTCCGCGACGTACCAAGCTTGCGGCGCTTTGCGGTTGATGATCCGGTTTGACCTCTAGCGCGCCTGTGCCTTTGAGCGTGCCCCAGGCCATGTAGAGCAGGTAGGCGACACCGGCGTATTTGATCGCGGAAAACAAAAGCGCGGAGGTGTGCAACACGGCGGCCAACCCGGCAAGCGCCACGCCGAGATGGGCGACGGTGGCGAGTGTGCAGCCCAAAACCGCCCAAAGCCCGGCACGCAATCCGCGCCCCAAGGTGGTGGAAAGGGTGAAAATCACACCGATGCCGGGGGCGAGGCAGACGATGAAGGCGGTCAGGAGAAACTCAAAACTCATGCGGGTTCTCTCAAAACTCTGGGGACTTTGAACTCGACGTTTTCCTGCGCGGTTTCCACCAGCTCGACGGTCACGTCAAAGCGGGCGCGGAAAGCGTCGATCACCTCATTGACCAAGACCTCGGGGGCCGACGCACCTGCGGTGATGCCGACGGAGGTGATGCCCGCAAGAGCGCGCCAGTCGATGTCGGGGGCACGTTGCACAAGCTGAGAATAGGCGCAGCCATTGGCTTTTCCGACTTCGACCAAACGTTTGCTATTCGAACTATTAGGTGCCCCAATCACCAAAAGAGCGTCTATATTTGACGAAATGGCTTTCACTGACGCCTGCCGGTTGGTGGTGGCGTAACAGATGTCTTCTTTGTGCGGGCCGACAATGTTGGGGAAACGCGCGCGCAGCGCGGCGATCACATCGACAGTGTCATCGACCGACAAGGTGGTCTGGGTGATAAAGGCCAGACGCTCCGGATCGCGCACCTCAAGCCCCGGCACATCATCCGGCGTTTCGACCAAGAGAACCTCGCCCTCGGGAAGCTGCCCCATCGTGCCGATGGTCTCCGGGTGACCGGCGTGGCCGATCATGATCATCTGAAGCCCGTCTGCGTGGTGCCGCTCCGCCTCGATATGGACCTTGGACACCAGCGGACAGGTGGCGTCAACATAGACCATCTCGCGCTTGGCGGCCTCGGCGGGCACGGCTTTCGGGACGCCATGGGCAGAAAAGATCACGGGGCGGTCATCCGGGCAGTCTTCCAACTCCTCGACAAACACAGCGCCTTTCTCTTTCAGTCCATCGACCACGAATTTGTTGTGCACGATCTCATGGCGGACATAGACCGGCGGCCCCCATTTCTCGATCGCCATTTCGACGATCTTGATCGCGCGGTCGACACCGGCGCAGAACCCGCGCGGGGCGGCGAGATAGAGCATAAGAGGGGGCTTGGGGGTCGTTTCGGTCATGCGGCACTCCTGATCTTTTTCAGAGGTAGCGGCGAAAGGGACCAAGTGCAACGACCGGAAGATCAAAAGGCCGACAGATCAAAAGACCGGTAAAGTGAAAAGCCCCCGCCGAGACGGCGAGGGCTTTCATAACTCAGTTGTCGTAACTGTCATCTTCGCGCGGTTCGCGCGGCGGACGTCCGAGCACGTCTTTGAGGTCGTTCAGCTCGATGAAATTATCGGCTTGGCGACGCAGCTCATCGGCGATCATCGGCGGTTGGGTGCGGATCGAGGAGACGACAGAGACGCGCACGCCCTGACGTTGCAGGCTTTCGACCAGCGGACGGAAATCGCCGTCGCCGGAGAAGAGCACGATGTGATCCACATGAGGGGCCAGTTCCATCGCATCGACGGCAAGCTCGATATCCATGTTGCCCTTGATCTTGCGTCGACCCATGGAGTCGGTGAACTCCTTGGCCGGTTTGGTGACCATGGTGAACCCGTTGTAGTTCAGCCAATCGACCAGCGGGCGGATCGGCGAATAGTCATCGTTTTCAAGCAATGCGGTGTAGTAGAATGCGCGCAGCAATTTACCGCGGCGCATGAATTCCTGTCGGAGCAGTTTGTAATCGATATCGAACCCGAGCGATTTTGCCGCTGCGTAGAGATTCGACCCATCGATGAACAAGGCAAGCCGCTCATCTTTATAAAACATATAAAGGTCCTTTATATCTTGTTTTTTTGGACCGCCCCGACAGCAATCTCCATGGGGACAGTCAGTTGTTCTTGGCTTTCTGTCCTGCTGAATAGTATGAAATGCACCGAAACTGAACTTGCCGAAAAAGATAGGGCGTTAAAAACTTGGTGCGAGAGACATCTTTGGGCTGGGCGAAAATGCGCGCATGGATCGCGTTCGGCGCCAATTTGCCTTCTGAAACCGGCACTCCGATGGAAACTTTGCAGGCCGCTTTGCTAGCGCTCACAGCACAGGGTGTCGAGGTCAAGGGGCTTAGCCAGATTTACGAGACGCCCTGTTTCCCGGCTGGGGCCGGGCCGGATTACGTGAATTTTGCCGCAGAAGTCATGTTCGACGGCCCTCCTGAGGCGCTTTTGTTGGTTCTGCACGAGATCGAGGCGGAACTGGGGCGAGTGCGCAAGACGCGTTGGGCTGGACGTTCGATTGATCTGGATCTCATGGCCTACGCGGATGAGGTGCGCCCCGATGCGCGTTCCGTTCAGGCCTGGATCGATTTGCCTTTGGCCGAGCAAACGGTGCGTGCGCCGGATCAGCTTATTCTGCCGCATCCGCGCATTCAGGATCGGGCGTTCATGCTGATTCCCTTTGCCGATCTTGCCCCCGACTGGCGGCATCCGCTTTTGGGCCAAACCATAGCTGAGATGCTTGCCGCCCGGCCCGAGAACGAGAAAACTGAGGTAAAACCCATGTCCGGAGTTGAAATCCGCGTGAATTAAGGGGAAAGGGCGCTTGTCAATAAGGGGCTGAGCCCCTAAATAGAGCCTTTGAACAAATGCGTCCCGACGCATTCCTATGTCTGTCCAAACGATTGGAGATCCCATGGCCCGCGTGACCGTTGAAGATTGCGTCGACAAGGTTCCGAACCGCTTCGAGCTTGTGATGCTTGCCGCCCACCGTGCGCGCGAAGTGACCGCTGGCTCTCCGCTGACCGTGGATCGGGACAACGATAAGAACCCGGTTGTTGCGCTCCGCGAGATCGCCGAAGAGACCCAATCCGCCGACGCGCTGCGCGAGCGGATGATCGAAAGCCATCAGACCCAGATCGAGGTCGATGAGCCGGAAGACGATCAAATGGCTCTCCTGATGGGCCAAGAGGCCGACAAACCGGCCGAGGACGATATGTCCGAAGAGAAACTGCTGCGCGCGCTGATGGAAGCGCAGGGGCAAAACTAAGAGGCGGGGCCGCATGGTTTTCATGGGGCCCCCATTCACGGAGTTCGCGGACCAAAATGATCGACGTCGAAGACCTGATCGCGCTGGTCCGCAACTATAACCCCAAGACAAATGCCGAACTGATCCGCGAGGCCTATGCCTACGGACGTGAGATGCATGAGGGGCAGTTCCGCCGCTCTGGCGAACCCTATTTCACCCATCCCGTCGCCGTCGCCGCCATCCTGACCGAACAGTCTCTGGACGATGCGACGATCATCACGGCTTTGCTCCACGACACGATCGAAGACACCCGCGCCTCTTACCAAGAGGTCGCGCGCAAGTTCGGCGAAGAGATCGCGGAACTGGTCGATGGGGTGACGAAACTTACCAACCTGCAACTGTCGTCGACAGAGACCAAACAGGCGGAAAACTTCCGCAAACTGTTCATGGCGATGTCGAAAGACCTGCGGGTGATCCTTGTGAAACTCGCCGACCGTTTGCACAACATGCGGACGATCAAGTCGATGCGCCCGGAGAAACAGCTCCAGAAAGCGCGCGAGACCATGGACATCTATGCGCCCTTGGCAGGCCGCATGGGGATGCAATGGATGCGCGAGGAGCTCGAAGATTTGAGCTTCCGCGTCATCAACCCCGAGGCGCGCAATTCGATCATCCGCCGCTTTATCCTGTTGCAACGGGAAACCGGCGATGTGATCCATAAGATCACCAACGACATCCGTGCAGAGCTGGAGCGCGAGGGCATCGAGGCGGACGTCTTTGGACGCGCCAAAAAACCCTATTCGATCTGGCGCAAAATGGAGGAGAAACAGCAAAGTTTCTCTCGCCTGTCAGATATTTACGGCTTTCGCGTCATTACCAAAACAGAGATGGATTGCTACCGCGTGTTGGGTGTGATCCATCAGCGTTGGCGCGCGGTGCCGACGCGGTTCAAGGACTATATCAGCCAGCCGAAATCTAACGGGTACAGGTCTATTCACACCACGGTCTCGGGGCGCGACGGCAAACGCGTCGAGGTGCAAATCCGCACCCGTCAGATGCACGAGGTTGCGGAATCCGGGGTGGCCGCGCATTGGTCTTATCGCGATGGCGTTCGGGCACAAAACCCCTTTGCGGTCGACCCGGCGAAGTGGCTCGCTCAATTGACGGAGCGGTTTGAGAATGCCGAGGATCACTCCGAATTCCTCGAACACGTCAAGCTGGAGATGTATTCCGACAAGGTCTTCACCTTCACGCCGAAAGGCGAGGTGGTGTCCCTGCCGAAAGGCGGCACGCCTTTGGATTACGCCTATGCGATCCATACGCGTATCGGCGACAGCTGTGTTGGCGCCAAGGTGGACGGCATCCGCGTTCCGCTTTGGACCCGGTTGAAAAACGGCCAGAGCGTTGAAATTTTGACGGCCGAAGGCCAGCGCCCGCAGGCAACCTGGCTCGACATCGTGGTGACGGGCCGCGCTAAGGCGGCGATCCGCAAATCTTTGCGCGAAGAGAACCGCGAACGCTTTGTCAAACTGGGGCGTGAACTGGCCCGCGTGGCGTTTGAGCATGTCGGCAAAAAGGCGTCGGAAAAGGCGCTGGCGACGGCGGCGAAACAAATGTCGCTGGCCGACAGCGAAGCGCTTTTGGCGCGTCTGGGCTCGGCGGAACTCACCGCCTCCGACGTGGTCAAGGCGGTCTATCCGGAACTGGTGCGAGAAAGCGGTGCGATTGACGCGAAGCGCGCGGTGCTTGGACTTTCCGAAGGCGAGACCTATAATCGTGCCAAGTGCTGTCAACCGGTCCCGGGCGAGCGCATTGTCGGCATCACCTATCGCGGCAAGGGCGTGGTGATTCACGCGATCGACTGTCCCGCGCTTGAGGAACTTGAGGCGGAGACCAATCGCTGGGTCGATCTGCAATGGCATTCGGGACCGCACGCGCCGCAATATACCGTGTCTTTGGATCTGACGATTTCCAACGATCCGGGCGTTTTGGGGCGGATCTGTACATTGATTGCGGAGCAAAAGGCCAATATCTCGGACCTGAATTTCGTCGATCGTAAGCCCGATTTTTACCGTTTGATCGTAGATGTGGACCTGCGGGACGTGGAGCATCTGCATGCGGTGATGTTGGCGCTTGAGGCCGAAAGCGAAGTGGCACGGGTGCGCAGATACAGGAATTTGGACAGACGACCCTAAGGGGGTCAAGAGGGTGATGTGGTCTTTAAACGCCGGGAAAAGCTAAAGCCACTTCAATGGCTTGCGCAATCCCTCTGGCCCAAACGTGGCTGGGGGCGGGCGGTCCGGTATCTCAAACATCGTCTTCACCGTCTGCCTGACACCCCTCATAAAATTGCGCGCGGCGTCTTTGCTGGCGTCTTCGCGGTCTTCACTCCGTTTTTCGGCCTGCATTTCGTCATCGCCTTTGTTTTGGCCAAGCTGATGCGCGGCAATGTCATCGCGGCGCTTTTGTCGACCTTTGTCGGCAACCCGCTGACCTATGTGCCGATTGGCGTGATCTCGATGAAAATGGGCCACTTCCTGCTGGGCACGAGTTTCGATCACGAGCATGAGCGCAGCTTTGCGGGCAAGTTTTTCGACGCCGCCGATGATTTTTGGCGCAATTTTCTTGCGCTGTTCACGGATCGTGATGCCAATTGGGATGCGCTGATCCGGTTCTGGCATGAGATTTTCATGCCCTATCTGGTCGGCGGCATCATCCCGGGCATCGTGGCGGGGATTGCGGCCTATTACATCACTCTGCCGATGGTGACCGCTTATCAAAACCGCCGCCGCGGCAAGCTTAAGGCCAAGCTCGAAGAGTTGCGGCGCAAGAAACAGGCGCAAAAAGCGGCTCAGAAACCGTAACCCGACACGCCCGCACGAGGTTTGATCGCTTCGATCAGGATTTGTCGGTTTTCTTTCGCGACCCGCAGGCTATTGTCCGCGCCAAACGATCTTGATTGGGAACGAAACCATGACCCAGAAACTCCGCCTCGGCATGAACATTGATCACGTCGCCACCGTGCGCAACGCGCGTGGCTCGGCCTACCCGGACCCGGTGCGGGCCGCGAAGCTGGCCGAAGAGGCGGGGGCCGACGGGATCACGGCGCACCTGCGCGAAGATCGCCGCCACATCACGGATGCGGACATCGAGGCGCTGGTCGCGAACCTCTCCGTGCCGTTGAATTTCGAAATGGCCGCCACGGACGAGATGCAGGCGATTGCTTTGCGCCACAAACCTCACGCGGTGTGCATCGTTCCGGAAAAGCGCGAGGAACGGACCACCGAAGGCGGGCTTGAAGTTGCGCGCGAGGAAAACCGTCTGGCGCATTTCATCGCGCCCCTGCGCGACGCTGGCTCGCGCGTGTCGATCTTCATCGCGGCCGACCAGCCGCAGATCGAGGCCGCGCACCGCATCGGCGCCGCCGTCGTCGAGCTGCACACCGGTGCCTATTGCGACCTGCACGCCGAGGGCAAATTTGCCGAGCGTGACGATGAATTGAAGCGTCTGACCGAAATGGCAGCTTTCGCGCATGGGCTCGGCCTCGAGGTCCACGCCGGCCACGGGCTGACCTACGACACCGTGCAACCGATTGCTGCGCTGCCGGAGATCGCAGAACTGAACATCGGGCATTTCCTCATTGGCGAGGCTATCTTTTTGGGTATTATCCCGGCGATTCGCGAGATGCGCCGTTTGATGGACGAAGTTCGCAAGCAAAATCTATGAAAAGGTTAATGATATGAAAGTTTTGCGGTATACAGGGATCCTGATCGGCCTGACGGTTGTGGTGGGCATCCTGCTGTGGATTCTTGAGGCATTTCTTGGCTCCAGCGTGGGCATGGCGGCAGGTGTTGCGCCGCTCATCGGTGCGGCTGCTTTCGAAGGGGAATTCTTTTACAAAAAAGAACGTCGCATCCCTGAAAAATCCGAAAAACGCGCCTTTGCGCGTATGGCGACGCTGGTCAACCTTGTGGTCGGTGCCATCGGTTATGTGGGGCTTATGACTGTCCTTCCGGAACTGCGCACGTCGACCGCGATGATTGCGACGGCTGTTGCCTCCGTCATTCTTCTGCTTTTGGTATACTTCGTCAGCGGCTTTTTCTTTGGTCAAGTTGCCAAGAACAAGATCAAGGTTGAGGAAAAGAAACGCGCGAAGGCTGCGGCTTAATCCGAACGTGCCGTGCATCGCGCCACATTATATGGGGCATCAGGGATGATCCTGGGCATCGGCACAGATCTCGCAAATATCGACCGGATCACCGGTACTTTGGAGCGCTTTGGCGAGCGCTTCAAAAATCGTGTTTTCACGGAGATCGAACAGGCCAAGGCCGAGCGTCGTCGCGACGTCGCGGGCACCTATGCGAAACGTTGGGCCGCGAAGGAAGCCTGTTCCAAGGCGCTTGGTACGGGTCTTGCCATGGGGATTTCGTGGAAAGACATGGCGGTCAAGAACCTCCCGACCGGACAGCCGGTGATGGAGGTGACAGGTTGGGCCAAAGAGCGGCTCGAGGAGATGACGCCGCCGGGCCACGAGGCGATCATCCATGTGACATTGACCGACGATCACCCCTGGGCGCAGGCTTTTGTGGTGATCGAAGCCCGTCCGAAGGACATATGAAGCCTGCCCGAAGGACAAATAAAGCGCGCCCAATTGTCGATTACCGCCCGAAAACCCCACCATCACGGGCGTTTGCCTTGACTCCCCGCCGCGCGCCTTTCATATCCGGCTAAAGCGTAAAACCGTTTCCCCAAAGGACGAGAAGATGAGCAGTGCCAAGGACAGCCTGACCGAAACCATCAAAACAGTGGTCTATGCCCTGCTGATCGCCGGGATTTTCCGCACGCTGTTCTTCCAGCCGTTCTTTATCCCGTCGTCCTCTATGAAAGACACGCTGTTGATCGGCGATTTTCTTTTCGTCAACAAGATGAGCTACGGCTACTCGCAGTGGTCCTGTCCGAAGGTGGTGAATTTCCTCTGCCCGATCTCTGGTCGTATCCTTGGCTCTGAGCCGGAGCGTGGCGACATCGTGGTGTTCGAGCACCCGACCCAGCATCGCACTTTCGTCAAACGCCTGATCGGCCTGCCGGGCGACCGGATTCAGATGCGCGATGGCGTGATCTTCCTCAATGGCGAAGAGGTGCCGCAGACCCCGGATGGTATGTTCGTCGAGACCGATGAAAAACAGGGTGCCGCCGGTCGTCGTCCGGCCTGCACCACCACGTCGGGCCTTGGCGGTGAGTGTGCCAAAGAGAAATACATCGAGACCCTGCCGGGCGGGCGTCAGCATTCGATCCTCAATATCGGCCCCACCAGCGTCGACAACACACCGGTCTACACCGTTCCCGCCAACAACTATTTCTTCATGGGCGACAACCGCGACAACTCCGCCGACAGCCGGCTCTCGGTAGCCCAGAACGGCGTGGGTTACGTGCCTGAGGAATATATTGTCGGGAAGGCGAGCCGCGTCATTTTCTCTTCTGCGGGCAAACGTCTTGTCTATTTCTGGACCTGGCGCAAAGATCGTTTCTTCAAGGCGCTCCAGTGAAGATGTCCGCAGACATAAGCGCGTTCCAGACGCGGCTCGGGCATGAGTTTTCTCAGCCCGAACTGCTCTTGCGCGCGCTCACGCACAGTTCGATCTCGTCCGCGACTCGCCCCGACAACCAGCGCCTCGAATTTCTGGGCGACCGGGTTTTGGGTCTGACCATGGCCGAGGCTCTGTTCGAAAAAGACAAATCCGCCTCAGAAGGTCAGTTGGCGCCGCGCTTCAACGCGCTGGTGCGCAAGGAAACCTGTGCCGATGTCGCCCGTCAGATCGATTTGGGTGCCGTGTTGAAACTTGGTCGCTCGGAGATGATGTCGGGTGGTCGTCGCAAAGAAGCGCTTCTGGCCGATGCGATGGAGGCGGTGATTGCTGCCGTCTATCGCGATGCGGGCTTTGAGGTTGCCAAAGCGCTGGTGCGCCGGCTTTGGGGCAAGCGCATCGACCGGGTCGAAGACGACGCCCGCGACGCCAAAACCGCGCTTCAGGAATGGGCACAGGCCCGGGGGCAGAAGCCGCCAAAATATTCCGAAGTGGCCCGCAAAGGCCCCGATCACGCGCCGATCTTCACCATCGAAGTGACGCTCGAAAGTGGTGAGGCGGAGCGCTCGGAAGCAAATTCCAAACGTCAGGCCGAACAAGCCGCCGCCAAGGCGCTTTTGACAAAACTGGAGGCCAAAGATGGCTGAAACGACACGCGCAGGTTTTGTGGCCCTGATCGGTGAACCCAACGCCGGAAAATCCACGCTGTTGAACCGCATGGTCGGCGCGAAAGTGTCGATCGTGACCCATAAGGTGCAAACCACCCGTGCCCGCATTCGCGGCGTCGCGATGGAGGGGGACAGCCAGATCGTCTTCGTCGACACGCCGGGGATTTTCAAACCCAAACGTCGATTGGATCGCGCCATGGTCTCTGCCGCCTGGGGCGGCGCTGCGGATGCCGATGTCGTGGTGCTTTTGATCGAGGCGCATAAGGGTGTGACCGAGGGCGTTGAGGAAATTCTGGCCGCTTTGGACGAGCATTCGAACCCGAAGCAGAAAGTCGCGCTGGCGATCAATAAGATCGACATGGTGGACGTTGAGAAACTCCTCGCGATCACCAAGGACATGAACGAACGCCGCAACTTCGTAGAGACCTTCATGATCTCGGCTGAGAAGGGCAAAGGTGTCGATGACCTGCGTAAATGGCTCGCCCGCGAACTGCCGGCGGGGCCTTGGCTCTACCCGGAGGACCAGATCGCCGATCTGCCGATGCGGATGATTGCGGCTGAGATCACGCGTGAGAAACTGACGCTGAACCTGCACCAGGAATTGCCCTATCAGCTCACCGTCGAGACCGAGCAATGGGAAGAGCGCAAGGATGGCTCTGCCCGTGTCGATCAGGTGATCTACGTGGCGCGGGACGGGCACAAAGGCATCATCCTTGGCAAGCGCGGCGAGACGATCAAACGCATTTCGCGTGCGGCGCGTGAGGAACTGGCGGAGTTTCTGGGCCGTAAAGTGCACCTGTTCTTGCAGATCAAAGTGCGTCCGAACTGGCTCGAAGAGGCCGAGCGCTACGGCGAAATGGGGCTTGATTTCAAAGACGGCAACTGATGGCGCGGCTGACGGCGGATGTCTGGGTCTCGGCCTATCTGACGCGGCTGCGGTTGGCCGATATTCCGGCCTTTGTCGTCAAGAGGGGCGATGCCACGGCCGGTGCCGTGATGGTCAAGCTCAATACGCTGGACGGTCAGGCCAAGGCGTTTCAACGCGAGTTCAACCTTATGGAGGATCGCCGCGACTGGGCTGTGCTGGCCGAAGGCGCAGAGCGAGATGTGGACGCCTCTCTGGCCAAACAACGCAGTTTTGACCCCGATCTCTGGATCATCGAGGTTGAGGACCGACTGGGGCGCACGCTTTTGGATGAGGCCGGTCTGTCTGATTGACGTTCCGCGCCTTGCACGTCAGGCTGATTGAGTATTTCGACCAAGAAGAAGCAGGCGCATGATCGAGTGGCGCGATGAAGGGGTGGTCCTCTCCGTCCGAAAACATGGCGAGACCTCGGTGATTGTCGAGGTGTTTACCCCCGATCACGGGCGGCATGCGGGCGTCGTGCGGGGCGGTATTTCGCGCAAGATGACGCCGCATTTGCAGCCGGGCGGGCATGTTGCCGTGACGTGGAAAGCGCGGATTGAAGATCATCTCGGAAGCTTTACGTTCGAGCCGGTGAAAAGCCGTGCGCATGTGCTGGGAGATCCTATGGCGCTTGCGGGGATGACGGCGATGACCGCGATGCTCTCGCAGCTTTTGCCGGAGCGCGAGGCGCATGGCTATCTCTATGTCGACAGTCTGGCGTTGTTTGACCGCATCGGCGCCGACCCGATGTGGCCCTTGGCTTATTTGCATTGGGAGGTGTCTTTGCTGGAGGAGCTGGGCTTTGGCCTCGATCTTTCCTCTTGTGCGGTGACCGGTTCACCCGACGATCTGATTTACGTCTCGCCCAAGACTGGCCGCGCCGTTTCGGGAAAAGGCGCGGGGGAGTGGGCGGATCGGCTTTTGCCCTTGCCGCAATGTCTGTTGGGGCAGTCGTCTCTGGATTTTGCCGAGATCGGGCAGGGTCTCAAGACGACGGGGCATTTTCTGGCGAAGATCACGGCGGAGCTGTCGGATCGGGGCCTGCCCGCCGCGCGGGATCGCTTCGTGGACCGGCTCGCAAAAAAGGCGGCGCAGGAGGCACCGCCTTTTTAAAGTCGTTTGAAGGATGACTTAGCCCAGCAGACGACGCGCAATCACCTGTGCCTGAATTTCACCTGCGCCCTCAAAGATGTTCAAAATCCGCGCGTCGCACAGGATGCGGGAAATCTGATACTCGAGCGCAAAGCCGTTGCCGCCGTGAATTTGCAGCGCATTGTCGGCGGCGGCCCAAGCGACCCGTGCGCCCAAAAGCTTCGCCATCCCGGCTTCCAAATCACAGCGATGCCCGTGGTCCTTTTCCCAAGCGGAGAAATAGGTGAGCTGACGCGCCACCATGATTTCGACCGCCATCATCGCCAGCTTGCCGGAGACGCGGGGGAATTCGATCAACGACTTGCCGAACTGTTTGCGGTCCTCGGCATATTGCATGCCGACCTCGAGCGCGTTTTGCGCCACGCCGATGGCGCGGGCGGCGGTCTGAATGCGGGCAGACTCAAAGGTCTCCATGAGCTGTTTGAAGCCCTTGCCTTCCTCGCCGCCCAAAAGGTTCTCGGCCTTCACCTTAAAGCCGTCAAAGCCGATCTCATATTCCTTCATGCCGCGATAGCCCAAGACCTCGATCTCGCCGCCGGACATGCCGGGTGTGGGGAAGGGGTTTGCGTCATCGCCGGGCGTTTTCTCAGCCAGGAACATCGACAGGCCTTTGTAATCCGTGGTGTCGGGATCGGTGCGGGCCAGAAGCGTCATCACATGGGTGCGCGCGGCGTGGGTGATCCAGGTCTTGTTGCCGGTCACCGTGTAGGTCTCGCCCTCTTTGACCGCACGGGTGCGCAGGCTCCCAAGGTCCGATCCGGTGTTCGGTTCGGTGAAGACGGCGGTGGGCAGGATTTCGGCGGAGGACAGTTTCGGCAGCCACTGTTCCTTTTGCGCCTCGGTTCCGCCGCCAAGGATCAACTCGGCCGCGATTTCGGAGCGCGTGCCTAGAGAGCCGACGCCGATGTAGCCGCGCGATAGTTCTTCGGAGACCACGACCATCGCCGCTTTCGGAAAGCCAAAGCCGCCGTATTCCTCGGGGATCGTGAGACCGAAGACGCCAAGTTCGGCGAGTTCCTCGATGATCTCCATCGGGATGAAATCGTCTTTCAGGTGCCATTCGTGACAGAAGGGCGCGACTTTTTCATCGGCGAAACGGCGGAACTGATCGCGGATCATTTCCAATTCGTCGTCGAGGCCCGAAGCGCCAAAGGTCGCATGACCGGAATTGGTGCGCATCAACTCGACAAGCCGCGTGCGCGCGCCGGTGGAATTGCCGTCGAGCATGAGTTTGACCACTTCGCAGTGGCTCGGCTGGACAAGGCCCAGACCCAGATCGGAGAGACGGCAAATCTCGCCTTGGTTCATCGGGATGCCGCCGTAAATCTGGCTGAGGTATTCGCCAAAGGCGATCTGATGGATGAGCTGCTCCATCTCGCCGAATTTGCCGTCTGCGGAGAGCGCTTCGGCCCATTTCTGCATCTGGCGCAGGCTTTCGACATAGGTCGCAAGCCACGCGAGCCCGTGTGCGGCGGGTTGATTGGCCTCGATCTTTTTGCTCGACACACGGTCGCCGTCGAGGAATTCGGAGCGCAAGGCGGCGCGTGCACGGTCCAGAATGGCCTCCGCCGGGGCCACAGCCGCGCCGGTCAGAGCCAGAAGATCGGGCAGAATGGGGTTCGGCATTGTCATCTCCTGTTTCATCTCCTGTTGATCAAGGGCCATGGGATTCTCTCCTCCTGAAGGTCTCGAACTTGTCTAATCCTTTCGCAGTCGCAGCGCAATAATATTTTCAAATGAAGTTTTTATAAGACTTAAAGTGTCGCAGAGAAATTGCACCACCTCTGGCGCCGCGAAAGAAAACCTCTGGCTCCATGGATCGCGCCCTTTCTCCTATACGTGAGAAAGGCGGCGCTTTATCAGGGGGCATGACGTTCGAAAGCCTCCTGACCCTTCTGACCATGCCACAAATCATCGCCGCGGTTGCGATCACGCTCTTGGCGGGTTTTGTCAAAGGCGCGACCGGATTTGCCATGCCGATGATCATGATCTCGGGATTGGGATCGTTTCTGGCGCCCGAAGTGGCGTTGGCTGGGCTGATCTTTTCGACGGTTGTCTCCAACGTCTGGCAGGCGCTCAGAGGCGGTGCTGGCGAGGCGGTCGAGGCCGCAAAACAATACAGGCTCTATATCGGCGCATTGCTCGTGATGATCGTGCTCTCCGCGCAGCTCGTGGTGATCCTGCCGCAATCGGTGGTGTTCTTGTCGCTGGGCCTCATCGTGATCGTGCTGGCGAGCTATCTTTTGGTGGGGCGCGCCTTGCACATCCCGGACCATCACCGCGGCTTTTACGATCTGGGCCTTGGCGCGATATCTGGCGTGATTGGCGGTGTGGCAGGCATCTGGGGGCCGCTGACCGTGGCCTATCTCACCGCCGTGGACACGCCGAAAAAGCTTCAGATCAAGATCACCGGCGTGATCTTTGGCACCGGCGCGTTGACCTTGATGTTGGCGCATCTGCGTTCGGGGGTGTTGAATGCCCAGACCATTCCACTCTCCGCCGCGTTGCTGATCCCGGCGCTTATCGGAATGATCCTGGGCCATCAGGTGCAGGACCGGTTGGATCAGAAGAAATTCAAACGCGCGACGCTGTTTGTGCTTTTGGTGGCTGGCGCCAATTTGGTCCGGCGCGGGCTATTTTGAGCCCTGCTGACGTTCGGCCAGAAGGCGCAATTTGGTCTCGGCCACTTTGGGCGCCAGTGCCATAAGATAGGCCGCGACGGCTTCCGGTTCGCCCTCGTACAGCTCAACAGGCTCCATCTGATCCGTGCCTCGGATCGCTTGGGTGACATCGCTTAGTATTGCGCCTTGGATGTCCGGACCATTGCCACCCAGAGCCTCTTCGCCATGGCAGGCCATGCAGAAATCGGTGAAGATCTCTTTACCGGCGTCGATCAGTGCGGGGTCGGTAAAATCGACCTCCTGCGCGAGAGCCGGGGTCGTGAGGAGCGTGAAAATCAGAGCATATTTCATGAACACAGAATGCCTGAGCGGCGTGACATCTGAATGACGCGCAAAAGAAAACGCCCCGAACCATATGGGCCGGGGCGTCAAATCATGAGGTGAGGAAAGGCCTTAGCCGATGGCGGCGGCTTTCACGTCCTCATCAATGAAGGGCAGGTACTGTTCGAAGTTTTCCTTGAACATATGGACCAGTTTCTCAGCTTGCGCGTCGAAAGCCTCTTTGTCGGCCCAGGTGCGGCGCGGGTCGAGAAGCACATCAGCAACGCCCGGCACGGAGACCGGAACGTCGAAGCCAAAATTGTCGTCCTTACGGAATTCGACCTCGGCCAGCGTGCCTTCGAGCGCGGCGTGCAGCAGGTTGCGGGTTGCCTTGATCGGCATCCGCGAGCCGGTGCCGAACGCGCCACCGGTCCAGCCGGTGTTGACGAGCCAGCAGGTCGCGCCATGTTTCGCGATCTTCTCACGCAGCAGGTTGCCATAGGCTTCCGGACGACGCGGCATGAAGGGCGCGCCAAAGCAGGTGGAGAAGGTCGGGATCGGTTCGGTCACGCCCACTTCGGTGCCCGGGGTCTTCGAGGTGAAGCCGGAGAGGAAGTGATACATGGCCTGAGCGGGCGTCAGACGCGCGATCGGAGGCAGAACGCCATAGGCGTCACAGGTAAGAAGAATGATGTTCTTCGGGTGACCGCCCATCGCCGTCTCAGACGCGTTGGAGATGTAGTGCAGCGGGTAGGCGCAGCGCATGTTTTCGGTCAGCGAGCTGTCCTGGAAGTCGAGCTCTTTGGTGTGCTCGTCATAGACCATGTTCTCGATCACAGTGCCGAACATCGAGCAGGTCGCGTAGATTTCCGGCTCGGCTTCGGCGGAGAGGTTGATGGTCTTGGCGTAGCAGCCGCCTTCGAAGTTGAAGGTGCCTTTGTCGGACCAACCATGTTCGTCGTCACCGATCAGCACGCGGGCCGGGTCGGCGGAGAGCGTGGTCTTGCCGGTGCCGGAGAGGCCAAAGAAGATCGCGGTGTCGACCGGGTTGCCCGGCGCGTGGTTGGCGGAACAGTGCATCGCCATGATGCCTTTGCCCGGAAGGATGTAGTTCAACAGGGTGAACACGCCCTTCTTGTTCTCGCCCGCATATTCGGTGTTGCCGATCAGGATCAGCTTTTTCTCGAAGTTCAGCGCGATGATCGTCTCGGAGCGGCAACCGTGCTTTGCAGGGTCGGCTTTGAACGACGGGCAGTTGATGATGGTGAAATCGGCGGTGAAATCATCCAGATCGCTGAGCTCGGGACGGCGCAGCATGGTGCGGATGAACAGGTTGTGCCAGGCAAGCTCAGACACGACGCGTACGTCGAGCTGGTTGGCCGGGTCGGCACCGCCGTAGAGATCCTGAACGTAGTAATCCTTGCCCTTCATGTGCTCGAGCATATCGGCGTAGAGCACGTCGAATTTCGCCGGGTCCATGGGCTGGTTGTTTTCCCACCAGATGGTGTCTTCGACATCTGCGGTCCGGACGACGAATTTGTCTTTCGGGGACCGGCCGGTGTGGGCGCCAGTGCTGACGAGGAAAGAACCGCCTTTGCCGAGAGCACCTTCGCCGCGCTTGATGGCTTCTTCGATGAGGGCCGGTTCGAGAAGGTTGTAATAGACAGTGCCAAGTCCGGTAATGCCTTGGTCTTCAAGGGTGAAAGCCGGGTTCACGCGTCCGGTTGTCATATGCAAACTCCCTCGCCGTGTCCTTGCCGGCGTCTTTGGATATAGAATTCTGTACCGCGAAAGGGCCATTCGCGGATGGGCAACACATGTGCCAACGGAGTTGCTATATCACGCTTGCGCCGCGCGTAAACAGGCGCGAGATCAAGTGTTTGCGCAACCACATAGGGGGTAGCGCAAACACTTGCCGACGACCGGGCATCAAAGCCAATCTGCATAAGGGATAAGCACGAAGGTGAGACATATTAGCCATTCCTTGAAACTTTCCGGTTTCTATGGCTTTAACCCCGGGCTCTGATTCGTGGTTTCGCTTGATTTGAGCGGTTGAAACACGGAAGATAGCACAAAAAATGAACCAGTTGAGCAGTTGAAGGAAACCGACCATGTCCCGTATCGCCTTGGTAGACGACGACCGGAATATCCTCACCTCCGTATCCATGACGCTAGAGGCCGAAGGGTTCGAGGTTGAAATCTATAATGACGGCCAGTCGGCTCTGGATGCCTTCAACAAACGCCTTCCCGATATGGCGGTCTTCGACATCAAGATGCCGCGCATGGACGGCATGGATCTGTTGCAGCGCGTGCGCCAGAAAACCAACATGCCGGTGATTTTTCTGACCTCGAAAGACGATGAGATCGACGAGGTTCTGGGCTTGCGCATGGGCGCCGACGATTACGTCAAGAAACCGTTTTCGCAACGCCTTCTGGTCGAACGCATTCGCGCGCTTCTGCGCCGCCAAGAGGCGATTGCGGGCATCGACGTGGCTGAGACCGAAGAGACCAAAGTGCTGGTTCGTGGCGAGTTGGAAATGGATCCGTTGCGCCATGCGGTGAAATGGAAAGGTCTTGACGTCACCCTGACCGTGACCGAATTTTTGCTGTTGCAAGCGCTGGCACAGCGTCCGGGTTTTGTGAAATCGCGCGATCAGTTGATGGATGTGGCCTATGATGATCAGGTCTATGTCGACGACCGCACCATCGACAGTCACATCAAACGCCTGCGCAAGAAAATGCGCTCCGTCGACGGCGATTTCTCGGCCATCGAAACGCTTTACGGCATCGGGTATAGGTACAACGAGGAGTAATGACCCTGGCTTCCGGTATGGATCGTTCGGGCAAGTCCAGCACCGAGAACGCGGATGTCGTTCTGGGAGACGACTGGGTTGCGCCGCGCATCTCTGATGCGGAGCTGCGGGAAAAGCGTCGGCGTCGCAGTTTCATTGCTGTGAACCGCTCGCCACTGGCGCAAAAGATCATCACTTTCAACCTTGTTGCGATCATCCTCATGGTCGCGGGCATTCTCTATCTCAACCCTTTCCGCGATAGCCTCGTGCTGCAACGCGAAAAGGCGATGGTGACGGAGGCGGCGCTGGTCGCCGATATGCTTGAGGTCACGGCCGGGGCGGATGGTCAGCTTGATGTCAGCGATGACTCTGATGATGTGACGGGCGTGCTCCAGGTGCTGGAACTGCCTCTGCGCGATAATGTCTACATCTATGATCAGACGGGCGTGCTCATCGCCTCGACCGAGGGGATGCCTCGGGTGGAGCCGGCGAATGTGGCCGGGTTGCGCGAGGAAGGCCGTTCGACCGTCATCTCCGATTTCCTCAATAAAATCTGGTCGGCCATCACCTTTGCCAAAGGCAGCGGCCAAGAGAGCTTTGAGGATTACGAAGAACATGTCGCGGGACTTGCCGCGCTTGCGCTGAACGATGAAATCCATGTCAACACCAGCGTGAATGCCGAAGGTTCCACGGTCTTTACCGTGGCCGCACCGATCACCTTGGATGAGACCGGACAGACCATCGGTGTGATCGGGCTTGTGTCTGCCAAGGGTGAGATCGACGATCTGGTTCGGGTCGAGCGCGAACAAATCCTGCAAGTCTTTGTGATCGCCATTCTGGTCTCCATCGGGCTAAGCCTTGTGCTGGCCTCGACCATCGCCAACCCGCTGGCCGATCTGGCCGCCGCCGCCGAGATTGGCCGCGACAAGAACAGCCGCAAAGTGGCGCCGGGCCGTGTGCGTATCCCCGATCTCTCGGGCCGCCCCGATGAGATCGGACGTCTGTCCTCGGCGCTTCGGGGCATGGTGTCTGCGCTTTATGATCGGATCGACGCCAACGAACAGTTTGCCGCAGACGTGGCGCATGAGATCAAGAACCCGCTCGCGTCTTTGCGCTCTGCGGTGGGCTCTTTGCGGATGATCAAGAAAGAGGAGCATCGCATCAAGCTGCTCGATGTGATCGAGCATGATGTGCGTCGTCTTGACCGTCTTGTGTCCGACATTTCCAACGCTTCGCGCCTCGACAGTGAGCTGGTCAAGGAAGAGGAAGAAGAGTTCAACCTGATCCAGATGCTGACGAACCTGATCGACTACCTGTCGCAGGAATCGCAGGAAAAAGGCGTCGAATTCATCGCGGACATGCCCGACAAACCGATCATGATTTCGGGGCTCGAAGCACGTCTGGCGCAGGTGTTTGTGAACCTGATCACCAATGCGATCTCGTTCTGTGAAGACGGTGACGCCATTCGGGTCTGGGTCCGCAAGCGGGATCATCGTGTTCTGATCGTGGTCGAGGACACCGGGCCGGGTATCCCGGAAGAGGCGCTGACGAAAATCTTCAAACGCTTCTATTCGGAGCGCCCCGAAGGCCAGTTCGGCAACAACTCCGGTCTTGGCCTTGCGATCTCGAAACAGATCATCGAGGCGCATGGCGGTGTGATTTGGGCTGAGAACATTCGTCCGACCGATGCCGACATCACCTCCGACCCGCTGGGCGCCCGTTTCGTCGTGGGGCTGCCGGTGTGAGCAAGGACGAGGAGGAGGTGAACCTTCATGCCTCCTGTGTCGCCTTGGATTCCGAGACGGGGCTTTTGATCATCGGGCCGTCGGGCAGCGGGAAATCGACGCTGTCACTCACGATGATGGCGTTGGGCGCCACGCTGGTGTCTGACGACCGCACCCTCCTGACACGCGATGGAGCGGATCTCATGGCGACGGCGCCAGGGACGCTTGCCGGCATGATCGAAGCGCGCGGGGTCGGGATTTTGACAGCAGAGTGCCTGCCGCACACCCGATTGCGCGCTGTGGTCGACATGGCACAGGTCGAAACAGAGCGCTTGCCACCCCGGCGCGAAAAGGCTCTCATCGGGGTCTCGATTCCCCTGTTCTACCGGGTCGATGGGCCGCAATTCGCCCCGGCCCTGATCCAATGGCTCAAAGGAGGCCGATGCGCGTGACTTCACCCGCAGAGATGCCGGTCCCGCAATCGAAATCCCGCCACCGTGTGGTGTTGGTGACCGGACCGTCTGGCGCGGGGCGCTCCACGGCGATCAACACGCTCGAAGACCTGGGCTATGAGGTCATCGACAACCTGCCGATCTCGATCCTGCCGCGGCTTTTGGAGGGCGGCGGGCTGACCAAGCCTTTGGCGCTGGGTCTCGATGTGCGCAACCGCGATTTCTCCGTCAACGGGCTGATCGAAGTGATCGACGATCTGACCCGTGATCCGAACCATGAGGCGGAGGTGCTTTACCTCGATTGTGCGCCCGAGGTGCTGATCCGGCGCTATTCCGAAACCCGTCGTCGCCACCCTCTGGCGCCGGCCGAGACCGCGCAGGACGGGGTGGCGCGTGAGATCGACCTTTTGGTGCCGATCCGAGCGCGGGCCGACATCCTGATCGACACCTCCGAGATGACGCCGCACCAGCTCCGCGACGAGATCGAACGCTGGTTCGCCGAAGGGCGCGAGGCGGATATGGCGCTCTCGGTTCATAGCTTTTCGTACAAACGCGGCATGCCGCGGGGCGTCGATATGGTCTTTGACGTGCGCTTCCTGTCCAATCCCTATTGGGACGAGAGCCTCAGGACCCTGAACGGCACGGATGCGCAGGTCCAGAACTACGTGAAAAACGACCCGCGCTTTGACGCGTTTTTCCAGAAAATTCTGGAACTGACGCTGCTTTTGCTGCCAGCCTATCGCGATGAGGGTAAAAAGCACCTGTCAATCGCCTTTGGGTGTACTGGAGGGCAACACAGATCGGTAACGCTCGCGGAAATTCTATCCAAAGCCCTTGCAGAACATAATTGGCAAGTGTCAATAAGACACAGGGAACTTGAACGCCGCCAGAGCGGCCTCTGACCGGGAATGCTTACGTGATCGGAATTGTGATCGTCGCACATGGGGGACTGGCCCGCGAATATCTCGCGGCGGTCGAACATGTCGTTGGCAAACAGGTGGGTATCGAAGCGATTTCGATCGAGCCGGATCATGACCGCTCGGCCAAACAGCGCGAGATTTGCGCGGCCGCCGACGATGTCGACAGCGGCGATGGTGTGGTCGTGGTGACCGATATGTTTGGCGGCAGCCCGTCGAACCTGTCGCTCTTGGCTTGTCATCACAACGACCGCCGGATCATTTACGGCGCGAACCTGCCGATGCTGATCAAACTGGCGAAATCGCGGCACAAAACGGTTGCGGAGGCGGTCGGCAATGCGCTTGATGCCGGGCGAAAATATATCGACAGTTTCGACGTCCACGGGCGTTAAAGCTGTCGGACAAGAATAAAGTCGAGTGGGGAGATGGCGTCGGTTATGCGCACACATGAAATCGTGAATGTTAAGGGGCTGCACGCGCGCGCCTCTGCGAAACTCGTCGAAGTGGTCGAGGAGTTCGACGCCAGCGCCGAGGTTTCCAAAGACGGGCTGAGCACTTCTGGCGACAGCATTATGGGGCTTTTGATGTTGGCAGCCTCCAAAGGAACCACTATTGACGTCACGACGACCGGGCCGGAGGCGGACGCGCTGGCGGATGCCATAGAGGCCCTGATCAAGGACAGATTTGGCGAGGATATGTAAAGTGTCTCACCCCGAAAAAGATGGGCAAGACGACGTGACGGACCTCCACGCTCCGAAACCTGGCGACGAGGATTTCGTCAAATACGACGCACGCCGGCTGTCCTATGCGGGCACGTTTTCCGATCCCTCGAAGGTTCTGATCATCCGCACCATAGAATGGGTGACCGGCAAGCTGCCGCTTTTGCGCCGCATCCGTCGGTTCGAAAAGATGGGCACGCCGATGGGCCAGCCGTTCTTTAGCCAGGCGCTTGAGGTCATGGGCATCAAGGTGCAGACCCCCGAGGATCAGATCGCCAAGATACCCGCCACAGGCCCGCTGGTTGTGGTCGCGAACCACCCGCACGGCCTCGTGGACGGTCTGGTGATGGCGGAGTTGATCGGCAAGGTACGCACGGATTACAAAATCCTGACGCGTTCGCTGTTGACCGGCATTCGCGAAATCGACCCCTTCATGTTGCCGGTGCCTTTCCCGCACGAACCCGACAGCCACCGCGCTTCGATCAAGATGCGCAATGAGGCGATGGAGACGTTGAAAGCCGGGGGCGTAATCATCCTCTTCCCGGCGGGTGCCGTGGCCTCGTCGGAGGATTGGTGGGGGCCGGTGAAGGAAAAACCGTGGAACCCGTTCACCGCCAAGATGGTGCTGAAATCTGGGGCCACCGTGCTGCCGATCTATTTCCCGGGGCGCAACACGCGGCTTTATCAGATCGCGGACAAGATCGCGGCGAGCTTCCGGCAGGGGCTTTTGCTGCATGAGATTGCGCATGCTTTGGACAAACCTCAGTCCCCGATCATCGGTGATCCGCTGACGCCGGACGACCTCAAGGACTGGCAGACGAAGACGCGTGAATTCATGGATTGGATGCGCTCTCATACGTTGGCTCTGGGCGGGCGCACGGATTAAACTCTAAACACGAAAAAGGGGCCAGCGCGGCCCCTTCTTTATATCCTGATGCGCCTGATTTAGCGCGTCGGCACAGGTGTTTCGCCCCGGTAATCGTAAAAGCCCCGCTGGGTCTTGCGGCCGAGCCACCCGGCCTCGACATATTTCGTCAAAAGCGGGCAGGGCCGGTATTTTGTGTCGGCCAAGCCATCGTGCAGAACGTTCATGATCGCCAGACAGGTGTCGAGCCCGATGAAATCGGCCAACTCCAGCGGCCCCATCGGATGGTTCGCGCCCAGCTTCATCGACTCGTCGATGGATTTGACCGATCCGACGCCCTCATAGAGCGTATAGACCGCCTCGTTGATCATCGGCATCAGGATGCGGTTCACGATGAAAGCCGGGAAATCCTCGGCGCTGGCGGCGGTTTTATCGAGTGATTCGACCACGCCCAAAAGCGTCTTGTAGGTTGCCTCATCGGTGGCGATGCCGCGAATAAGTTCGACGAGCTTCATCACCGGCACCGGATTCATGAAGTGAAAGCCCATGAATTTTTCTGGCCGATCCGTGCGCGACGCAAGCCGGGTGATCGAGATGGACGAGGTGTTCGAGGTCAGGATCGTTTCGGGTTTGAGGTGTGGCAGGAGACGTTCGAAAATCGCGTTCTTGACGTCTTCGCGCTCGGTCGCCGCCTCGATCACCAGATCGGTCTGGCCCAGCTCTTCGAGGTTGAGCGTGGTGGAAATCCGCGCAAGCGCCGCATCCCGTTCATTTTCTGAGATTTTCTCGCGCGACACCTGACGGTCGAGATTGCGCGTGACCGTGACAATGCCCTTGTCCAAGGCGTCTTGCGCGATGTCGTTCACCACCACATCATAGCCCGCCAAAGCGAAGACATGCGCGATGCCGTTGCCCATCTGACCGGCGCCGACGATACCGACTTTCTTGATCTCCATCCGCACTCTCCTTGGACAAATTTGTATGAAGTTTACGCGCCACATCCCGCCGGGTTCAAGGGGCAAGACAGGGGCGCTGACCTATAAAATTTTTAATGAATTGGCGATTTAGCGATTTCGAAACCTGTGTCTGCGACTCTCTGTGTCGGGTGAAATTTAAGAACCAGTGGGTGGACACATGGCTTACCAAAATATGGGCGAAGGCTCGTTAAACTATACGCCGTGCCGGTACGGCAAATCGAAACTTCTGTTCCGCGGACCGCAAAAAAATCTCGACGATCCGTATGTGGCTTTCCTGGGGGGGACGGAAACATACGGGAAATTCGTCGACGTGCCGTTTCCGGCGCTCACCGAGGCCGGATTGGGGGCTACGACGCTCAACCTCGGCTGTGTGAATGGCGGCGTGGATGTGTTTCTGAATGATGAAACCGTGGCGGATATCTGCAAAAAGGCCAAGGTGACGGTGCTGCAGATGCCCGGCGCGCAAAACATGTCGAACCGGTTCTATGCGGTGCACCCGCGTCGCAATGACCGTTTCTTGCGCGCCTCGACCCTGTTGCGGACGATCTATCGCGAGATCGACTTTACCGATTTCAACTTCACGCGGCATCTGCTGCAAACCTTGGAGGTCACGTCGGAGGAAAAATTCGTCATGGTGCGCCAAGAGCTGCGCGATGCTTGGGTGGCGCGGATGCGGACCATGGCCAACAAATTGCAAGGCGATGTCGTGCTGTTGTGGCTCTCCGGCCATTCCCCGGATGACGAGGCCGCCTGTGACGCGATCGAGGGCGATCCGCTCTTTGTGAACCGCGAGATGATCGAGGAAATTCGGCCTTTGGTTAAAGATGTGGTCGAGGTGGTCGTGAGCCAAGACGAGATCGACGCGGGCTACGAGATGATGGTCTATTCCGATCTCGACGCTCCTGCCGCGCGGGAAATGCTGGGCCCGATTGCCCATGCGAAAGCCGCCAAAGCTCTTCAGGATGCGCTTGCGCCTTATCTTTAACGCAAGCCGGACAGCAAAAGGCCCGCCGTTCTGGCGGGCCTTTCGTGTTTCATACCTGAGATGTCTCAGAGTTTTTCGGTCAATTCCGGGACGGCGTCGAAGAGGTCTGCGACGAGGCCGAAGTCGGCGACCTGGAAGATCGGGGCTTCTTCGTCCTTGTTGATCGCGACGATCACTTTCGAGTCCTTCATGCCGGCGAGGTGCTGGATCGCACCGGAGATGCCGCAGGCGATGTAGAGCTCAGGCGCCACAACTTTGCCGGTCTGGCCGACCTGCATGTCGTTGGGCGCATAGCCCGAATCCACCGCAGCGCGCGACGCGCCGACAGCGGCGCCAAGCTTGTCCGCCAGCGCTTCGATGATGCCAAAGCTCTCCTCGGAGCCGACACCCCGGCCACCCGAGACGATGACCTTGGCCGACGTCAATTCCGGACGGTCGCTTTCGACCACCTTGTCCTCGACGAAGGCCGAAAGGCCCTTGTCGCCCGCGCCCGACACGGCCTCGACAGCGGCGGACCCGGAGGTGCCAGCGGCATCAAAAGTCGAGGTGCGGAAGGAGATGACTTTCGTCGCATCGGCGGATTTCACGGTCTGCACCGCGTTGCCCGCATAGACCGGACGTTTGAACGTGTCGGCGTCGACAACCTCGGTCACGTCCGAGATCACCATCACGTCCAAAAGCGCGGCCACGCGCGGCAGAACGTTTTTGCCGGTGGTCGTCGCGGGCGCGATGATGTGGGAATAATCGCCCGCAAGAGACACGATCAGATCGGCGAGGTTTTCGGCCAGACCGTTGGCATAGGCCGCGTCATCCGCGACCAGAACCTTGGACACGCCATCGAGTTTCGCGGCCTCGTCCCCTGCGGCGGCGGGGCCACAGACGAGCACGGTCACATCGCCCAGTTTGGCACCAGCGGTGGCCGCCTTGGCGGTGGCATCAACAGCGAGCGCACCGCCCGCGACTTCGGCGAGAAGCAGAACAGCCATCAGACCAGACCTCCCTCTTTGAGTTTCGCGACAAGTTCATCGACGGAACCGACCTTGATCCCGGCTTCGCGCGCGGCGGGCTCTTCGGTGGTGACCACCGTGAGACGCGGGGAGGTGTCGACGCCGTAATCGGCGGCGGTTTTCTCATCGAGCGGCTTTTTCTTCGCCTTCATGATGTTCGGCAGCGAGGCGTAGCGCGGCTCGTTGAGGCGCAAATCGGTCGTCACGATGGCCGGAAGTGCTGTGGAAATGGTCTGAAGACCGCCGTCCACTTCGCGGGTCACCACGGCTTTGCCGTCCGCAATTTCCATCTCGGAAGCAAAGGTCGCCTGACCCCACCCGAGAAGGGCAGCAAGCATCTGGCCCGTCGCGTTCATGTCGTTGTCGATGGCTTGCTTGCCGAGGATCACCAGCTCGGGGGCTTCCTCTTCGACCACTTTGGCGAGGATTTTCGCCACTGCGAGCGGCTCAATGTCGACGCCCTGATCCTCTTCGATCAGGATGCCGCGATCGGCGCCCATGGCCAACGCGTTGCGGATCGTGTCGACGGATTTCTTTTCGCCGATGGACACCACAACCACCTCAGAGGCCACACCAGCCTCCTTGAGACGAATGGCCGCTTCGACCGAAATCTCGTCGAACGGGTTCATCGACATCTTCACATTGGCAAGATCGACACCCGTGCCGTCGGCCTTAACCTTGACCTTCACGTTGTAGTCAATCACCCGTTTGACAGGTACCAAAACCTTCATAGGCGTAAACTCCCTTATGACTGTGCCGCCCAAAGTTTTGGGGGGCGCTCAAGCTCTCCGCTGATGTGATTACCCGTTTGCGGACGCAGAAAACACCCCCAAAACGTCGCGTTTCGTCCCAAAGACGCAGCGTTTGAGAGAACATCCGCCGCCGCGTTCCGGTGTTTTTGCCATGCGCGCAGGCCTAGCGATTGGCGCCCGGCACCCAGAGCACATCGGCTTTGCCGTCGTCATTGGCCATGCGGGCGGCACAGAAAAGCCAATCCGAGAGCCGGTTGAGATATTTGATCGCCGCCGGGTTCACGTCCCCCGATTCTTCGGCATTCAGCGCGACGGCCAGCCGTTCGGCGCGGCGCGCAACTGTGCGGCCCATGTGAAGATGCGCGGACAGCGCCGTGCCAGCAGGCAGGATAAAGCTTCGGAGCGGTTCCAAGACGGCAGTCATCGCGTCGATCTCTGCCTCGAGGCGCTCGATCTGCGAGGGCACGGTGCGCAGCACCGGGTAGCCCGCCTCATCATCCTTGTCCAAATTCGGACGCGACAGATCGGCGCCCAAGTCGAAGAGATCGTTTTGTATGCGCGAGAGCGCTGCGTCCACCTCGCCCTCGGCATGAAGGCGCGCGAGGCCCAAAGTGGCGTTGACCTCATCTACCGTGCCGTAGGCCTCGACACGTGTAGCGTATTTCGGAGTGCGCGAGAGATCCGACAGAGAGGTTTCGCCACTGTCGCCGGTGCGGGTGTAGATCTTGTTCAAAACAACCATGTCAGTTCCCCGATTTGCGCAGCGCCACGAAGATGACCACGAGGATCACCGCGCCCAATTGGGCGAGAATGCGGGCCTGCATGAGTTTGTTCGAGCGTTTCGCTCCTTCGGCGCCGCCGCGCCCGAACTGGCCGATGCCGAGCGCGAGAATGACGAGGACGAGGAGGCACGCCGCGCCAATGACATAGAGAAACGGATCGGACATGTGCATTTCCTCCCTAGGAATGATGTGACTGTGATAGCGCTTTTATATCCGCGACCCAAGTCGCGAATCCGGGCGTCAGCCCTTTGCCATCATCCATTCGCTGGCGCGCGCGGGCAAAAACCGCAGGGCGAGCGCGGAGAATGTGGTCACCTTCGTGACGTGATAGCGGGCTTTCGGGTGCGGGCTATTGAGTGCGCGGCGAAGTTTGGCGGTCACGGCATCGCATTGCAGCTCAAAAGGATCGGGGGATTTGTCGGTCGCATAGAGGCGATCCACCACGGGGCGATAGCGCGGCGATTGATCGCTACCTTCCCAGTCGATCCAGCGGTCGAAATTCTTGCGCGAATTCAGGCGGAAATCGGTTGCGATGGGGCCGGGTTGAATGATCGAGACATGAATATCCGTGTCGCGCAGTTCCAGCCGTGCGGCGGTCGAGAGCGCCTCAAGCGCATGTTTTGTCGCCGCATAGGAGCCGCGAAATTTGGTGGTGATGAACCCCATGACGGAGGAACATTGCACGATGCGGCCTTGGCCGTTGATCCCCTGTTGGCGCATCACCTTGATGGCGCGTTGCGTCAGGTCGTGCCAGCCAAAGAGATTGGCCTCGAAATTCTGGCGCAGCGCGGCGACAGGCAGGTCCTCGACCAGCGCAGGGATCGCATAGGCGCCATTGTTAAAGAGCGCGTCCAACGTGCCGCCGGTGCGCGACAAGGCCTCGTCAAAGGCGGTGGCGATGGAGGCCGGGTCCTCGTAATCGAGGCGAAAGCTTTCCAGACCTTCCGCCCTTAACCGCTCTGCATCCGCCTCTTGTCGACAGGTCGCAAAGACCCGCCAGCCCTCTTTTTGCAAGGCATGAGCGGCATGATAGCCGATGCCCGAGGAGCAGCCGGTGATGAGGATGGAGCGCATGAAAAAAGCCTTTCCCGAGAGGATCGGGAAAGGCTTATCGCATGATCGACGACGAGGGAATCCACCAATCAGGCGAGATCGCAAAATTCACTCTTAGTGAGAAACATCGGCCAAAAAGCGGGCGGCCATATAGCCTTCGACCCCGTCGCCCTCGACGGAGATTTTGACCCAGCCGTTTTCTTCGGGAGAGATGACGCGGACAATCTCGGTTCGCACGACCTGACCCATCACCGGATTGGCGGTGGAGGGGCCGGAACGCACGTTGACACGGGCTGCGGTGACTTCGCGCAGGATCATGTCAGACGCGGCTTCGGTCGGGTCCATCACGGGATCGACCAGCAGGGCGGCCATTTTTTCGGGATGTGCGACGGTCGTGGTGGCGCTGGTGGGTGTGATGTCGGGCGTGCCGATCTGGGCGCTGGCCAGTTGCACGAGGCCAGTGTCATGAGAAGGCGCAGATGTCGGAGCCACGGTGCGTTGGGCGTTCAACTCAGCCAAGGTCGGGACATAGGCGCCTTGACGTTTCGCGTCCGTTCCGAAGGCTGCGGAGAAGCTATCGGACAGCCCGGAAAACACAGAGATTTTCTCGGCGCGGCGCAGATCGAGCACGGCCTGTTCCTCCGGGCTCAAATCCCGCCCAAACACCATGAAAGAGGCCCATAGGCCAACAGAAGTCATCGCCAAAAGACGCAGCATAACACACCCCCGAATATCGTTACGCGTTCTATTATAACCGATTCTTCAACTCTTGACGGGGAAACTTGTTCCAAAACTCCACCTAGAATTTGATCACCTTCGGGCGCTCTGGGGACAAAATCCTGTGAGAGGGGCGCTTGCCGGGGGCGAGGCGGGCGGTTATTCATGCTCCCTATGAGCAGTGATTTGACCCAAGATCCCGAAAACGAAGGCGCGCCTCTGGGCGAGACCTTTGAACCTTTGCGCCGTGCGATCGGTGAGCGTTATTTGCAATATGCGCTCTCGACGATCATGCACCGGGCGCTGCCGGATGCGCGCGACGGGTTGAAGCCCGTGCACCGACGCATCCTCTATGCGATGCGTGAGCTTCGGCTGTCCGCAACCGGGGGGTTCCGCAAATCCGCGAAAATCTCCGGCGACGTGATGGGCAACTATCACCCGCATGGCGACGCCGCGATTTACGATGCGATGGCGCGTTTGGCGCAGGATTTCAACGTCCGCTATCCGCTGGTCGACGGTCAGGGGAACTTTGGCAACATCGACGGCGATAACCCGGCGGCCTCGCGCTACACCGAGGCGCGGATGACGATTGCGGCCGAGGCTTTGCTCGAAGGTCTTAATGAGGATGCGGTCGATTACCGTGACAACTACGACGGCACGCTGCGCGAGCCGGAGGTGTTGCCCGCCGCCTTCCCGAACCTCTTGGCCAATGGTTCGTCGGGCATCGCGGTCGGCATGGCGACGAACATCCCGCCGCACAACATCGGCGAACTGATCGATGCTTCGCTGCATATGATCAAGACGCCGGATGTGCGCGACGAGACCCTTTTGAACTACGTCAAAGGCCCGGATTTCCCGACGGGCGGCATCATCGTCGAGCCGCGCGAAAGCATGGCGAAAACCTATGCCACGGGCCGCGGTTCTTTCCGTCTGCGGGCGAAATGGGAGGTCGAGGATCTGGGCCGCGGTGTGTGGCAGATCGTCGTCACCGAGATTCCCTATCAGGTTCAGAAATCGAAACTGATCGAAAAACTCGCCGAGCTGATCCAGACCAAAAAGGTGCCGATTCTGGCCGATGTGCGCGACGAGAGCGCCGAGGACATTCGCGTGATCCTTGAGCCCAAGTCGAAAAACGTCGACCCGGATGTGTTGATGAACACGCTGTTCCGCAACTCCGATCTGGAAACGCGGTTCTCCTTGAACATGAACGTGTTGATCGACGGGCGGACGCCGAAGGTGTGTTCGCTCAAAGAGGTGCTGCGTGCCTGGCTCGATCACCGTCGTGTTGTGTTGCAACGCCGCTCGCAGCACCGGTTGGAGAAAATCGACCACCGTCTCGAGGTGCTCGAAGGTTTCATCATCGCGTTTCTGAATTTGGACCGCGTGATCGACATCATCCGCTACGACGACGACCCGAAAGCTGCCTTGATGGCGGAGATTTGGGGCCGCGACGTGCCGCGTGCGATGACGGAAAAAGACTACGTCAGTCCGCTGCCCGCGCCCGAAGGCCAAGGCGAATTGACCGAGGTGCAGGCCGAGGCGATCCTCAACATGCGGCTGCGGTCCTTGCGTCGTCTTGAAGAGATCGAGCTGATCCGCGAACGCGATGCCCTCTTGGAAGAGAAGGCCGGGCTTGTAGAGCTTTTGGGATCTGAAGAGCTGCAATGGGTTCGGATTTCTGATGAGTTGAAAGAGACCAAGAAGAAGTTCGGCAAAGAC
Source organism: Celeribacter sp. (assembly GCF_048270365.1). Taxonomy (NCBI): domain Bacteria; kingdom Pseudomonadati; phylum Pseudomonadota; class Alphaproteobacteria; order Rhodobacterales; family Roseobacteraceae; genus Celeribacter; species Celeribacter sp. The sequence goes on from NZ_JBLWTA010000009.1 coordinate 190,983, forward strand.
TACGGCCCGCGCGGCGCGCGTCTGACGCAATTTGCCGAGGCCACCGAGGTCGAGGACGTGCCGCTGGAAGCGATGATCGAACGCGAGCCGATCACCGTCGTCTTGTCGCAAATGGGTTGGATCCGCGCCATGTCGGGGCACATTGACCTGACCCGCGAGCTGAAGTTCAAGGACGGCGACGGACCACGCTTCACCTTCCATGCCGAGACCACGGACAAGCTGATTGTGATGGGGTCGAACGGACGGTTCTACACGCTGTCTGCGGCCAACCTGCCCGGTGGGCGGGGAATGGGCGAGCCGGTCCGGCTGATGGTCGATCTGCCCAATGAGGTGGAGATCGTCGACATCTTCAAACACGATCCCGAGGGGCGTCTTTTGGTGGCGTCGAATGCGGGCAACGGCTTCCAGATCGCGGAAAAAGACATCGTCGCTCAGACGCGGTCCGGCAAGCAGGTGCTGAACGTCAAGGACGACGAGAAAGCCGTGATCGTGCACCGGATTGCCGGCGATCATGTGGCGATCATGTCGCAGAACCGTCGCTTCCTTGTCTTCCCGCTCGCCGAGGTGCCCGAACTGGGCCGGGGCAAAGGTGTCCGGTTGCAGAAATACAACCAGGCGCGCGGCGCCCAAGGCATGCTGGAACTCGATGGCGGATTGTCCGATCTGACCACTTTCAATTGGGAAGACGGCCTGAGCTGGACCATGGGCGGTGGCAACACGCGGACGGAAAAAGATCTGACGCAATGGCTCGGGAAACGTGCAGGCGTGGGTAAACAGCCGCCGCATGGCTTCCCGCGGGACAATAAATTCAGCTGATTTTAATCGGTCTCTGTTTGTCTGGCGGGGAACCGTCGTGAGTGGTGTGTGGGGGACATGTGGCGCAGCTTTTGAAAACCGAATTCGAGGGTCGGGTCGGGCCGATTTTGAGCCTGTCTTTGTGGACCGCCACGCTGTCCGTTCTGACGCTTGGCTTTTATCGGTTCTGGATGAAGACCCGGCTCCGGCGGCATTTCTGGTCCGCTGTGCGCCCGGACGGCACGCCTTTGGAATATGTCGGCAAGGGGATCGAGAAATTCACCGGATTTCTCATCGCGCTTGTGATGCTGGCGCTCCTGATCGGTGTGCTGGCGCTTGGGCTGGTCTATGCCTCCTATGCGGTGTTCCAAGATGAGGTCGAGGCCTATCTCGTGGCCGCCGTCATTGCCTTGCCGCTGATCTATTTCGCCTCGTACCGGGCCAAACGCTATGTCTATGCCCGCACCCGCTGGCGCGGCATTCGCTTTGGGCTTGAACCGGCGGCGGGGAAATATGCGATGGTTGCGATGGGGCATCTGTTTCTGACGCTGATCACGCTTGGGTTTCTTTGGCCGCGCATGACCTTCAAGCTGGAAAAGTTCCGCACGGACCGGACGTTTTTCGGCGACCAGCGGATGCACCAAGGCGGCAAATGGACCGGTCTGGCGAAGTCGTTTTTGCCGACGCTTATGTGTCTGTGGCTTGGGCTGGGTATGGTCTCTTATGCTGTTGCTCAAAGTTTCGCGGTGGGTGAGAAAGACAATGGGTTCGATGCTGGGGGCGAATTTTTTGGTCTTTTGGCTTTCGTGCCGCTGCTGATCCTGATCGCGCTGTTTTTCTATCTGCGCTACCGGGTCGTTGCCCTGCGCTATCTCGCCAATCATAAGACGGCGGGCGGTGTTGGGCTGATCTCGCGCCTGTCGTTTCCGCGGGTTTTGGGGATCAACATCGGCGGCTATCTTTTGACCAATATTTGCACGGGGCTGGCGATGCTGGTCGTCGGCGCGGCGGCTTCTGGCCTTTTGATCCTGTTCTATCCGGGGCTTGCGGATTTCGGGGTGTTTGCCTCGGGCGCGGTGAGCGAAGGGACCGCCGGGGATGGTGACGGCCTGCCGTCTGCCGGGCTGACCGTGGCCTTTGCGCTGTTCCTCTATATGGCGACGCTTCTGTTCTTTTCCGTGTTTCGTCAGACCTTTGTGCTGTTTCCGACCTGGCGGCACTATGCGCGGACCCTGTCTTTGACGGGGGGCGAACATCTGGCGCAGATCCAGCAACGTGATCGGGACCACGCAGGGCAGGCCGAGGGCATGGCCGAAGCCTTTGATCTGGGGGCGGCAATATGACGATGAACCCCCAAGTAAATCCCTGGGCCGCGACGCCCGAAGGTGTCCGCTGTGAATTCGTGGATGGCAAGACGGCCAAGTGCCATGATGCCTATGTGACGATGCCGCCGGGCGAGGGCGTGCTTGAAGTGCGCTATCTTGGTGAGCCCCGCGAGGACATTTGGGGCAAGGTCGTGTCCGGTGAAACCCTGTGCGTGAGCTGGCCACTGTCGCAACTGCGCCATGTTGAGGGACAGCACAAACTGCGCTGGGGCAAGGTGTCGATGGGGGTCTTCACCACTGTGATGTCTCCTACCGCGCGGCTTTATGTGCGCGATGGCGTGCTGTTGTCCGAGATCAAAGCCGCCGCGCCGAACCTGACGCGCCGCGCGCCGGTGACCGGAAAAGGCCGCATCGCCGGGTTGATCACGGGGGCTGTGGCCTCTGTTCTCTTGATCGTCTTCGTGCTGATTCCGGCGATTGCCGATCAACTGGCCATGCGTTTGCCGGTCGAAGGCGAGCGCGCGCTGGGCGACAAGACCTATGAGCGCATCCGCGAAAGCTTTTCGCAAAACGACTATATTCCGATCCGCGAATGCACGAATGACGCAGGATTTGAGGCTTTGACGCAGATGCAGGAGGCACTGATTGGCGCGTCCGATCTGGCCCCGGAGGCTGTGCGCCTCACGGTGCTCGATTTCGATATGGTCAATGCCTTTGCTTTGCCGGGCGGTCGGATCGTCGTGATGCGCGGGCTGATCGACGAGGCCGGTGGTCCCGATGAGGTCGCCGCCGTCATCGCGCATGAAATTGGCCACGTCGCCCATCGCGACCCCACGCGACACGCCCTGCGCGGGGTGGGGACCTTTGGGGTTTTGTCTCTGGTTTTTGGCGATTTTGCCGGCGGCACGGTGGTGCTTTTGGGCGTCAACCAACTGGTGAATGCGCAATATAGCCAAGAGGCCGAAAGTGCCGCCGACGCCTATGCCCATGCGCTTTTGCCGAAAGTCGGCGTGTCGCCCGGCGCGCTTGCGCCTTTGTTCGAACGGCTCAAAGAGAAGTACGGCGACAGCGAAGGCCTCGCCTCGCATCTGGCGTCTCACCCCAAACTGGGCGACCGGGTGGATCGCGCCCATGCCGCCGCTGTTGGTTTTGATCAGGACACACAGCCGATTCTCTCGGAGGCGGCCTGGTCAGATCTGCGTGCGATCTGCGACTAAGTCATGTCGAAGTCATGGCGTTGCACCGCCCGCCGTTTGCCGCTACCCCTAGGGAACCGAAAATTCAGGAGGTCTCCCCCCGTGCTGTCATTTACGCGTCGCGCTGTCTTTGGTCTGTCCCTTTTGGCTCTGACGGCCTGTAGTGATGCGAAGGTCATTACGGAGGATACGCCTTTGGTGGACCTCGGGGATTTCGCCTTTGGGCACAATGTCGTTGTGGCCACGGATGCGACGAAAGCTCCATTTTCTCGCACTGAGAGCGAGGAAAATATCGAAGCCGCGATCAAGGACGCGATGCAGGCGCGCTTTGGGCGGTACGATGGCGACAAGCTCTATCACATCGGGATCAAGGTCGATGCCTATGGCCTTGCCGCGCCCGGCATCCCGGTTCTGTTCACGCCGAAATCCGTGCTCGTGCTGTCGGTCAACATCTGGGACGATTCGAAAGGTGTGAAGCTGACGGAAAAGCCCAAGCTGTTGACCGTGTTCGAAGGCGCTTCTGGCGCGACGCTCGTCGGGTCGGGTATTGCGCGCACAAAAGAGGAACAGCTCGAGATTCTGAGCCGCAATGCCGCCCTCAAAGTTGAGCGCTGGTTGCAGGAAAACGGCCAGTGGTTCGGCATCGAGCCGATTGCCTCCGACAGTTCGGATGCCGACGAGGCGAAGGCCGCGCTCGAAGTTCTGGCGCCCGAGGCCGCAGAAGAAGCCGCCGAACAGGCGACAAATAGCAACTGACGCTTGATTTTTCCGCTCGAAGCCACTACCTAGCCCGCGATGTTAATTTCGGGCCGCATGCAGGCCCCTTCAATCCAAGAGGCGCCTCGATATGGCTAAGGAAAAGTTTGAGCGTTCGAAACCGCACGTGAACATCGGCACGATCGGCCACGTTGACCACGGTAAAACCACCCTGACGGCAGCGATCACTAAATACTTTGGTGACTTCAAAGCC
>NZ_JBLWTA010000010.1:0-175327 GCF_048270365.1 Celeribacter sp.
TGTCTTCTTCATCGGAAGCTCCTCGTTCATCCTGCCGAGAAAATTCTACTTCCGCATCCCCCTAAGATCGGGGGGGGATTACCTCATGAGCAGGGGCGAAATGCATGTGCCGATCTTAAACAAGTCACAAACGGGACATGCGTGCGGCGTGCAGAAAACTTCCGGAAATCGATTTTAGCTTGGAACTGTGCGCACCTACAGTATTGCCGACTGCACTAAGGACGCGATCCTATCAGCTGTACAGTCCCCTACAAAATGTCATTCGTGCCTTGGCTTGTGAGGTTGGATGGCGATTGCTGGCCTCCAGGCTAGAGATATTCCGGTAGACGAGGCCCAACTGCAGTATGTTGTTACCGATGTTGAGCAGGAGGCACGCGAAACCGTGAAAGCGATGGGGTTGGATCTTGATGACGCACAGCACTATCTCATCAACAGTTTCACGAAGGCAAATGGATACGCGCCTGTCATGCTGCCGGCTGACCCAAAGTGGGAAACCCGCCGCGACAATGCGCGCGAACGTCGTGGCATACCTCTAAAAGGATAGTTGATGTCTCAGAACATGGACGGAAATCTTCGCAATGCTGCACTCGAACTTGCACAGAAAGCTCATGCGGGTCAGGTCGACAAGCTTGGAGTGCCCTATATAGAGCATGTACGTGCAGTTGCGACCGCTGTGGCGCATCTTGGGCTGAAATTCGAGATTGTTGGCCTGCTGCATGACAGTTTGGAAGACTGTGCAGATCGCAGCCTGGTGTCGATGGAAATTTTAACGGAGCGGTTTGGCCCGGAGATCGCAGACGCCGTAGCGGCGATGACGAAACAGCCGCTTGAGGATTACGAGACACAGTATCTTCCGCGTGTCATGAGCAATCCGATCGCCGCGAAAGTAAAGCACGCAGACGTGGCGCACAATCGAAGCCGTCTCCATCTCCTCGATAAAGCGACAAGGGATAGGCTCGAAGCGAAGTATAGCCGCAACATATGAGCGATCAGGAGGCCGAGGTCCGGCGGCTGAAGAAAGAGCTGGCCCGCCTTGCAGGCATTCCGGCGCAGATCGGCGACAAAAAGAAGCCTGCGGTTATGGCGGTAGGCCCTCTGTCATCGTGGATCGAGAGCGTGCCTTCCATTTTAAACCACAGGGCGAAGCTCGCGGCCTTCAGCGCGATTAGCCAGAACGCGGCGGTGACGTCGGGAATCTTGTTGAGCGAGGTGGTGTACCGTCCACCCGGGAGGCCGAAGCAGGCGTCGAGAGAGGTCATTCGGTCACCGGCGTGGCAGTCGTTGCAGGGGGCAGAAGGGCCAGCGCGGTGGCGAGGAGGAGCTGTTCATGGTGTGAACGTTACTCAGGATGTTGCGATGATGGACGTATGCCCGCCACAGATCGTGCATGCCTTGCCAAAAGGGTGTGAAATCGTAATGTTTCCCTGACCTTTTACAAAGCCGCAGGCGGCATGACCGTAGGGCATAGGATAGGCCATGACAGACACCGCACAGCCCCCCAGTCTCCTGCACCGCCTGAAGCCGCTTTTGCCTTGGATTGTGACCCTTGGCCTGTTCTCGGCGGGGGCGTGGTCGCTGCACCATCTGCTGGCCAGTGTCGATCTGAAACAAGTGATGTCCGTCGCGCGGGCCACGCCGTGGCATGTGCTGGCTCTCGCTGTTTTGGCCACGCTGGCCAGCTATGCGGCTCTGATCGGATATGACTGGTCGGCGCTGCGCTACATCGAGAAGGATCTGCCCAAGCCCGTGATCGCGCTCGGCAGTTTTCTCGGCTATGCCATGGGCAACACGATCGGTGCAGGTCCGATCACAGGCGGCGCGGTGCGGTATCGCATCTACTCCGCACTGGGTCTGACGGCGCAGGACATCGCGGCGATTGCCACCTTTGCCTCGGTCTCCTTTGGCTTCGGCGCGACGATCATCGGCTTTGGCGCGCTGGCCGTCCATCCCTATGCGCTGGGGCATCTATTGCCGCTGGCACCGGGGATGGTGCGGGGCTTGTCTGTGGTGGTGGTCATGCTCTCCGTTGGCCTGCTGTTCGTGATCGCCGTGCGCGGCTCTCAGATCACAGTGCGGGGCATCATCTTAAAGGCCCCTGCGCCGCGCCTCATGGCGGCACAGTTTCTCTTTACAGCCTTAGACCTGCTGTTGGCCGCCATGACGCTCTATCTGTTGCTGCCGCCCACGGATCTCGGGTTTGCCACCTTCCTCGCGGTCTATGCCGCAGCTGTGATGGCGGGGGTGATCAGCCACGTTCCGGGCGGTGTCGGGGTGCTTGAGACCGTGGTGGTCGCGGCGCTGCCCGCCTCGGTGCCTGTCGCCGATGTCGCCGCCGGCCTGCTGCTCTATCGCGTGATCTACTACCTTCTGCCCTTCGGTCTGTCGCTGGTGCTGATGGCGTTGACCGAGGCGCGGATGGCCTCCGGCAAGGTGATGCCTGTGCTGGCTCCGGTGACGCGCTCGGTCGGCGCGCTGGTGCCGTTGGCCATGTCGGTCATGATGTTGGCCTCGGGCGCGTTCCTGATGATGTCGACGCTGATCCCGCCGACCTCGGAACTGGCCGAACAGCTCGAATTCCTCACCCCACTGGCGGTGATCGAAGGTGGCGCATTGCTGTCCAGTATCCTCGGAGCGGCTATGCTGATCATCGCACACGGGCTCCTGCGCCGTGTGGCGGGGGCATGGTGGTTGGCGATGTTGGCACTGGCAGGGGGTATCGTCGCCAGTCTGGCCAACGGGCTCGACGTGGAACGCGCCGCGGTGCTCGGTGTCGCTCTGCTGATCCTCTGGCCGACGAAGGCCGAGTTCTTTCGTACCACGCGCCTGACACGTGAGGCGTTCAGCCCCCGTTGGGCGGTGGTGATCCTCGGCCTGATGGCGGCGCTGGCAGCCACGCTGTTTTTCGCCCACAAGGCGACGCCCTACGCCAATGAGCTTTGGTGGCAATTCGCCATCGACCAGAGTGCCCCCCGCGCGCTCAGGGCCGCGTTGGTCGGCATGTCGGTTCTGGGCCTGTCGCTTTTGGTCTTTGCCCTGCGTCCGGGGCAGATGTCGCACGAGTTGCCGACGCTGGACGAGATCGAAAAGGTCCGTGCCATTGTCATGTCTCAACCTGACCCCGAGGCCAATATTGCCCTGACGGGAGACAAATGCCTGATGTTCTCGGACAGTGGTCGCAGCGCCCTGATGTATCGCATCCGTGGGCGAAGCTGGATCGCGCTGCACGAACCTTTCGGTGATCCGTCTGAACTGTCCGCGCTGGCTTGGGCTTTTCAAGATGCGGCCTATGCGGCCAATGCCCGACCGGTGTTCTACTCGGTCGGAGCCGAGAGGATTCCGCTCTGGCTCGAGATGGGGCTTGCGCTGGTCAAGATGGGCGAGGAGGCCGTGGTGCCGCTCAGGGATTTCTCGCTGGAAGGCCCCGCCCGCAAGAAACTGCGCACGGCACACAATCGTGCTCTGCGCGACGGGCTGTCCTTCGAGGTCCTGACGCCGCCCTTCGCCGATGATTTCATGCCTGAACTCAAGGCGATCTCCGACGCGTGGCTGAAAACCAAAGCGGGGGAGGAAAAGGGCTTCTCCGTCGGGGCCTTCGACCCTGCCGTGTTGTCGCGCGCGCCGATCGCCGTGGTGCGCTTTGGCGGGCGGATCGTGGCCTTTGCCAACCTGTGGCTGACCGAGGCGCGGCAAAAGGCATCAATCGACCTGATGCGCCATATTGACGATGCGCCCTCTGGGCTGATGGAATTCCTGTTCACCGAGTTGCTGTTGCATTTCGCGGACCAAGACTACGCGGAATTCTCGTTGGGCAATGCCCCGCTCTCGGGCCTTGAAGCGCGGCGCGGCGCGGCGCTGTCGACCCGCCTCGGAGCGCTTGTCTATCGCCACGGGCGACAGTTCTACAACTTCGAGGGGCTGCGGGCCTTCAAGGACAAGTTCGCGCCGGACTGGCAACCGATCTACGTTGCGGTCTCGCCGCGTGCCAACATCCTCGCCGTGGCAACGGATGTGGTCGCTCTTGTCAGCCGCCCCCGAAACACAAACGCGACAAGCACCACGATCACGCCAATCGACCACTCTCCAGCCTGAAGCCATGCGCGGCATTCGGCAAGCCGAGGTCTGTCAGGGCGCAGAGCGCGTTATCCCGGTCACGCCCTGATCTTTGCTCCGTCACACACCTGTTTCCGCGCTATGCCTGTGCGTGAATCTCATCCGAGCAAGTGATCTGATGCCCACGTCTCAGCAATATTTGGGCGCGTCACGGCGCAATGTGTCAGAGGGGCGTTCGCCAAACATGGCACGATAGGCTTGGGAGAACCTTCCCCAATGATAATAGCCGAATTCCATACTCACATCCGACACTTTTGTATCGCGCGGGTCTGACATGCGGAGGCGACGATGCACTTCGCTCATGCGACGCCCTTTGAGCAAGTCGTCAAGCGACATCCCCGTCCGTTCCAAACAGCAGGCGCGCAAGAGCATCCGGTCCCGGTCCAACAGTTTTGACAAATGGCTGACGCTGAGCTTTTCGAAAGGAAGCGTGTCGCAAGCCGCCAGAATATCCGACATCAACCCGCGCGGGGATTTGCGCAGGCGGTGTCGCGTGGCGTCACGCGCCCATAGCGAAATGCGGTCGATCAACAGATCCGGCGCCAGATCCAGAACGGGTTGTTGCGCCAGACCCTGCCGCGCACTTTCGATCAGCGTCAACATCCAGTCCGCGAGGCCATGGCTGGCCTGCGGCGGAATGGGGTTTGACCCTCTGGCGATCTCTTCCGACAGGGCGGTGTCGGGCAGGGTGAGCATGATGTAATCCGCATGGCTGTCGGTGAAGATGTGATACTCTTCGTCTGCGACATGGATCATGCCGGTCCCCGCACCAATCGCATTGGCCTGTCCCGCCATGGAAAGCCGTTTTCCAAGCGAAAACCCGACGCAGATGGAGCCTTCGGGAACACGATAGAAGTTCTCCATCTTTTGGTTCACTGTCTCGCGGTAGAGCGAGATTTCATCCCACTCCAGTGCCGCGATATGCCCCTCGAATGCCCCGGGAGACAATTGCCGATAGAGCTGTTTCCAACCGTCGAGACCACGCTCTTGATCGACGAAACTGTCGTATTGCACCTCTCTCACGAGGGTCTTGGCCTGGAGGCATGTGTGCATAATAAGCGTCCGATATTGAATGTTTTTCTTCCTTCAAGACGCATCGGGAAGGGGCGCGTCAAGTTTGTCGGCGCCGAAAACGGCGAGATTCACGCGGCGCATATTTTATGAGCGAAATAGCCGGATCAAAGCGGATAGCGCGGGCTGATCACCAGCGCCTAAGCTGATCGCGAGACCATCACCAGGAGACAGATGATGAAATCTACAACCGCCGCTTTCGTGGCGCTTGTTGCGTTGACCGGACCGGCTTTCGCACAAGACGCTATTGAACCCGAAACCCTCACCGTCAAGGAAACGATCGACGAAGGCCCGAATCTGTTCGTGCTTTCTCAGGAGTGGAAAGGCCCGTCCTCGATCAACGTGTTGGGCGCCGAAGACTTTGCGATGAAGGGCAACATGGGCCCGGGCACCACCGCACAGATGGTGCTCTCTGCCGATGGCAAGACGATGTACACCACCTCGGTCTATTTCGAACGCTACACCTATGGTCCGATCACCAACGTCTTCCACACTTGGGACGTTGACACGCTCAAGATCAAAAGCGAATTTGAGTTCGGCGATAAAATGGCCCATGTGGAAAGCCAGCCGGCGCTGCTCGCGCTATCCTCCGATGAGGCCTATGCGCTTGCTCAGAATGCGACACCCGCGACCTCCGTGTCGGTGATCGACATCGCCGCCGGAAGCGCGTTGGCCGAAATTCCGACGCCGGGCTGCTGGGGCATCTTCCCCTCGACCACTGGCATGAAGTTCACCACGATCTGCGGTGACGGCACCTTCCAGACTTATTCCTATGCCGCCGATGGCACCTTTGGCGATCCGGGCAAGTCGGAGAAGATCTTTGACGTCGATGACGACGCGCTTTTCACCAATGGCGTGCGCGTGGGGGAGACCCTCGTTTACGTGTCCTATAACGGCAATCTCTATGTCGTCGATGACAGCGGCGAGGTGCCGGTCCTGTCCGAGACCATCGCCCTCACCGAAGGCGTTCTGGGCAAATGGGCGCCCTCCGGCTCCGAGCTGATCGCCTATAACGCGCCGACCAACACCGCTTTCGTGCTGATGCACTCCGGGTCCTATGACGGGTCGCACAAAAACGGCGCCGAGCAAATCTGGGCCGTGGATATGGACAGCAAAACCGTTGTCGGACGCGCCGCCGCGCATCACGAAAACGGGCTGATCGTGACCCAGACCGAAGAGCCGATGCTCTATGGCGCCAATGAGGAAGGCGAGGTTTATCTCTACTCCGTCGAGATGGGCGACGAGGTTTTCCTTGAGGTGGCCGAAGAGTTCAACATCGCCGGCTGGCCGACCGTCATGGAGCTGGATCGCTGATGGGAGACCTGTCGCACCTCACCTCTGCAACCCTGACGAGCTTTCTCGTGCTCGTCCTGGCGCGCGCGGCCTGGCACAAGTGGCAGGCCTATTATGAAACGGTGGGATTTGCGCAGGGCTATGGGCTTGTGCCGCGTCATATGGTGCCCTTGATCGTGCGCGGATTGACGGGGGCCGAGGCCCTCACCGTTCTCGCACTCCTGCTCCCCTTCACCCGCCCCTTCGGCGGGCTGATGGCGGCAGGTTTGTTCCTGGGTTACGGCGCTTTGATGGCGGCGGCTTTGCTTCGCGGGCAGACGGAGATCGACTGTGGCTGCGGTGGCACGCCGCAGATCGTCTCTGGCCTCACGCTTGGGCGCAATGCCGTTTTGACCGCCATGGCTCTGGCTGTCGCGATGATCACCACTGGGCCGGTCGGTCCCGCGGGGGCGATCATGGCGATCACCGCCGGGATCACGCTTTTTGCCATCTACGGCGTGGCGGAAAAACTCGCCTCCCATCTCCCCCACATCCGGCAGGCCGGATGAGAGAGGATAGAACACTATGAATATACTTATCTTTTCCAACATCGCCCTGTGGGTTGTCGTGCTGGTGCAGATCGCGATCATCTTTGCGCTCGCCCGCCAGATCGGCATCCTGTTCGAACGGGTCTCGCCGGTCGGCGCGATGATTTCGGACAGTGGACCGGACATCGGCGAAACCGTGCCGCAGATGACTCTGCCCAATCTCAATGGGTCGGAATTTGCACTGGGCGGACCGGAAGGGCGGGCGCAGCTTGTGTTCTTCCTCTCCACCACATGTCCGATCTGCAAGGCGCTTTTGCCCGCGATCAAATCGATCCGGGACGATGAACAGGGCTGGCTCGATGTCGCGCTGGCCTCTGACGGGCGCGAAGCGGCGCATCGTCGGCTCATCGAGGCGGAGCATTTGCAAAGCTTCCCCTATGCGCTGTCCTCCGACCTCGGCATGACCTTCAAGGTCGCAAAACTGCCCTTTGCCGTGCTCATCGGGCCGGACGGCAAGGTGCGCGCCAAGGGTCTCGTCAACTCCCGTGAACAGCTCGAAAGCCTGTTTACCGCCTCCGAGACCGGCATCCCCTCTTACCAGGCTGCGGTCGCCCACCAGATGGGCGCCACTCAATTTTCCTCCGAAAGGATCTGATTATGACCAGACTGATCGACAAACTTCTCAAGACCCTCGACAAAAGCGTCGAAACCGGTGCCCGCACCGCCGCGCGCAACCTTGGCCGCCGCAGCTTTATGGCGAAAGCCGGGGCTTCGGTTCTGGGCGCCGCCGTGGCGACCCCGATCCTGCCCTTCGACCGTCGTGCCAACGCCTCTGAACTGCCGGAGGACGAATGCTCCTACTGGCGTCACTGTGCCCTCGACGGCAACCTTTGCTCCACCTCCGGCGGCTCTCTGACGCAATGTCCTCCGGGCTCGTCCGCCTCTTCCGTCTCTTGGGTCGGCACCTGTTCGAACCCCGATGACGGCAAGGACTACCTCGTGGCCTACAATGACTGTTGCGGCAAACCGTCGGTGGATTCTGCAACCTTCTGCTACACCTCCGAAGGCGAGCGTCCGGGCTATCGCATGGGGCTCTACAACGACATCAACTGGTGCATGGCGAACACCGACAAAGGCTACCACTGCACGGTTTCCGTGGTTGTGGGCTTGGCGGAGTAATCTGACGTGCGCCTTTTGACGACACTCACGGGGGCTGTGGCGATTGCCACGGCCCTCCTCGCCCTCCCGGTCTCTGCCGAGACGCCGGAGGAGTTGTTCGATATTCACTGCGCCGCCTGCCACAACACGGGCGGCATCGGCAATCCGGGCCTCGCCCCGCCGTTGAACCGCCCCGCCTTTTGGCAAGCCCTTGGCGACACCGCGCCCGAGTATCTCGCTGGCGTGGTGGTCTCGGGGATGGCGGGCAAACTGGAGGTGCAGGGCCAGATGTACATCGGCCTGATCATGCCGCCCGTGGCCAGCACCACCGACGAAGAACTGGTCGAGATCGGCACTTGGGTGCTGCAAACGCTCGGTGAGACCGATGGCGTCATGACGCAGGCCCTTCTCGATGCCACGCGGGAGGCGCGTCCCTCTCATGCCGATCTGCGGGCGATGCGCCCGGCTGTCGATTAAGCCCTTGGACGGAAAGGAATGAGCATGCCTCTTTTGAAATCTCTGAGCGTTGTGGTGGCACTTCTGCCCGCCGCGCTGGCGGCAGCCGATCAACCCACGCGCAGCCCGCACACGAATTACATCCTGCGCTGTGCGGGCTGTCACGGGTTCGAAGGCTTGGGCACGACAGAGGGGGACATCCCGGCCTTTCCCGACAGTGTCGGCTATATTGCGGGCACCGACTTGGGCCGCACCTATATGATGCATGTGCCCGGCGTGGTCGGTTCATCGCTCAATGATCGCGAGATCGCCGAAGTGATGAACTATGTGCTCGATGTTTGGGGCGAAACGGAGACCGGTGCCCCTGCGATCGCGTTCACCGAAGACGAAGTCACCCGCCGCCGCGCCGAGCCGGTGCCTGACGTGGTGGCCTATCGTCGCCTCGTGGTGGAGGAGCTTTCCGCCATGGGGGTGACCGTCGCGGACTATCCATGGCCATAAGCTGTGTGGCTGACCATCATGCAGCTGGCATGCAGCTGGGTCAGAAAGGCTTGCTGTTCATGTCGGGAGTGCATGACGTGGCGGATCAATTTTTTATGGATCTATCTGTCGAGTGAGGCAAAGGGTGGCGAGAAGCCACGCCAAACTCAGAAGCTCCCGCCAAATGTGCGATCCATTAAGGTGATGGCTCTGTCGGGCTATGCGCATCAGACGGCGGCGTCCAACACAGAAGGTTTTGATCCGCGGCCTCACATGCGATGTCTCCTGACTCGTGGCCTTCGTGTCGCGCAGGGGGTTAAATTTCCGCCAGCAGTTGCTCGTAGAACAGCGTGGCCGCCGGGGTGAGTTCTCGGGACCGGTCGCGAATGATGAAATAGGGCGAGACGGACATCGGCACCGCGACGTTGATCACCCGCAGCTTGGCGCCCAGTCCCTCGCTGGTCATCAACCCCGTGACCTCTTCGGACAGCGGCGCGATCATGTCCGTGCCTTTGAGCAGAGCCAGGGCGATGAGAAGGGACGAGGAGTTCACCACCCGCTCAGGGGGCGGCAGCCCTGCGGCGTAGAAACTGGTCTCCACGGCTTCCCGGATGGGCGAGCCGCGTTCCTGCATGATCCACGGGTAGTGCGATAGCTCCTCTAGCGTCACATTTGAGTGCGACAACAGCGGGTGCACCTCGTTGACCAAGAGCCGCACTTGTTCATTGCGGGCAGGGTGCACATGCAGATCGCGGCTATCATGGGTCGGCGGGACGCGGGCCATAACAAAATCGAACTTGCCCTCGTCCAACCCGCGCACCAAATCGACCGAGGGGGCCACGTCGATGGTGACGGAAATATTCGGCGCGCGTTCGCGCAGGATTTCCATCGCGGGGATGAGAACGCCAATCGCAGGCCCGGTTACCGAGCCGACCCGCACCTCACCCGCCATGCCTGTGGCCAGGGCGATGATTTCCTTTTCAAGGGAGTCGAGCCCCGCCAGCACGATTCTCGCATGTTTGATGAAAACTTCGCCAGAGGGCGTCGGTTCCATCCCTTTGGGCGTGCGTTTGAAAAGCGTTGTGCCGCAGCGTTCCTCAATATCTTTGAGCATGCGCGAAGCGGCAGGTTGGGTCATGTTGAGCAGGTGTGCGGCGACTTGTAGTTGACCAACTTCCTGAATCTTCAACAAAAACTCTAGATGTATAGGCTTGAATGTCCGAACGAACTGCATCTCATATTCTTTCGGTATAACATTTTTGGTATGTATGTAGTCGATAAGCTCATTTTACAGTGATGTAAACTTTCTTTTAGGTCTGGGGCTGACCTGTGGAGACGGGTCGTATTGAAAATGTCGGGACCAAAGCGCGGGAGAACGGAGCGCTCGGACCCAACGGGAGGACAACATGAAGATCAAAACCATGCTGACCGCGGCGACCGCGGCCATTTCTTTCGCGTCCGCGGCTTATGCTGACGGCCTTGTCGGCATCGCCATGCCGACCAAATCTTCGGCGCGCTGGATTGCCGACGGGGACAACATGGTCAAGGAGCTCGAAGCCGCTGGCTACACGACCGACCTGCAATACGCAGAGGACGATATCCCCAACCAGCTCGCTCAGATCGAGAACATGATCACCAAAGGCGTCGACGCGCTTGTGATCGCGGCCATCGACGGCACCACGCTGTCGAACGCGCTCGAGAACGCCTCTGCTGCGGGCGTCAAGGTCATCGCCTATGACCGCCTGATCCGCGACAGCGGCGACGTCGATTACTACGCCACCTTCGACAACTTCAAAGTCGGTGTGCAACAGGCGACCTCGATGGTCGAAGGCCTGAAGGCCCGCTTTGGCGATGGCCCTTACAATGTCGAGCTGTTCGGCGGCTCGCCGGACGACAACAACGCTTATTTCTTCTACGACGGTGCGATGAGCGTGCTTCAGCCGCTGATCGACGATGGCACCATCGTGGTTCAGTCCGGCCAGATGGGCATGGACAAGGTCGGCACGCTGCGTTGGGACGGCGCCGTGGCGCAGGCGCGTATGGATAACATCCTGTCCGCCAACTATACCGACAAAGAGGTGCACGGCGTGCTGGCCCCCTACGATGGTCTGTCCATCGGCATCCTCTCCTCGCTCAAGGGCGTGGGCTATGGCTCTGGCGATCTGAAAATGCCGATCGTGACGGGTCAGGATGCGGAATTGCAATCCATCAAGTCGATCCTCGCAGGCGAGCAATATTCGACCATCTTCAAAGACACCCGCGAGCTGGCAAAAGTCACCGTGGGCATGGTCGATGCGGTTCTCGGCGGCTCCGAGCCGGAAATCAACGACACCGAGACCTATGACAACGGTGTCAAGGTCGTGCCCTCCTACCTGCTGGAACCCGTCGCCGTCGACGCCTCCAACTGGGAAGAGATCCTGATCGGCTCCGGGTACTACACCGAAGACCAGGTCAAGTAAGCCATCCTCCCTCGACCCGTCCGCACATCCTCATGCGGGCGGGTCTATTAAAGGACAAGAGATCAGCATGACCGCGCTTCTTGAAATGCGTTCCATCACCAAAGAGTTCCCCGGCGTGAAAGCACTCGACAAGGTGAGCCTGACGGTCGCGGAGGGAGAAATCCACGCGATCTGTGGTGAAAACGGCGCAGGCAAATCCACCCTGATGAAAGTGCTCTCCGGCGTTTACCCGGCTGGCACCTACGACGGGGAAATCCATTACGACGGCGCCCTCGCCGAGTTCCGCGGCATCCGCGACAGCGAGGACCGTGGCATCATCATCATTCACCAGGAGCTTGCGCTCGTCCCACAGCTTTCGATTGCCGAAAACATCTTTTTGGGCAACGAAACCGCGACAGGCGGCGTGATCAACTGGCACGAGGCCAACCGCCGCACCGAAGAGTTGCTGCGCAAAGTCGGCCTCAAGGAAAGCCCGACCACCCTGATCGACAGCCTCGGCGTCGGCAAACAGCAGCTGGTGGAAATCGCCAAGGCGCTCTCAAAAGACGTGCGCCTGCTGATCCTCGACGAACCGACCGCCGCGCTTCAGGAAAACGACTCGCAAAAGCTTCTGGACCTGATGCTTGAGCTGAAATCGCAGGGCGTGACCTCGATCATCATCTCGCACAAGCTGGGCGAGGTGCGCTATGTCTCCGATACGGTCACTGTGATCCGCGATGGCATGTCGGTCTCGACGCTCGACGCCAAGGCCGGTCTTTCCGAAGACGACATCGTGCGCGACATGGTGGGGCGCGATATGTCCGACCGCTATCCCGAACGGGAACGCAAAGCGGGCGAGATGTTGCTCGAGATCGAGAATTGGAACGCCTGGCATCCCGAACACGCCGAGCGCCAGATCATCAAGAACATTTCCATGAACGTGCGCGCGGGCGAGGTTGTCGGCATCGCGGGTCTCATGGGCTCCGGGCGCACCGAACTGGCCATGTCCGTGTTCGGCAAAAGCTATGGCCGCAATATTGACGGCACGGTGAAACTGCATGGCACGCCGGTCGATGTGTCCAATGTGCCGCGCGCCATCGACGCGGGGCTGGCCTATGTGACCGAGGATCGCAAACATCTCGGCCTCGTGCTTGATGAAACCATCCGGTTCAACACCACGCTCGCCAAACTCGACAATGTGTCGCGCAACGGGGTGCTCGACAGCCACGCCGAAACGCAGGTCGCGGAGAAATACCGCGAGGCGCTGCGCACCCGCACGCCTTCGGTGTTCCAGAAAGTCGGCAACCTGTCGGGCGGCAACCAGCAAAAGGTCGTGTTGGCCAAATGGCTCAACACCGCGCCCGAGGTTCTGATCCTCGACGAGCCGACCCGTGGCATCGACGTCGGCGCGAAATACGAAATCTACGCGATCATCAACGAGCTGTCCGCCGAGGGCAAAGGGGTCGTTATGATCTCGTCGGAAATGCCCGAACTGCTCGGCATGTGTGACCGCATTTATGTGATGAACGAAGGCGCATTCGTGGGCGAATTGTCCGCCGAAGAAGCCAGCCAGGAGCGCATCATGTCGCTCATCGTCAACGAATAAGGGACATCAAAATGACGAATTCTCAGAAAGGCATCAAAGCCCATCTGGCCGGCCATATGCGTGACTACGGCCTGCTTTTCGCGCTGATCGCGATCATGACCTTTTTCCAGATCGTGACAGGCGGCACGCTGATGCGCCCCGTCAACATCACCAACCTGTTCCTTCAAAACTCCTACATCATCATCATGGCGCTCGGCATGCTGGTGGTCATCGTCGCGGGCCATATCGACCTCTCCGTTGGCTCCGTGATGGGCTTTGTCGGTGCGCTTGCTGCCGTGCTTATCGTTGAAATGGACATGCCGGTCGCCGTGACCATGCCGATCTGTCTCGTGGTCGGCGGTCTGATCGGCGCGGCGCAGGGGTATTTCGTTGCCTTTTGGCGCATCCCGTCCTTTATCGTGACGCTTGCGGGGATGCTCGTCTTTCGTGGCTTGTCGCTCTGGCTCCTCGAAGGTCAGTCTGTCGGCCCGTTCCCTCGCGAATTCCAAATTCTCTCCACGGGCTTCGTCGGCGACATTTTCCCCGCCGCTTGGGGCACAGGCCTCGCCCAGCTGTTCGGCGCGCGCAACTTTAACGTGCTCTCCTTTGCCCTCGGCCTGCTCGGCGCCGCCGCCGTGATCCAAATGGGTCTCAAGACCCGCGCCCGCAACGCGCAATATGGCATCGTGGATGAACCCGCTGGCCTCTTCTGGGGACGCATCGCGATCATCTCTGCCGCCTTCGTGTTCCTGATGTTCAAACTTTCCACCTTCCGTGGCCTGCCCAACGTCGTCGTCACCATGGGTGTGCTGATCATGGTCTATGCGTTCATCACCTCGCGCACCGTCATCGGTCGTCGCATCTATGCGCTGGGCGGCAATGAAAAGGCGGCCAAGCTGTCGGGGATCAAGACCGAACGCCTCACCTTCCTCGCCTTCGTCAACATGGGCGTTCTCGCGGCGCTGGCTGGCATGATCTTTGCCGCACGCCTCAACACTGCGACGCCGAAAGCGGGCTTTGCGCTTGAACTTGACGTCATCGCGGCTGTGTTCATCGGCGGGGCCTCCATGTCGGGCGGTTCGGGCAAGATCATCGGGGCCGTGGTGGGGGCCTTTATCATGGGCGTGATGAACAACGGCATGTCCATCATGGGCATCGGCATTGATTACCAACAGGTCATCAAAGGTCTGGTGCTGCTCGCGGCCGTTTTCTTCGACGTCTACAACAAGAACAAACAGGCCTGAGCCTGTCATTGAAAGGATACTCCAATGGCATTCAAACCGGCAAAATGGCCCCGCAAGCTGCGGTCTCAGGAATGGTATGGCGGCAATTCCCGCGACACCATCTACCATCGCGGCTGGTTGAAGAACCAGGGCTACCCGCACGACCTCTTTGACGGGCGCCCGATCATCGGCATTCTGAACACCTTCTCCGAGCTGTCGCCCTGCAACGGCGTGCATATGAAAGAGCTGGCCGAGAAGATCAAAGCGGGCATCTGGGAAGCCGGTGGCTTTCCGGTCGAAGTACCGGTGTTTTCCGCCTCAGAGAACACGTTTCGCCCCTCCGCGATGATGTTCCGCAACCTTGCGGCGCTGTCCATCGAGGAAACCATTCGCGGCCAGCCGATGGACGGCGCGGTTCTGATGGTCGGCTGTGACAAGACCACGCCGTCTCTGATGATGGCGGCGGCATCTTGTGACATCCCTTCGATCGTCGTCACTGGCGGGCCGATGCTCAACGGCTATTACAAAGGCGAGCGCGTCGGCTCCGGCACGCATCTTTGGAAATTCTCCGAGGCCGTGAAGGCGGGCGAGATGACGCAGGAAGAGTTCCTCGACGCCGAGGCCTCGATGTCGCGCTCCACGGGCACCTGCAACACGATGGGCACGGCCTCGACCATGGCGTCGATGGCGGAATCCCTCGGCATGGCCCTGTCCGGCAACGCCGCGATCCCCGCCGTCGACAGCCGCCGCCGAGTCATCGCGCAAATGTCAGGTCGTCGTATCGTTGAGATGGTCAAAGACGATCTGAAACCCTCGGACATCATGACCAAAGAGGCCTTCGAGAACGCGATCCGCACCAATGCGGCCATCGGCGGCTCCACCAACGCCGTGATCCACCTTTTGGCCATGGCGGGGCGTGTGGGCATTGATCTGACGCTCGAAGATTGGGACCGTTGCGGGCGCGAGGTGCCGACCATCGTCAACCTCATGCCCTCGGGCAAGTATCTGATGGAAGAGTTCTTTTACGCGGGCGGTCTGCCGGTGGTGCTCAAACGTCTGGGCGAAGGCGGGCTGTTGCACAAGGGCGCACTCACAGTCTCCGGGTCTACGATCTGGGACGAGGTCAAGGACGCGCAGAACCACAACGAAGACGTGATCCTGCCCACCGATCAGGCGCTCACGCAGTCGGGCGGTATCGTGGTGGTCAAAGGCAACCTTGCCCCGAAAGGCGCGGTGCTCAAACCCTCCGCCGCCACGCCCGCCCTGTTGCAACACCGGGGTCGCGCGGTCGTGTTCGAGGACATCGACGACTATAAGGCCAAGATCAACGATCCGGATCTCGACATCGACGAGACCTGCATCATGGTCATGAAAAACTGTGGCCCCAAAGGCTATCCGGGCATGGCCGAGGTCGGCAACATGGGGCTTCCGCCGAAAGTGCTTCAGAAAGGCATCACCGATATGGTGCGCATTTCCGACGCGCGGATGTCGGGGACGGCTTACGGCACTGTGGTTCTGCACACTTCGCCCGAAGCCGCCGCCGGTGGCCCCTTGGCCGTGGTGCAGAACGGCGATTTCATTGAGTTGGACGTGGCGAACCGTCGCCTTCATCTCGATATTTCCGACGAAGACCTCGCCGCGCGTCTGGCCGAGTGGCAACCGCTCGGGGGCGCGCCCGAAAGCGGCTACGCCTGGCTGCACCAACAGCATGTCGAGGGGGCCGATACAGGCGCCGACCTCGACTTTCTCAAGGGCTGCCGCGGCAATGACGTAGGAAAGGACAGCCATTGATGGATATTGCACTCATCGGGATCGGCAAGATCGCGGTGGACCAACACGTCCCTGCGATCGCGGCCTCCACCGACTTTACCCTGTCGGCCACGGTGTCGCGGCATGGCAAGGTCGAGGGCGTCGAGCACTTTGACGACATCGATGCGCTGCTTGCGGCGCGCGATGACATCCGTGTCGTGTCCCTCTGCCTGCCGCCCGTGCCGCGTTTTGAGGTCGCCGCCAAAGCCCTTCGTGCGGGGCGTCACGTGATGCTGGAGAAACCTCCGGGCGCCACGCTTGCGGAGTGCTACGCGCTGGAACGGTTGGCGCGCGAAAATGGCGTCTCGCTCTTTGCCACATGGCATTCGCGCGAGGCGGATAAGGTCGCCGTCGCCAAAGCCTGGCTCGCGGACAAACACCTCACCTCTCTCAAGGTGACGTGGAAAGAGGACGTGCGCCGGTGGCACCCCGGTCAGGCGTGGATTTGGGAACCGGGCGGCATGGGCGTCTTTGATCCGGGCATCAATGCACTCTCGATTGTCACGGAAATCCTTCCGCATGACATCCACCTCACAGACGCGCATCTCCTGGTGCCCGAAAACTGCCAGACGCCGATTGCGGCGGAGCTGACTTTCGCGCATCCCGAAGGCGCCTCTGTCACCGCCGACTTCGACTTCCGTCAGGAGGGCGAGCAAATCTGGTCCATCGAAGCGGTCACCGCCGCAGGCACGCTCACGCTCATTGATGGCGGCGCCCGCATCCGGATCGACGGCGTCGACGAGGCGCTCGACGACCACAACCCGTTGGCGGGCGAATACCCGCGGCTTTACGCGAAAATGGCCCATCTTCTGACGCGCGGTGCCGTGGATATGGACCTGCGCCCGATGATCCATGTTTGCGACGCCCTCTCTCTCGGTCGGCGCACGACTGTAGAGCCTTTCATCGAATAATCCGAAAGACATACCATGACCCAGTATACCGGCATTTGGCCTGTTGCCCCGACCCCGTTCAATGACGATGGCACGCTTGATCTCGATGGGATGAAACGCGTTCTGGACTGCCTGATCGACCAAGGCGCCGACGGGATTTGTATCCTTGCGAACTTCTCCGAACAGTTTCTGGTAAGTGATGCCGAACGCGACGTGCTCACGCGCCTTTCGCTTGAACATGTCGCAGGGCGCGTGCCCGTGATCGTCACCATCTCGCACTACGCCACACAGATCGCCGTGGAACGTGCGCGTTTCGCCAAATCGCTTGGCGCAGAGGCCGTGATGATGATGCCGCCTTACCATGGCGCCACGCTGAAGGGCACGCCAGAGCAGACCTTTGAACAATTCGCCGCCGTTGGGGATGTCGGCATTCCGATCATGGTGCAGGACGCGCCGATGTCGGGTGTCGATCTCTCCGTGCCGCTTCTGGTGCGGATGGCGAAAGAGATTGAGATGGTCAAACTCTTCAAAATCGAATGTCCGCGTGCTGCGAATAAAATCCGCGCTCTGATCGAACAGGGCGGCGATGCGATTGAGGCGCCGTTCGACGGTGAAGAGGCGATCACGCTTTTGGCGGATCTCGACGCAGGTGCGACCGGCTCGATGACCTCGGGCATGATCGTCGATCAGATCAAACCCGTTCTGACCCATTTCCACGCAGGCCGCCATGAGGAGGCCACCGCCGCCTATGGCCGCGTCGCCATGGCGATCAATCACGAAAACCGTCAGTGCGGTTGGCAGTCGTGCAAGGCCGCGATGGTCGAGGGCGGCGTCATCAAATCCGAGATGTGCCGTCACCCGGTCGCGCCGCTACATCCCGCCATTCGCACGCGTTTGATTGAGCTTTTGAAACCGCTCGATCCGCTTGTTCTGAGCTGGGGCAAATAAGCCCCGACACTTCCGATATTCTGAAAGGACATCACATGACCTTCACCCCGCATGGCAAACATCTGATCGCAGGCGCTTGGGTTGCCGGTGACGAAAGCTTTCAATCCGCTCCCGCGCACGGGCCGTCGCACAGCTTTTCCAAAGGCGCGCCGGCGCATGTGAATGCCGCGTGTGACGCCGCCGAAGAGGCGTTTTGGGACTACGGCTATTCGACCCGCGAGGCGCGTGCCGCATTTCTGAACGCCATCGCGGATGAGATCGAAGCCCGCGCCGAGGCGATCACCGAGATCGGCACGCAGGAAACCGGCCTGCCCGAGGCGCGTTTGAACGGCGAGCGCGGGCGCACCACCGGCCAGCTGCGCCTCTTTGCAAGCCACATCCTGAGCGCGGAATATCTCGACCGCCGCTATGACGAAGCCCTGCCGGGTCGTCAGCCGCTGCCGCGTCCCGACCTTCGGATGATGCAGCGCCCCATCGGTCCTGTCGCTGTTTTTGGCGCCTCGAACTTTCCGCTCGCCTTCTCGACCGCAGGGGGCGACACAGCCGCGGCACTTGCGGCGGGTTGTCCTGTCGTCGTCAAAGGCCACGACGCGCATCCCGGCACCGGCGAGATCATCGCCGAAGCCATCCATGCCGCGATCCAAACCTGCGGCATGCCCAAGGGCGTCTTTTCCCTCGTGCAGGGCAATGACCGCATCGTCGGGCAAACTTTGGTCCAACACCCGCTGATCACCGCCGTGGGCTTTACCGGCTCGCTCGCCGGAGGGCGCGCGCTGTTTGATCTTTGCGCTCAGCGTGAGGTTCCGATCCCGTTTTTCGGCGAGCTTGGGTCCGTGAACCCGATGTTCATGCTGCCCGAGGCGATCTCGACCCGTGGCGCAGAGCTCGGCAAAGGCTGGGCGGGCTCGCTGGCCATGGGCGCGGGCCAGTTCTGCACCAACCCGGGCATCGCCGTGGTGATCGAAGGCCGCGAGGCCGACGCCTTTGTCGAGGCGGCGCGGGCCGCTTTGTCGGAGCAAGGCGCGCAGGTCATGCTGACGGACGGCATCGCCAAAGCCTACAGCTCCGGTGCGGCGACCATCGGCGCTCAGGCGGGGGTTCAGGATCTGTTGACCAACATGTGCGACCAACGCGAGGCCAAGCCGTTCCTCTTTAAAGTGGCCGCCTCCGACTGGCTCGGCAACCACGCGCTGTCCGAAGAGGTCTTTGGCCCTCTGGGTCTCGTGGTCGTCGCCAAGGACGCGGACGAGATGGACCGCGTCGCCCGCAGCTTTAGCGGTCAACTCACCGTCACGCTGCACCTCGATGAGGGCGATGCGGCGCTCGCACGTCGTCTCTTGCCGGTGCTGGAACGCAAGGCGGGCCGTGTGCTTGCCAACGGTTTCCCGACAGGCGTCGAGGTCTGCGACAGCATGGTGCACGGCGGGCCTTATCCGGCTTCGACCAACTTTGGCGCCACCTCCGTCGGCACCCTGTCCATCCGCCGCTTCCTGCGCCCCGTCTGCTATCAGAACATCCCGACGGATGTTTTGCCCAAGGACTTGGTGTGAGGCCATGACGACACGGATCGCCGTCGATTGGGGGACTTCCGCGCTGCGTCTTTGGGCGCTCGATGCGGCGGGCACGCCGATGGTCGAACGGCGGTCTGACAAAGGAATGGGCAGACTCTCGTCCGAGGCGTTCGAGCCTGCCTTTCTTGAGATTGCCGGGGATCTCTTGGCCGAGAGTGGCCAGACCCAAGTGCTGATTTGCGGCATGGCGGGGGCGCGTGACGGCTGGTGCGAGGCGCCGTATCGCGCGACCCCGGCGCGCCTGACTGCGCCCGAGGCGACCCGCGTGCCGACACAAGACGCCCGTCTCGATGTCCGTATTCTCGGCGGTGTCAGCCAGGCAGAACCCGCCGATGTGATGCGCGGCGAGGAAACCCAGATCGCGGGCTTTCTCGTGAATGACCCCGCGTTTGACGGGACGCTCTGTCTGCCGGGCACGCACACCAAATGGGTGCAGGTTTCTGATGGCACGATCCAAGATTTTTGCACGGTCATGACAGGCGAACTTTTCGCACTTCTGTCGCGGCAATCGGTGCTCCGACGCAGCGTCGAAAGCGATGCGCCTCTGTCGATGCCCAGTTTTAGCGCCGCAGTGCGCGAGGCCGTGGAACAGCCCGAGCGTCTGACCGCCGCGCTCTTTTCCCTGCGTGCGGAGGGGCTTGTCGCCGGACTTCGCCCGGAGAGTGCCAAAAGCCGTTTGTCGGGCCTGCTGATCGGACAAGAGCTTGCCGCCACCCGCGCGCGCTGGCTGGGCCGTTCGGTCACCATCATTGGCGACGACAGCCTTGCCGAGCTTTACCGATCCGCGCTTGAAACGCTGGGCACGGTGGCCCAGTGCCAGTCCGGCAGTGCGCTGTCCCTTTTGGGGCTTGGCGCTGCATTCGACACTGTTTTCTCACCGGATTTCTCACGGAAACTCTCATCGGAGACCCAGATATGAGCCGCAATCTCATCGCTATCTTGCGTGGCATCACGCCCCCCGATGCAGAGGCCGTCACGGCCGAGCTGATCGCCGCAGGCATCACCAAAATCGAAGTGCCGCTCAACTCGCCGGAGGCTTTCACCTCCATCGCGGTGCTGATCGAGGCCTTTGGGGATCGGGCAACCATCGGGGCAGGCACGGTGCTCTCTGTGGCCGAGGTCGAAAGGCTGGCGCAGATCGGCGCCAAATTGGTGGTCTCGCCCAATATGAACCCCGAGGTGATCCGCGCGACCCGCGCCGCGGGCATGCTGTCCTATCCCGGCGTGATGACACCGACCGAGTGCTTCGCCGCCTTGGACGCAGGCGCAAACGGGCTTAAATTCTTCCCCGGATCTTTGATCGGTCCTGCGGGGCTCAAGGCGATCAAAGCCGTGCTGCCTGCGGGCTGCGAGATGCTGGCCGTGGGCGGGGCGAGTGCGGAGAACTTCGCCGAATGGCATGCGGCAGGGGCGGCAGGGTTCGGCATCGGCACGGCGCTTTACAAACCGGACGACACCCCTTTGAGTGTCCGCGCGAAAGCGGAGAAAATCGTCGCGGCCTTTGATGCCTGCTACGCCTGAGGAGCCCCGCATGACGACCCCAATGAGTGCCACCATGTATGACGACCGTATCTGCGAGCTTGGCGAGGGGCCTTTGTGGCACCCCGAACGGGCCGCTTTGTTTTGGTTCGACATCATGGGCAAGCGGCTGCATTGCCGTGGGGCGGAGGGCACAGAGGTCTGGCAGTTCGACGAGCATGTCTCTGCGGCGGGTTGGGTGGATCGCGACAGGCTGCTGATCGCGTCCGAGACTGCGTTGATGCTGTTTGATCTGCGGAATGAGGCGTGTGTCGAGGTGATCGCTCTGGAGGCCGACGATCCCGTGACCCGTTCGAACGACGGGCGCGCCGACCCGATGGGCGGGTTTTGGATCGGCACCATGGGCAAACAGGCACAGCCGGGCGCCGGGGCGATTTATCGGTATTTCGGAGGGGAGTTGCGCAAATTGCATGCCGGGATCACCATCCCGAATGCGATCTGCTTTGCCCCTGACGGGCGCACGGCCTATTTCGCGGATACCACAACGCGCAAGATCATGCGTCAGGCGCTGGACGCGCGTGGCTGGCCCTGTGAGACCCCGCACATTCACATCGACCTGACCGACGAGGGCCTTAACCCCGATGGTGCGGTGGTCGATGCCGAGGGGTGCCTGTGGAATGCGCAATGGGGGGCGTCCCGCATTGCGCGGTATGCGCCCGACGGCCGTTTCCTGTCCGAGCACCCTGTGCCCGCCCGACAGCCGTCTTGCCCGGCCTTCGGCGGCGACAAAGCAAACACGCTCTTCGCCACAACCGCGACCGAAGATCTGAGGGATCCGCGCGCCGGAGAGGGCTGTGTGTTCGAGGTTGTGACAGGCGTAAACGGGCGCTTCGAGCCGCGTGTCGTGCTGGGATAACCATTTGAATGGCTCGCTCTGAGGGGCCATCGTGACCTTCCGCAGCCCGCCTTTGTCGCGTAAATGGCGCAACGGCCCCTCAGCGTTGTGTCCGAAATGCTGCATAGGCCAATGTTTTTATCAAACATTTCAACAGGGACTTCCTCTTTTGTCGTCAAAGAAGGAAGGTGCCGAGGCTTGAGAACCTCCGGTGCAATTGGCCTCACCGGTAAGATGTCGGCTTTTGGGATGATCCGAAGGCGCGTTTACGCCTTTCCGTCGCAAGCAACTGGCCCAATGAACATGGCGCGGTTGGCCGACTGCGTCACCATTGGGGTATGTTGTTTCTTCTTCATGCTCCAGTTTTATGGGGGAAGAAAATGACCGCACGAAATTTTCTAAAACATATTTCACTGGCTTTGATCGCGCTCTGTTTCGTCACAGCACTTAGCGGGAAAGCCAACGCACAAACGGCGGACACAACGCCGCCACGCATCCAGTCGATCACCCGCTATGATCCTCTGGGCCAATACACCAACCAGACGGATGTGGTGTGGGAGATCACCTTCACCGAAGATGTCACCGACGTCAGCGCGCCCGAGGATTTTGTGATTAGTCATTCTGTTGGTAGCGGCTTGGCCGCTTATGCATTTCCTCCGACGGCAGTCTCAGGAAGCGTTTACCGCGTCACGTTGCGGTTCGATTACCCTGTGACCAATGGCACCGGAAATATTCGACTTGTTCCAAGTAGCAGTCCCACCATCTATGATTTGGCGGGCAACGCCATGACAGATTTCAGCATCATCGGTGTAAATGAGGCTTATAGCCCCGACAATGTGGACCCGACTCTGTCGATCACCTCGTCGTCATCTTTCCCGACCAACAGTTCCGTGATCCCGCTCACCTTCACCTTTTCCGAGCTCGTGACCGGTTTCGACGTGAGCGATTTGACCCTCAGCTCAGGCACCGGGTCGTTTTCGAATTTCAGCGGCAGTGGGTCGACCTATACCGCCGATCTGACCCTCAGCTCGACAGGTGCGTTTCAGGTCGCTGTTGCGGATGCCGCCGCCGTTGACCGCGCCGGCAATTCGGGCACAGGCGCGACATTCAGCGGCACGCGGGATGTGACGGCGCCGAGCGCCGTGCTCTCCGCGATCCCCCCTGAGGTGAACGGTCCCTTCGATGTGACCGTGACCTTCGATGAGGACATTTCCGGAATTGCGTTTGCTGATCTCGTCGTAACGAATGGTCGCGTCTCTTACGGCACGCGCCTCTCCGACCGGGAATTCAGACTCACAATTATTCCCGATGCCGACGGCACGGTCACCGTGTCGGTCCCTGCAGGCGCGGCCACGGATGCGGCAGGCAATGGCAACACCGCCTCCAACACGGTGAGCACCTCGGCGGATGTGACCCGTCCCACCGTTTCCCTCGACATGCCGAGCGGCCTGGTAAATGCGCCCTTCACGCTGACGATGACCTTCTCCGAAGAGGTGAGCGCGGTGACTTTAGGCAATATTTCGGTCAGCAACGGCACGGCCTCTGACCTGCAACAAACCAGCACGACCGTCTACACGGCGACCATCACACCCGACGCAGACGGCACCGTGACGGTCAATTTCGCCGAGAACCTCGTGACGGATGCGGCGGGGCTTGGCAACGAGGCCGCGCCAGCTGCGACCAACACCGCCGATCTGACCGACCCGGCACCGACATTGACGGCAACGCCGGACTTCCCGGGCACGCCCTACACGGTGTCGATCACCTTTGACGAGAATGTGACCGGTCTGGAGCTTAGCGACTTCGCCACCACGAATGTCGATCTCTCTTCCCTGTCCGGCAGCGGTGATACCTACACGCTTCAGGCCACGGGGACGGATTTTGCGCAATCGATCCAGCTGCTTGCGGGCACAGTGCTTGATGCGGCAGGCAATGACAACGTAGCTTCGAACATCATCTCCGTGGTGCCCGATGGCGTTGCGCCGGGCCTGACAATCTCGGGCGTTCCGGGAACGATCACGCGAGGCGCGAGTTTCGTCGCCACCTTTACCTTCACCGAGACGGTCACCGGTTTCGAGGCCTCCGATATTGCCCTCACCAACGCCACGATGGGCGCGCTCACAGGGAGCGGGGTGGTCTATTCCGCGACCATCACGCCGGATGATCGTGGCGATGTCACCATTTCGGTGGCGGACGGCGCCGCGCGTGACATGACGGGCGAGCTGTCCGTGGCGGCCTCGGCCATCGCGCAGCTCGACACTTCGGCAGAGCAAAGCGAAGCGATCGCGCATTTCTTGCAAGGACGTGCCCGCAGCCTGATCCAGAACCAGCCGGACGTGTCCCGGTTCGTCACCGGGCAGAACGGGGGCAATGCCTCCGTCAGCGTCTCGCGCGGTGGCGGTGAGTTCGCGCTCAGTTCCCGCGGAAACGGTCCGTTTTGGATGGCGGTGTCCGGGTCTTGGTCCGACAGCGACACCGAGGACATGAGCTACGGCCTCGCGTCTCTCGGCTACCACACAAAGCTGTCCTCGGGCACGATCATCGGCGCGATGGTGCAATATGACATGGCCGAACAAGAGGACGTGCAAGGGACCAAGGTTGAAGGCACCGGTTGGCTTGTCGGCCCGTATTTTGCCACGCAGATCGGCGATCATCCGTTCTTTGTCGATGGGCGGCTGTTGTTCGGCGAGACCGACAACGACATCACCCTGTCCTCCGGTCAAACCGGCAGCTTCACGGGCGACCGTATGCTGGCCTCATTGGGGGCGCAGGGGCGTGTCGAGATGGACAAGGGCTGGACCCTCGTTCCCAATCTGACCCTGAGCCACGTCAGCGACAGCCAGAACGCCTATGTCAGCGGCGGCACGACTGTGCCTGAGCAAAAGGTGACCCTCACCGAGCTGGCCGCAGGCTTGGATTTCGAGGTGCCGATCCTTGTGCCCCAAGGCGAGCTGATGCTCGATTTCGGGATTTCCGGCATCTACAGCCACACCAAAGGCAGCGGCGCCGCAAGCGCCTATATCACCGAAGACGAAGGCCACCGTGGCCGCGTGGATGTCGGCTTGAGCTATGACAACGGACAGGGTGTCCGGTCCTCCGGCTCCGCTTTTGTCGATGGTCTGGGCGGCGACACGGATGTCTCAAGCTATGGCCTGTCCTTCGAAGTGGCTTTCGCCTTCTGATCGCCCCCTTTCGATGACTTGAAACAGCAACGCCCGCCAAGTTTTGGCGGGCGTTCTTTTTGGGGCGTACCGTCCTCCGGCATGAGCGTGGTGTAGGTCTCCCCCGTCTTGTCGCGACAACTCAGGGTGTCGCCCAAGCTGTCGCGCGCTTTCGAGAGGAGCCGCCGAAAACGTGTCGGCGGTGTCGCTCATAGGCCGTCAGGCGGCCGTCTTGCGTTTGGCGAGATCGTTGTACATCTCGAATGCCTGTTTCGCTGGGAGCAGATCGTGCACCACGGCATTGACCGCCTGGATCATCGCCACCGGATCGCCCGCGCGGAAGATGTTGCGGCCCATATCAACACCCGCCGCACCCTGATCAATCGCCTTATAGGCCACCTCGAGCGCCTCGGCTTCGGGGATTTTTTTGCCGCCGGCGATGACGATCGGAACCGGGCAGCCTGCACAGACTTTCTCGAACCCTTCTTCCACGAAATAACTTTTGACGTATTGCGCCCCGATTTCGGCGGCGATGCGGGTCGCGAGGCCGAAATAGCGCGCATCACGCGCCATATCTTTGCCAACGCCCGTCACCGCGAGAGTCGGCATGCCGACGCGGTTGCCGCGATCGATCAGATTGATGATGTTGGTGATCGATTTATGTTCGAATTCCGAGCCGATGTAGACCTGTGCCGCCATGGCCGCCACGTTCATGCGCAGCGCGTCTTCCATATCGACCGCGATGGTTTCATTCGAGAGTTCGGACATGATGGAATTGCCGCCGGAGGCCCGCATCACGATGGGCTTGCGCGTGGAGGCAGGCACGGACGTGCGCAGCATGCCACGTGTACACATCAGAACGTCGGCATGTTCGAAAAGCGGGGCGATGTTGATGTCGACCCGTTCGAGACCGGTGGTCGGACCTTGGAAATACCCGTGGTCAAAGGCCAGCATCACTGTGCGCCCGGTGTCGGGACGGAAGATCCGCGCCAGCCGGTTCTGCATGCCCCAGTCATAGGCCCCTGCACCTTTGAGAAAGAACGGTTCGTTCTTTGCAGGCGTGTTCAGCCCGAAATCTTTGCCGTCGATAATGTCGTCGAGATCAGCCATGTGATGTCCTTTTCTGTTTCTGTATAGGGTCTTAATCGTGCCCTTTGGACGGCGTCCAAGCCGCCATCAGGGCGTCGCGATAGGCGCACCAGCGCCGGTATCTGTCGTCAAGCTGGGCTTGAGCGACGGGGTCGGGCGCGATTTCGGAGGTGTGATGCGCCATGACGCGCGTTGCCGCGTCGAAGCTCTCGAACACGCCGGCCCCCACGGCGGCGGCAATGGCCGCGCCCCGTGCGCCGGTCTCGGTGCAATCGGACAAGCGCAGGGTCATCCCCAGAGCATCTGCGAATATCTGGGCCCAGAGCTTCGATTTCGCTGCGCCACCCGACAGGGTGGCCGTGCGAAAGCGCCGGTTCGGATCGAGAATTTCAAAATGCGCACGATGGCCGAAGGCAACCCCCTCATAGAGCGCCCGTACAAGGTCGCCGCGCGAATGCCAGGCGCCCATTGCGCTGAACCCACCGCGCGCGCCCGGGACCGGACCGGCATAGAGAAAGGGATGGAACACCGGCAGATCGCGCTCTGGATCGGCCTCGGCGGCCAATCGGTTGCACAGCGCGAAAGGGTCCTCACCGGTCGCCTGCGCTTCATCTTTCAGGAATGTTTGCACAAACCATTCAAGATTTGCCGCCGAGGTCGGAGAACATTCGCAACTGACCCAAGTGTCCCGGCCCAAGACGCTTGCAAGGAGCGCGCGGGGATGATCCGGGAGCTTTCGTGTGAAAACTTGATTGATGGACCAGCTTCCCGCCACAATCGACGCTTCGCCCGCCTGCGATGTCCCTGCGCCCAAAGTCGAGGCCAAGACGTCGAACAGACCGGCAACCACCGGCGTGCCTTCGGCAAGTCCCGTCGCCTCAGCGGCCGTGCCGGAAACGTGACCGACCACCGTGTCGCTTTGCGCGGGGTCAGGAAGGAGATGCCGCAAGGTCTCGATGCCATAGAGACGCAAGAGGGCGTCGTCGTATTGCAAAGCGGGGAGGGCGAGGAGACCGGCCCCGGCCAGATCCGAAATATCCGATCCCATGCGCCCGGTCAGCCCGTGCACGATCACATCCTTGCACAGGACGGCCCGATGCGCGCGGGCTAAGAGGTCGGGCTTATTCTCGAGAAGCCAGCGCAAGAGAACCGGGGTCATCGCAGGCCAGGGGCGCGACTGGGCACGGCTCAGGATGTCTTCGCCATGCGCGGCGGCGATCTGGCTTGCCAAGGCCTCGGCCCGGTTGTCCATCGACTGGATGCCGATCAGTCCGCGACCGGCATCATCCATCAGGTAAAGCCCGTTGCCATGACCCGCTGCCCCGATCGCAAGCACCTCTGCCCCGCTCAGGCCCGACTGCGCAAGACAATCGCGTATCGCGCCCGAGGCCGCGTCCCATAGCCCTTCGGGGCTACGTTCGACAAACCCCGGCTCGGGTTGCAGGGTTTCGGAGCTGCGCGACGCGACCGCACACATCTGGCCCGTCGCATCGAACAGCGCAGCCTTGACCATGGTGTTTCCTGCGTCCACGCCGATGAAATACCCCGTCATTGTGCCGCGACCTCCTTTTTGCCGTGCAGGCCGATCCGCGTGGCATCGGCGCCGTGCTTGCTCACCAACAGGTTGCGAAACTCCTCCAGATGCGTCGCGCGCTCTGCATCCGTCCAGCCTTTGACATGCGCAAGCCGATCCGCGAGCGTTTCAAGTGCTGCGGCATCAAGCGCGCCCGCCAGCGCCAAGACGGTTCGGCGCAGCGCCAGATCGGACAGGGTTTCCACCTGCTCATGCGCAATCAGGTACTCAATCTCTGCATCCGAATACGCGGGGAGCCCGGGCAGCATCTCTTCGCCTTCGAAGGTCTTCGCCAGCGCCTCCGCAAGCGTGCCGTAGCGATGGAACAAGACCTCCACACGGCCCTCAGACAGGCCAGAGCGCCCGGCAACGTCGGCGCACCAGCGCGCCGGGTCTTCGGGAAATGTCACGCCCCCGCCGATGGGACGCTCTTGTGTGCCAGAGGTGCGGCTCAGGCCGAGGCGCGCCATGGCCTCATCGGCGGCCAATTCCCCGAAGGCGCGGAAGGTGGTCCACTTGCCGCCGATCATGCTCAGGATCGGCACGTCGCCCTCGGTCCAGCGGTTGAAATGTCCGCGCGGAATCTGGCCGGTGGTGCCCGCCCCGCTGATCGGCAAGGGGCGTACCCCGGCAAACACATGGAGAACCTGTTCGGGCCGCACGGTCATCCCCGGCAGGACCCAGGACAGACCTTCCAAAATATAAGCCTGTTCATCCGCCTCGCAGCGCACGGTGTCTGGATCGGGGACCTTAATGTCGGTCGAGCCGATCAGAACCCGCCCATGCAGGCAGAACATGATACAAATCCGCCCGTCGATATTCTCGTAATAGACCATGTCGTCCCCGAGCATGTCCCGCAATTCGGGATGATCGAGCACCAGATGGGCCCCCTTTGTGCCCTGCACCATGTCGCTTTGCACCCCGGCGCGGGCGTTCGTCCGGTCAATCCAGGCACCGGTCGCATTGATGACGATCTCAGGACGCAAGGCGATTTCGCGCCCGTCGAGGCCATCGCGCAGCGTGACCTCCGCGCCGATCCCGGTCACCTCGAGATAGTTGAGCGCAACGGCATGCGCTCCGGCGCGGGCAACGTCTTCATACATCTCGGTGACGATGCGTTCCGGGTGGCTGACCTGACCGTCGTAATAGGTGGCGGCACAGCGCACCTCGGGGCGGAAGGGAAAGCGCGCCTTTGCGTTCCGTCCCGACCAAAAGGCGTGTTTCGGCAAACCGCCCTTGCCACGGGTGTAGATGTCGTAAAAGGACAGGCCTAATTTCAAGGGCAAAGCACCACGCCGCGACGGTGCCTGTGACAGTCCGAGGAATTTCAGCGGCGCATTCAATGTGCCCGAGGCCCAGCTGTCGATCGGTACGATGGTGCGCAGAGGGCGGACGAGATGCGGGGCATTCTTCAAGAGGCGATTGCGCTCATCGAGAGCTTCGCGGACCAGATCGAATTCGCCATTCTCGAGATAGCGCAGCCCACCGTGGACCATGCGCGACAGGGCGGACGACGCCCCCGCACAGAAATCCGATTTTTCCGCCAGCATGACGGAGACCCCATTGAGCGCCAGTTCGCGGTAGACCGCTGCGCCGTTGATGCCGCCGCCGATCACCAACACCTTGGGCGTGGCGCCGTGCATGGCATCCAGCCGCGCGGAACGGGTCGTGGGGGGAACGATAGAGAGGGTCATGAGAGCTCCTTGAGGCGCGCCAGCACAGAGCGGGCGGTGGCTTCATCGGTGACAAGTGTGTTGATGTAGCCGCCGCGCACCACGGCACAGATGGCTTCGGCCTTTTCCTGTCCGGCTGCGACGCCAATGCTGATCGGCACTTTGGCCAAATCGGACGGTGAGATGGCAACAACCAGCCGGTTGCGCACGTAGTCGGTCACAGCCCCCTGCAGGTCGAGAACATGCGCCATCAGCTCCGCGACAGCGCCAGAGGCGTAGAGCTCTTTTTCCTCGGCGGGCACGTCGCGATGCAGATCGAAATAAGAGGTCGCCTTTTCGCGCAAACCGCCGATGCCAACGAGCGCAATATCCGCGGCGCGGGCCGCTTCCATGACGCGGGACACCGTTTTCATGCCGGTGATCATGGCGTGTTGTTCCTCGGTCTCCGCGAACATCGGCGAGAGCATCTGCATGGCCTCGCCGCCAAAGGCGCGCGCCAGATTCGCGGCGGCGTGGTTCACATCCGTGTAATGTTTGCCCTGCACGAGACCGGTTGCCGGGACGACCTTCATGCCCGCCAGAGGCGTCACGTGGCGCAGCCCGGCCACACAGGCGCTGACGCCTTTGCCGCCGGTCAAACACAGGGTCATGTCCGGTTTGAGCTTGCTCGCAAGTAGCTCTCCTGCGATGGCCCCAACCCGCGCCAGAACGGCCTCGGGATTGTCGGAGGTGGTCGGTTCGATGACCACTTCAAGCAGCCCCGAAATCTCGGCAAGCTCGTGTTCAAGCTCGAGGTGATCCTGAAAGGGAGAGCGGATCGAGATCTCGACCATTCCCATATCATGACCCGCCTTGATCATACGGTTCACCGTGGAGTGACTTTGTCCCATGCGTTCGGCGATCTGAGCCTGCGTCAGCTTGTCGACGTAGTGCAGCGTCAACGCGGTGAAGATGCGCCGCACCTGTGCGAGATCCTGAGGGTGATCCATGGCTCAGCCCCGTTTGCCGCGCTTGTTCATGAGGTGGTCGAAACTGACCGCCGCGAGCAGGATAAAGCCCTTGATCATGTCCTGCATGTAAACACTGACATCGAGCAGGATGAGCGAAGATGTCACCAGCGACAAAAGCGCCACGCCGAGCACAGCCCCGAAAATGGACCCTTGCCCGCCTTTGAGTGACGCGCCCCCGATCACTGCCGCTGCGATGACGTTCAGTTCCATTCCGACGCCGAACTGCGGTGTTGCGGACCCGAAGCGGGCCATAAAGATCACCCCCGCGAGGCCGGTCAGGGTCGAACAGAGCACGGTCACCCAAAAGATCACTCGTTTGGTGCGGATGCCGGAATATTCGGCGGCTTTTTCGTTGGAGCCGGTGTAAAAAATCGTCCGGAACCGCGCGGAACGGCGCAGGAGAAAGTCAAAGCTGACGGCCAGAACGACGAAGATCACCACAACGACGGGCAGACCGCCAAGGCTTCCCTGGCCGACGAATTTGAACTCTGGCGGGAGGCTGAACAGCGAAAGCGGCGTGCCTTTGGTGATGAGCAGGCATAGCCCGCGCACGATCACCATGGCCGCGAGCGACGCGATGAAATGCGACAACCCAATGCGGACCACAAAGAGGCCCATCGCCGCGCCCACCGCCGCAGCTGCGCCCACGCCCGCCGCCGAGGCCAGCCAGGGATCGACGCCCATTAGAAACAGCTTGCCCGCGACGACCATCGCAAGACAGACCACCGAGCCGACCGACAGATCGAGCCCGCCGACGATCAACAAAACCGTCATGCCGATCACGACGATGCCTTCGACCGAGAAGCTCAGAAAGATGGTCCGAAAGTTCGACCATGTGAGAAAATAGGGGCTGGCGAAACTCATCACCACGCAGAGGCAGAGGATGATGCACAAAAGCCCCATCTCGCGCATGCCAGCGAGCCTGCGCAGGACGCCGGGGGTGCGGGTTTCGGTCATTCCGCCGGAAAGGCTGGTCTCGCTCATGCTGCGTCTCCTTGACTGTGCAGTCCCGAGGCGAGATGGATGATCGCCTCTTCGGTCATCTCTGCGGCGTTCAGTTCGCCGCTCATTTTGCCCTCATGCAGGACAACGATCCGGTCGCTGAGACCGATGAGTTCTGGTAATTCGGACGAGATCACGACGACGCCGACGCCTTGGTCGCAAAGCTCGCGCAGGATGGCGTGAATCTCGGATTTCGCGCCCACATCGACGCCGCGCGTCGGTTCGTCGAGAAACACCACACGCGGGTTGACCGAGAGCATCCGTGCCAGCGCGACCTTTTGTTGATTGCCGCCCGACAGGGTGCTTGGCGGGTCTTCGGGTGTGCCGGCCTTAAGGCGCAGGCGGCGCCCCAGCTGCTCGGCCTGTTTGGTTTCGGCGGCACGGTTGACCAGCCCCCGTTTGGTGACCTGGCTCAACCGCAGGGACGAAATATTCTGGGAAATCGGCAGATCGAGAAAGAGTCCCTCGACTTTGCGATCCTCGGAGACATACACCATCCCGTGGTCCAGAGCGGCGGAAAAATCGGGGATGCTCACCGGTTCCCCCATCAGCCGCAGGGTCTTCGCACTGTGCCGCAGACCGCAGATCGCCTTGGCAAGCTCGGACCGGCCAGCCCCCATGAGACCTCCGATCCCGAGAATCTCCCCCTCGCGCAGGGTCAGTGAGACGCCTTTCAAATGGGAACAGGTCACGTTCTCGACCTCCAAAAGAGGGCGGCCCGGCGGCTGTGTCGCCTTCTCGGGATAGAGATGCGAAATCTCGCGCCCGACCATGTTGTTCACCACCTCTTCGGGGGTCGTTTCGGGAATGTTCAGACGAGTGACGTATTCACCGTCTCGGAAAACCGTGACGCGGTCGCAGTGTTCGAAAATTTCAGCCATGCGGTGGGAAATGTGAATAATGCCCAGACCGCGCTGTCGCAGGCGGTGCACGATGCGGAACAGTTTTTCCGTTTCGCTCTCGGTCAGTGCAGAGGTGGGTTCGTCGAGAATAAGAATACGCGCATCCAATGTCAGCGCCTTGGCGATCTCGACAAGCTGCTGGTTGGAAATGCTCAGGTCGCCGACTTTGATGGCCGGATCGATGTCACAGAGCTCCGCGAGAACCGTCTTGGCCTTGCGTTCGAGTGCGGCGAAGTTCATCAAGCCGCGTTGCAGCGCGGTGGCGCTCATGAAAATGTTTTCGGCCACGCTGACATCAGGACAAAGCGCAATCTCCTGATGTACGAAACCGATGCCCAAGGCCTGAGCCTCAAGCGGGGAACGGATGCGACGGGGCTCACCATCGATGCGGATCTCGCCCCGGTCCGGTTGCAAGATGCCGTCGACGATTTTCATCGTCGTGGATTTGCCCGCGCCGTTCTCCCCCGCGAGAGCATGGATTTCGCCTGCACGCAGCTCGAAGGAGACGTCGCGAAGGGCTTTCACGGGGCCAAAACTTTTGGCGATATTGCTGAGTTGTAAAAGGGGCGGCATGGCGGCCTCCGGGATAGGCGAGCGAAATATGCGGGGAGACCGGCGGATCGGGGGGAGCCGATCCGCCGGAAGGATCGCGCCGGTCTGTGGCGGCGCGGTTTTGATCGAGGGTTAGCCCTCGATGCCGCGGGTGCCGCGTTTCTTGAGATACTTGTCCCAATAGAAACTGTCGGCGTTCTCCTGCGTCACGACCGAATAGCCGTTATCGAGCACCGGAATGCCCATCGGATTGAAGCCCGCCTCGGCATGATCGTTCATCGGATCAATCAGCTCCGGGTGGTTCGCCAGCCACAAAAGCAGGAAGCCGTAGTAGCCCTGTGTCCCTTGGTTGGGGTTGATCGCGCCGAACATCTCGCCTGCCTTGATCATGTCGAGCACGCTGGCATTCACGTCCACCGAGATCACGCGGATGTCGCCACCGGCCTCCTTGGCCGCCTGCGCCGCGCCCATGGCCGAAGAGGCTTCGGGCATAAAGACCGCGCCCAGCTCCGGGTTTGCCTGAGCCAGAGAGAGCACCGCCTGATAGGCTTTGTTCGGGTCTTGCCCCGTCGAGGCGCGACCTACGAGTTCCATGTCGGGATAGTTGTCTTCCATTTCCTGGATAAAGGCGGCAACGCGGCGGTCGTGGTTGTCCTGTCCGGGGTTCTCCAGCACGGCGTATTGACCGGACCCGCCCATGTCCTCAGCGATCTCTTGCGCGGCCACACGTCCCTCACGAGCGTTGTCGGAGGTCACGTAGGAAACCCGTTTGGAATTGGGGCTGTCGGCGGCAAAGGTCACGACGGCTGTGCCTTGATCTGTCGCGCGATTGATCGGCTCGACAAAGGGGTCGGGGTTCATCGGATGCAACAAGATACCAGCCGGCTGTTTGGCCAAGGCCTGTTCAAAGCTGGCGATCTGTTTGTTGACGTCATATTCCGGCGTGCCGGTGTAATCCGCCTCACAGCCGAATTGGTGCGCGGCTTGTTTAAACATCTCGTAGACGGGGAACCAGTACTCCACGCCGGAGACCATCACGTTCATCACGTAAGTCTCGCCCGGCTCACAGCGGAATGGGCTTTCCTCCCAGGGGGTATCGGCGTCCTGGGCAGTGGCGGCCGATGCTGCGGCCACGACTATAGATGCGGCTGCCGCCGCAAGGTATTTGATCTTCATCGGATGTCCTCCCTAAGCCGGTTCGCATTCTCCTCAAGCGAGTTCCGGCGTTTCGTGCCGTTAGCATGCGAGCCGGGAGGCGTGCCTGTCAATAAATCCTAGGCGATGAAATTTATTTCACGCCGCTGCGCTGCGGCGGATGGAGGCTTTGTCTTTTCGACCCCCTTGGCGGGCAGTCTGAGAGCGCTCTGAAAACTCAATTTGTCATCCGTGAACAGAGCAATAGGCCACCTCAAGCTCAGCCAAAGAACAGGCCAGCTTGAGGTGTTTTGCGTGTGGAAGGCGACTTTAAAGAGCGGACTTCCGGTGTTTGGTGGTCTGCTCGTAAGCATAGGCACATTGGATCAAAAGCGCCTCAGACCATTGTTTTCCAAGGAAAATGAGCTCGAATGGGGCGCCGGAGGCGTAATAGCCTGCCGGGACTGTCACGCCGGGAATGCCCGCAATGTTGAGTTCCCCCACCGTGGTCTCAAGGATGGCCTCTCCCGAGTGTAGCCCTGGCAGTTCCTGAAGCATCTGTGGATAGGCAAGCCCGTCCAGATCATGACGCGCAAAGACCTCGTCCAACAGCGCCAGATACGCCGCTTTAAGCTTGGTGAACTCTGGCAGGGCAGGCGGGGTTTCGGGCGATTTGATCGCTTTGCGGAAATCTTCCAACTCGTAGAGATAGCCAAGGATCGCCCCTTTTTCAAAAGGGTCTTCCGAGGCCGTCGCGGCAACAAATTCGTCCCACGTCTTGAGGGCCGCATCCGGCCCGAGGCGGCGCAGGTACATCGTCATGTCATAGGCGATGGACTCGAGGCCGCGCCCGTCAAAGAACGGCGTGCCCGGCGTGACTTGGCGCAGGCTGGCAAAGTCTGTCCCGGCGAAGGGGTCTTCGACCAGAATGGCCCCTGCGGCCTGCAATTCCGACTTTGCGCGCGCATACAATTCAGCGGCCTCATCGGAGAGCTGATCCGGTCGCCAGCCCGGGCCATAAAGGCCGAGACGTTTGCCTTTGAGGCCATCTTTTGTCAGTCCGTCCGCATAGCTCGCCGGGATTTTTCCGACAGAGGCCAGCGTCTTGGGGTCTTCGGTGGTGAAACCCGCAAGGGCGTCGAGACAGAGTGCTGCGTCTTCGACGCTGCGCGCAATAGGCCCCACCACGTCGCGGTTGCCGGATAGGGGCACCACACCGGCATTCGGCACGAGGCCAATGGTCGGTTTGATGCCCACAAGCCCCTGCGCAGAGGCCGGGTTCTGAATCGATCCGCCGGTTTCTTCGGCCAGACCGACGACGGCCATATGGGTCGCGACGGCGGCGGCAGTCCCCGCACTCGACCCGCCGGGGGCGC
This sequence comes from Celeribacter sp., assembly GCF_048270365.1. NCBI lineage: Bacteria > Pseudomonadati > Pseudomonadota > Alphaproteobacteria > Rhodobacterales > Roseobacteraceae > Celeribacter > Celeribacter sp. Next base: position 35,406 of record NZ_JBLWTA010000010.1, read on the forward strand.
GGTCTTCGATGGCGGGGTTGATGGTAGGTCCTGCCCAGCTGTCATTGGCGTGGGTGCCGGTCCAGCTCAGGATCGGCACATTGGTTTTGCCGAGGATGACCGCATCCGCAGCCCGCATCCGCGCCACCACCGGGCTGTCGCGCTCGGGCATCAAATCGACGCCGCCCGACGCCGCATGAAGCAAGCGCCACCCGGCGGTCGAGGGAAAGCCCTTCATGTCCATCGGATCTTTGACGACAATGGGCACACCGGCCAGAGAGCCAAGCTCTTCTCCTGCGGCGAGGCGACGGTCGATGTCTTTTGCGGTCTCCAAAGCCGCCTCGTTTTCAAAGATCACCGCATTGTATGTGCCATTCACCGCTTTCATCTGCGCGATTGCGGCTTTGGTCAGGGCTTCGGCGCTGTAGCGGCCGCTCTGGAGGCCCTCTTGAATGTCGCGAATCGTCAGCTCGCCCAACGCTTGAGCGGTCAGATCGTGTGTCTCTTTGGTCGTCGTCATAACGGTCCTTTCCCGGCGCCAGGCACAGCGCCGCCATGGCCCGGCCAAAGGAGACCGGACAGCATAAATACGAGAGATCGTCATGCGACATGCCGGCAACCGTGCAGGTCGCCCAAAGGGGTCGAACGACAATCGAAGTGAGAGAGTCTGACGGCATTGTCAGTATGAGGAAATCAGGTGAAAGACATGATTTCCATTTAAGACCAAGGGTCTAGATGGTTTTCGGTGGCCTGACGCAGAGGGGCAGGGGACCGACGATGCCTCTGATCCTGATATCTTGTCGCGGTCTGGTCAAGATCGAAAATGTCCTGTGATGACGGGAGCCGCGCCACATGCGATCTTTTGAAAATCGCCGTTTGACATTCGACCTGAATTCGATTTGTCTGAGGGCTATTCAACCTTGAGCAGGGCGGCTCTCTTTCCAGACGCGTTTCTGGATAGGGCCGCTTTTTGTTTTTTGTGGGGGTCAATTTGACGATGGAAAATGTCTGGCCGATTGGCGTCGTGATGTCCGAAACGGGGGTCACGGGGACGGTCGAGAAAACGCAGGTCATGGCGGTGAAGCTGGCTGTGGAGGAAGTGAATGCGGAGGGCGGTGTCCTTGGCAAACCGCTTTTGCCGCTGTTTCGCGACCCGGCATCAACGCCGCGCAACTACCGTGACATGACCCACGAATTGTGCCGGGACCACGGGGTGCGGGTGATCTTTGGCGGGCATATGTCGAGCACGCGCAAAGCGATGCTGCCGATGATCGAATCCCAGAATGCGCTGATGTTCTACCCGACGCTCTATGAGGGCTTCGAATATTCGCGCCATTGCATTTACACCGGCGCGGCACCGAACCAGAACTCTGTGCCTTTGGTCGATTATCTGCTTGAAACCTGCGGCAAACGCATCTTTCTGGTCGGATCGGATTACGTCTATCCCTATGAATCCAACCGCATCGTCGCGGATCTGTTTCGCTCGAAAGGCGGGCGGGTTCTCGATGAGATTTTCGTGCCACTTGATCTGCGCGACGAGGACATCAAACCGATCCTCAACCGGATTTATGAGATGCAGCCCGACATGATCTATTCGACCATCGTGGGCGATGGAATCGTCAAATTCTATGAGGCCTTCAAAGCGGCGGGGTTCGACCCGGACACCATGCCCATCGCCTCGCAGTCCACCTCCGAAGTGGATGTCATGCGCATGAAACCCGGCACCGCGGAGGGGCATATCATCGCCGCGCCCTTCTTTGACAGCTTGCAGGTGCCTTCCGCCTTGGGGTTCATCAAGGCGTTTCATGAGGTCTCTGGCGGGCTGCCCGCAACGGCCCCTGCAGAAGCGGCCTATTACTCGGTCCATCTCTTTGCCAAAGCCTTGGCTCTGGCCGGGGAGGATCACATCGACCGGCTTTTGCCCGCGCTCTACGAGGTCGAAGTCGATGCCCCCCAAGGTCCAGTGCGGATCGATCGTTTGACCAACCACACGCATCTCTGGCCGCGCGTTGCCCGCATTCGGGAAAATAGCCCGTACCAAATCGTCAATAGCCCGTCACGCCGTGTCGCGCCCGATCCCTACCTCGTCGATGTGATTGGCGCCTCCGACGACGAAGTGGCCGATCTGATGTCTCTGGTCGGCAATTAAGGGGAAAACGATGTCTTACGCTTTTCTCAAAGAGCTTCGCAATCTTTCGGTGGTTGTGTTGCACCCGATGGACGAAGAGGGGATCGCCCTCACGGATCATTTGCGCCGCATCGGGTGTTCGCCGCAGTTGATCTGGCCGGTGCCGGATAAATTGCCCGCGCGCACCGATATTCTGATCCTGTCCATCGAGGGTCATGAACACAAAGAGCTGCGCAATTTTGTGCGTTCGATCCCGAACCCGAGCCCGACCATTCTGGCGATTGTCAGCTATGAAAACCCGGCGACCTTGCAACTGGTTTTGGAAAGCGGCGCGATGGCGGTTCTGGGGCGTCCGATCAAACCCTTCGGGCTTTTGGCCAACCTCGCGATTGCCCGCAATGCATGGAAACACACGCAGGATCTGGCGCGCGATGCCCGCCGTTACAAGCGCAAGGTCAAGGGCGATCAGCTCGTTCTTCGGGCGAAATCGATTCTCATGGCGGAGCTCAAACTGCGTGAAGATGAGGCCCATCGGGAACTCCGTGCGCGCGCCATGCGGCAACGTGTGGCCATCGAAGTGCTCGCCAAGGAATTCGTGGAGGCCTATGACGCGCGGGAAGCCGGAAAAGCCGCCAAAAGCGATGAAAATATCAGCAAACGGCGAACAGAATAGCACTTGTCAGCGCGTTCAACGTCGCGCTAGTCTCTCCTCACACAAGGGATGATCCCCAGATCTCTGGCCATCTCCCTGATCGGTTCGATCCGATAGACCCATAGGCAAAGACGCCCGTTTTGATCCCTTTCGGATCATGCGGGCGTTTTGCATTCGACAATGTCGTCGACGCATTTTTTTCATTTGTAACAAAGGCTTGTTGTGTCTGGGGTGAAGGCCCCAGCGGGCTGAATGTTGCATCCGTCAACAGGGAAAACACACATGAACATGAAACGTCGTCAGTTCCTCTCCACCGCCGCCTTGGCCACCGGAACGCTCGCCATGCCGGGCTATCTGCGCAGCGCTTTCGCCGAAGGAGACGCGATCAAGGTCGGGGCGCTCTATTCGCAGACCGGCGGGCTTTCGGTGGTCGAAAAGATGCTCGCCTCCGCCGTGCAAATGGCTGCCTCAGAAATCAATGCCGCCGGCGGCGTGATGGGCCGCCCGATCGAAGTGGTGACCGAAGACGGCGCCTCCGATCCGAAAACCTATGCCGAAAAAGCGCAAAAGCTGGTGATCAAGGATCGCGTGTCCACGGTCTTCGGCTGTCACACCTCTGCGTCGCGCAAAGCCGTGCTGCCGATCTTTGAACGCCGCAACGCCATGCTGTTCTATCAAACCCATTACGAGGGCTTCGAATGCTCGCCGAATGTGGTCTACTCCGGCGCCGTGCCGAACCAGCAGCTCGGCAATTACATCCCGTGGATCATCGAAAAACTCGGCAAAAAGAAATTCTTCATCGTCGGGTCGAACTACGTCTATCCGCGCGAGATGGCGAAAGTCTCCAAAGGTCTCATTGAGGCGGGCGGTGCCGAATGGGTGGCCGACGAATATCTCGAGTTGGGTCATTCCGAATGGGCCGTCATGGTCAACAAGATCAAGGAATCGGGCGCCGATGTCGTCCTGTCCAACGTCGTGGGCGACTCGATCATTTCCTTCTACCGCGAGTTCATCAACCAGGGCCTGAGCCACGAAGAGATCCCGATCTGTGCGACCGTGACCTCCGAGATCGAGATCGCGGCCATGGGCCCGGAATATGCGGCAGGGTCCTACACGTCCTTCCCCTATTTCATGTCGCTCGAGACCGCGGCCAACAAAAGCTTCATCGAACGCTATCGTGCCTTTGTGGGCGATCCGGCGGCGACCACCTATCACTCGCTCGAAGCCGCATATTTCCAAGTCTTCCTGTGGAAACAGGCCGTCGAGGCGTCGCAGGACACCACCGCCGAAGCGATCCGCGAAGGTGTGCGCGGCCAGACCTATGCCGCCCCCGGCGGCGATGTGAAAGTCGACGAAGACAACCTGCACTGCTGGCTCACGCCGCGCATCGGGCAATGGACCGCAGATGGCCAGTCGCAAATCGTCGATGAGTATCCCGAGCCGATCAAACCGCTGCCCTACGCCGCCTATGGTGAGGCCGCCGACAACCTGTTCTGCACGGCGCAAGGGCTCGACAGTTCCAAGCTGTAAGCCGCGAAACCTGTTCCCCTGTCCCGCGGGCGTGCCAACGCGTCCGCGGGGTTAAAATGACAAAAGAAACTTCGACAAGGAGACGGAAGTCGTGTTTGACGTCCTCTTTATCGGGCTCAGCCTCAGTTCGATCCTTCTCCTCGTCGCGCTCGGTCTGGCTGTGACCTATGGCGCGATGGGGATCATCAATATGGCGCATGGTGAAATGGTCATGCTGGGGGCTTACGTCTCCGTTCTGGCCAACATCTGGCTGGGGGCCAATCTTCTGGTCGCGATCCCCATCGCCTTTGTGGTCACCGCGCTCATCGGTCTGGTGATCGAACGCCTTGTGGTGCGGCGGCTTTACGGGCGGTTGCTCGATACGCTTCTCGCCACTTGGGGCATCGCGATCATCCTGCAACAGGCGATCCGCCTCGAATTCGGCCTGAGCTTTTTCGGCATTCACATCAAAGGCCTTGGCTCCGGTCTGCAAAACGTCCCTGTGCCGCAGGCGTTGCAAGGCACGGTGTCTATCCTTGGACAAGACCTGAACGCCTACCGAATTTTCATCGTCGCCATGACGCTGCTGCTGGCCGTCGCCACATGGGCGGTGATGTATCGGACATCTTTGGGCATGAAAGTCCGCGCGATCATTCGCAATCCGGGCATGGCCGCTGCCTGCGGCATCGACGTCAAACGCACGAATGCAATCACTTTCGCGCTGGGCTCGGGCCTTGCGGGCGTCGCGGGCGTCTTGATGGCTGGCTTCAAAACCGTGGCCCCCGACATGGGCGCGACCATGGTTGTGGACGGCTTCATGGTGGTGGTCACCGGCGGCGTCGGAAGCCTCTTTGGCACCATCGCGGCCTCGGGTCTTTTGGGCGAATTCAACGCGCTTGTCGCGATGGTCTCCAATGACATCATCGGGCGGGCTGCGGTCTTTGCCGTGGTGATCTGCGTCATCCTGATCAAGCCTGCCGGGCTCTTCACATTCAAAGGGCGCTGATATGAAAACGCTTTTCTCTTCCTATCGTGTCTGGGCCTATCTGGCCTTTGCGATTGTCATTCTCGCGCTGCCTCTGATCGGGGATGAATTCTGGCTCAACCGAGTCGCGAAATACCTCTGCTACGGCATGTTGGGCGCGGCTGTGGCGCTCACTTGGGGCTATGCGGGTATTCTGAACCTCGGGCAAGGTCTGTTCTTCGGCATCGGCGCCTATGCCATGGCGATGTCGCTCAAGCTCAAAAGCTACACCTCGATGCAGCAAGGGTCCGAGACGCCGGTGCCGGATTTCATGCTCTGGAACGCCGAACCCGGCGCGCCGACCGATCTGTGCTGCATCACGCCCGGCTCGTGGCTCTGGATTCCGTTTCAATCGCAATGGGTTGGCCTCATCGTGGCCGTCGTGCTCCCGGCGGTGTTTGCCTATATCATGGGGCGCATCATCTTCGGTCAGCGCATTTCGGGCGTGTTCGTCTCGATCATCACGCTGGCGCTGGTGCTGTTGACGCGGCTTATCGTGACGGACGCGCAGCCCCTCACGAACGGCTTCAATGGCCTCACGGATCTGGGCTGGTTCACCGTCTTTGGCGTCGAACTCGATCCCTATAGCAAGGTGACCTATATGGTCGTCGCCGTGGCTTTGATCATCGTTCTGGCGCTCACCCGAATGCTGGTCGCCACACGCGCTGGCACCATCCTTCAGGCCACCCGCGACAGCGACACGCGCGCGCTCTATCTGGGCTATGACGTGCCGGCCTATCAGAGCTTTTTCTTCGCAGTCTCGGCCGGGATTTCCGGGCTTGCGGGCATGCTCTACGTGATCGTGGCCGAATTTGCTTCGCCTTCGTTTTTGGAACTCTCCTTCTCCGTGACCATGGTCGTCTGGGCGGCTGTCGGCGGGCGGGGGTCGATCCTTGGGGCCTGTATCGGTGCCATCCTGATCAACATGCTGGAGGCGCGGGTCTCCGAGACCGAAAGCCTTGTGGAAGCGTGGAAACTGATCATCGGCTTCGTCTTTGTGATCGTCGTCATCTACCTGCCGAAAGGCCTCTCCGGGTTGGCGCATGATCTCATGTCCAAATTGCAAAGCGCGCCGAAACTGTCGTCCGTTCAGAAAGAGGAGGCACACCAATGAGTGCCGTTGCATTGGAACTGGACGGTTTGGCCGTCGATTTTTCGGGGTTCCGTGCCGTGGACGGCGTGTCCATGGCGGTGGCCCATGGCGAGTTGCGGGTTCTTTTGGGGGCGAATGGCGCCGGGAAGACCACGTTGATGGACCTGATTTCCGGCAAGACCAAATCCACCGAAGGCCGCGTCTATGTCCATGGCCGTGACGTGACCAATCAGCGCGAGCATAAAATCGCCCGCGCCGGTGTGGGGCGCAAGTTCCAGATCCCATCGGTGTTTTCGGGCCTGACCGTGCGCCAGAACCTCGAAGTGGCGCAATCCGGGCAGCCGGGCGTGTTCGCCAACCTCAAAATGCGGTTGGACACGGAGGCGCAAGAGCGCCTTGACGAGACGCTCGATCTCATCGGGCTGACGGATGATGCGGAGACAGAAGCGGGCGTGCTCAGCCATGGGCAAACGCAATGGCTCGAACTTGGGATGTTGATGATCCAGAACGCCTCGGTGATTTTGCTCGATGAGCCGACGGCGGGGATGACCGCGGGAGAGACCGCGAAAACGGCGGAGATCATCAACCGTCTCAAGGGCAGGCACACGCTTTTGGTGGTCGAACACGATATGGCTTTCGTGCGTGACATCGCTGAACGCATCACCGTGTTGCATCTCGGCAAGGTTCTGGCCGAGGGCAATGTGGCCTTCATCGAAAACCACCCCGACGTCAAAGCCGCCTATCTCGGAAAACAGGGGATTTCCTGATGCTCGATCTGATCAATCTCGAAAGCTACTATGGCCGCTCAAAGGCGCTCAATGGCATCACCCTGTCGATCCCTAAAGGCGAGATCACCGGCATCGCCGGGCGCAATGGCACAGGGAAGACAACGCTCTTGAAAACCATCATGGGGCTGACGGATGACAGCTCCGGCCAAATTCGCCTATCGGACAAGGACTTGATCACCTGCCCGACGCATGAGCGCGCCCTCTCCGGCATCGCCTATGTGCCGCAAGGCCGTGGGATCATTCCCGAGTTCACCGTGCGCGAAAATATCCTCATGGGGGCCTTCGCGAACCGGGACGGAAAACGCAGCATCCCCGAGATCGTGCCGGAGCTTTTTCCCTATCTTGCTGACAATATGTCCCGTCCCGGTGGTGTTCTCTCGGGTGGGCAACAACAACAGCTCGCCATCGCGCGGGCCTTGGCGGCGGAGCCGGATGTGGTGTTGCTCGATGAGCCGAACGAGGGCATTCAGCCCTCCATCGTCGAGGAAATCGAAGCCGTCATTTTGCGCATGAAGGACGATCTTGGCCTGACCGTTGTGCTGGTCGAACAGAACATTGGCTTTCTGCGCCGTGCGGCGAGTAGTTTCGCGATGCTGGAAAAAGGCCGGGTGGTCGAGGCAGGCAAGATCGATGCCCTGTCCGATGAGATGGTCGAACGCCATATGACAATTTAAAGCGTTTCTCAAAAAACTTGAGGCGCTCAATCTGATTCAGATTAAACGAAAACCGCTTTCGTCCGAAAGGACCTTGTCGCGGCGAGAAGACCGACCTTCCCGCCGCGACAAAATCGAGGCCCGGCGTCATGTGTGAACACGAAACTTGCCTCGCGCCAGCTAAAGCGCGCGTGCTGCGGGGGCACGCGGCAGGATGGGGGAAAGACCTGTCTTAAGGGGCAAGGATTGGCCAAGTGGCCTGTTCAACTCTGGGCCTTCCCCTTGCCAATAAATTTTCCCGGATTCATCAAGCCTGCCGGATCAAGGGCGGCTTTCAGGCGGTGATTGAGTTCGGTTTCGATCTCGGGGCGATAGGCAGAAATCTCATCTGCCTTCAGCAATCCGACCCCATGCTCCGCGGAAATCGAGCCGTTGAACGACATGGCAATCGGGTAGACGATCTCGTTGATCGGGTCCCAATGCGCGAGAAAGTCCTGTTTATCCATCCCGTCGGGCTGGGTGAAGTTAAAGTGAACATTGCCATCCCCGACATGACCGAAGGCGCAAGGATGAATGCCGGGCATATAGTCTTCGACGGCCTGCGTCGCCTTGGCGATAAAGGCCGGAATGTCGCTGACGGGCACGGAAATATCGTGTTTGATCGACCCGCCCGCGCGTTTTTGTGCCTCGGGCGTGCGTTCCCTGAGGGCCCAGAGACGGTCGCGCTGATCAAGCGTTTCCGCAACGACAGCATCTTCGATCAGACCGTTTTCAAAGCCCTGCTCAAGGATGGTCTCGAAGACCTCACGCAGATCGGAAGTTTCCCGCGAGGTGGACAGCTCGACGACAGCGTACCATGGCGCGCGCTCGGACAGCGGGAAAACGCCCCCTGCATGATCGCAAACGATGCCACAGGCGAAATCCGAGAGAAGTTCAAAGGCCGTGACCTGATCGCCGCTCAGACGACGGGCCAACGACAAAAGCCCAAGGGCCGCCTCGGGCGAAGGCAGGGCACAAAACGCGGTTTGGACCTCTGCAGGAGCCGGGAAAAGTTTGAGAACGGTGGCGGTGACAAAGCCGACGCTGCCCTCACTGCCGATAAACAGGTGTTTGAGCGCGAAACCGGAATTGTCCTTGAGCAGCGGACGCATGCCGTTCCAGATGCGCCCATCCGGCAAAACCACCTCAAGCCCGAGGGTCAATTCGCGGGCATTGCCGTATTTCAATACGCCGATCCCACCGGCATTGCTGGCGATATTTCCACCAATCGTACAGCTCCCTTCGGCGCCGAGCGACAGGGGAAAAAGACAGCCCTCGGCGGCGGCGGCGTTCTGAATATCGGCGAGAATGGCCCCGGCTTCGACGGTCATTGTGTAGTTGATCGGATCGACGGCACGAATGCGATTCATCCGCGTCATCGACACCAAAACCTCGCCGCCTTTTGCGACCGCGCCGCCGACCAACCCCGTGTTGCCGCCCTGTGGCACCATCGGCACCCCATGGGCATGACAGAGACGCGCGGCAATCGATAGCTCCTCTGTCGTGGCGGGGGCCACGGCCAGGGTGGCATTGCTCTCGAACAGGTCACGCTCTTCTGCGAGAAGCGCCGCGAGCCGGTCGGGATCGGTGATCACGGCAGCCTCAGGCAGGGCCGCGCGCAACGCGTCTTTCAATGTCTCGAATGTCTGCGGATCGGTCTGGGGCAGGGCGGTCATCGGGAGTTTCCTGTGCTTTATGTGGTCTTTGCGGCGCCGTCACCGGGCGGCAGGCAGCGCATCGTGGAGGCTGTCGGCCGTCCAATCGGGCGCCTGGGCTGCGAGGGCATCAGCCCAATCGATCAGGACCTCTGGCCGTGTCTCCCAAGAGGTCAGAGCCAGAACGTCGCGGGTTCTCTCGGTCATCGCTTCATCGGTCCAAGGCGCCTCCGGGTCCCCACGTCGAAAGCTGCGGCTGACGCTCTGCGGGCCGGACGGGGTCTCAAGACAAACCTCGGCGGGACGTTCCTTTGGGAAACGCGCGGTCATGGTGGCATCGGCGACAAGCGTGACGTCCTCGGCGCGGCGATGAATCTCCGGATCGGCCAAAAGCGCTTCCGTGAGACCCGCAAGGCTCGGCGGCTTGCCACAGAGCGTCGCGGCGATACAGAAGCTGGTGGAAAATTTCGCCTCGGCCACTGTGCTCGGAGCCGTGCGCCCGGCAATCGCGAGGGCGCTGTCCGGCAGGCGCACCGTGACCGGACCGGTTGCTGCGGCGTCTTTGGGGAACCGCTTGGCCAGATCGGCGGCACAATCGAGAGCGGAATGCATTTGGCCGCAGACCGGCCAGCCTTTGATGGTGACGGTATGGATCAGCGGCGTGCCGTTAGGCGTGAGCCATGCGGGGTCCGTGTCGGCGAGATGCCATGAAGCACGCATACCGCGCGGACCTTCGAGAATGCGCGGCGCACCGGGGAGGCCGGATTGCACCAATTGCGCGGCCTGAAGCCCGTTGCGTACAGCCGTGGCGGCGTGAAAGGCTTTGGAGTCCGTGCAGTTGTCATCCAACAGCGCCCAGAGACCGGCGGCCTGTGTGCCGGCATGACCAAAGGCGGACAGGGTCTGTTCCGGGGTGAACCCCAACGCCCGCGCGGCGGCGGCGGCGGCCCCAAAACTGCCTGCGGTGGCGGTCGAATGATTGATCGCATAATGCGCGGCGCCGAGATGGGCGCTGACACGGATCACCGCCTCGTAACCTGCCACGATGGCGGCGCAAACGGTCGCCGGATCGAGGCGATGAACCTCGGCCAAGGCCATCACAGCGGGGAGCACCGTGATGCCTGGGTGGTTGGTGGCGTCGCGATGGGCGTCATCGACCTCCCAGAGGTGGCTGAGCGCGGCATTGGTCATCGCCCCCGCCATCAGTGGGTGCCGCCCGGGTGTGCCGATCACGCGCAGCGGGCCTTGCTCTGTGGGGGAGAGAAAGGCGCTCTGATAGGCGGAGAACAACGGGTGCCCGGTGCCCGCCAGCGCCGCCGATCCCCAATCGAGGACCGTGCTGCGCAGGCGGCTCGCCAGAGCAGCGTCCTCAGGATCTACAGTGTAGCCTGCGACGAACTCGGCGAGGGGGGCAAGTTCGGGCGCGCTCATGCGGCGCCCGTTGCGACGGGAAGTTCGGGGCGGCTGTCCTGACCCCATTCCGACCAAGAGCCGTCATAGACGGTGACTGTCGGAAGCCCGGCGGACTCTGCGGCCAGCGCCAACACGGAAGCCGTGACGCCAGAGCCGCAGCTTGCGATGATCCGACCTTGATCGGGCAGACCGGCGGCGGCCCAGATGCGGCGAATGTCAGCTGCGTCGCGATACTTGCCGTCACTCAGAACCTGATCGAAGGGGATGTTGCGGGCGCCGGGCATATGGCCGGAGCGCAGGCCGGGGCGGGGCTCCGGCTGGCTGCCTTCGAACCGGGGCGCCCCTCGGGCGTCAACGATGGCGGTCGGCTGATCCGCCTGGCCGTTGACGGCCTCAAGCACGTCTTTGGCGGAGGCGAGGCGCTCGGCTGCGGGACGGGCTGTGAAATCACCCGGCGCGGCGGCGGTTTCGGGTCCGGTCTCGATGGGGCCACCTGCGGCGGTCCAGGCCGGAAGGCCACCGTTCAACACGCTGACGGCGTCATGACCCATGGCTTTGAACATCCACCACGCGCGCGGGGCCGCGAAAATCCCGGCGCCATCGTAGATCACGATTTGCGAGGTGGCGGAAATCCCGAGCGCGCGGGCGGCGGCCTCAAAGGCTTCGGGCGTGGGCATCATATGCGGCAGGTCGCTGCCGTGATCCTTGATCTTGCTGTCGAAGTCGAACCGTTTGGCACCCGGAAGATGCGCGGTCTCGAAGTCGGCCTCGGGATCGCGGGGATCGGCGGGCATGTACCAGCTGGCGTCGAGAAGGATGAGGTCGGGATCGCCCAGACGGGCAATCAGGTCCTGAGGGGAAATGAGCGATGTCATTTAAAGAACTCCTTGGAACGTAAGTCTGTAAGATTAGGCGGGATCGATCGTGGTCTTGGCGCGGAAGCGGCCAAGGATCGGCGGCAACACAAGCGACAGCACGGCGACGAGCAGGATGGTGCCGGAGATCGGACGGGTCACGAAGGGCAGGACGGAGCCCTGTCCAAAGGCCAGAGCGAGGCTGAGCTGTTCTTCGGCCATGGGCCCCAGAATGAGGCCTAGGATGACGGGCAGAACGGGCACGCGTGCGATGTGCAGGAAGTAGCCCAAAAGCCCGAAGCCCAAGAAGCAGTAGACATCGAACATCCGGTTGTTGAGCGAATAGCACCCGACCGTGCAGAGGATGAGCAGCACTGGGATCACATATTGCCGCGGCACCGAAATCGCTTTCATCGTCAGTGGGATGAAGAAGTGATAGAGGACGGTGCAGAAGGCGAAGGCCACGAAGAAGGCGATGAAGATCACCCAAATCAGATCGCCATGATCGCGGAACAACAGCGGGCCGGGGTCGATGCCATGCAGCATGAAGGCGCCCAGCATCATGAGCGTCGAGGCGTCGCCCGGAATGCCAAGCGTCAGCATCGGGATCAGCGCGCCGCCCATCGAGGCGTTGTTCGCGGCCTCAGGTGACATCACGCTTTCGGCCAATTCGCCTGTGCCGAATTTTTCGGGCGTTTTGCTGGCGCGTTTGGCCTGGCTATAGGCGACGATGTTGGAGAGGCCGGGGCCGACGCCGGGCAGAATGCCGATGATCACGCCGATGAAGCTCGACCGCAGCAGATCGCGTTTGCGGGACATCACCTCGCGGAAGGTGCCGAGGAAGGTGCGAAGCTGAAAGTCGACCTTCAGGATTTTGTCCTTGCGGCCAATATCATCCGTATCGGCCAGCAATTGCGGGATCGCGAAGAGGCCGATCAGGGCGGGCAGTTCGTAAAAACCGGATTCGAAGGCGGTGAAACCAAAGGTCAGACGCGTCTGCCCAGAGGCTTCGTCAAGGCCGACGAGGGCAAGGGCCAAACCGATGAAGGCCGCCATGAAGGCTTTGACCGCGCGCCCTTTCGAGGTCATCGCAGAGATGCAAGAAAAGGTGAATACGACCAGCGCGAAATATTCCCACGGCCCGAAGGACAGGGCGACTTTCGCCAAAAGAGGCGCGATCAACACGAGGGCAAGACCGGACAGCGTGCCGCCGATCATCGAGGCATAGACCGCAAGCGCCAACGCGCGTGTCGCCTGTCCCTTGGCCGCCATGGGGTAGCCATCGAGGCAGGTGCCCGCAGAGGCGGGGGTGCCGGGGATGTTCAAAAGGATCGCGCCGACGAGACCGCCGGAAATCGCCCCGCAATAGACGCCCATAAGAAGCGGCAGCGCAAATTCGAGATCCATCGCATAGGTCAAAGGCACCATCAAAGCGATGGCCATGGTCGAGGTCAGGCCGGGGATCGACCCGATCACAAGCCCGCCCGCGACACCGCACATGATCGCCAGCAAGGTCCAGGGTTGAAAGACGTGGGACGCGCCCACGAGCATCAAATCATACATATCGGGTCCTCAGGGCAAGAAAGCTTGGAGATAGACGACAAGCAGGAGGTAGATCAGCGCGAGCGTACCCAGCGTGACCAGACCTGCGACGACGGCGAGTTTGGGGTTGCGCACCGGCGCCAGCAAAACCGTGGTGATAAAGCAGAAGGCCGCCGTGGACACCATGAAGCCGACGGGTTTCATGCTCAGGAGATAGACAACGAAGAGCCCCAAAAGCAGCAGGCGACGCGGGCGAAACGCGCCACGCCATGTGGTCGCGAAATCCGGTTGCTCGGCATAGATATTGGACATCAGGGTCCGGGCGGTTTCGATCACACCGGTCAACAGGCCAAGGCCCAGAACCAGTTGCGGATAGAATTTCGCGGAGGTTATGCCTGAGGCACTGAATTCCGTCAGATTGCCGATCTGCGTGAAGCCGATCAGCATGACACAGAGATAGACCGCCGAGAAAAGAAGGTCTGTGGTACGCATCGCGCCACCTTTTCGAAAGTGAGGAAGGGCGGGCCCGCCGGAAAGCCAAAAGGCGGGCCCGTTCGATTGCGCGTCCCGAAGGCGCGGCAATCAAGTCGTTCAGCCGTCGACTTCGGTCAGGTTGAACTTGTCGGCGAGTTCCTCGATCCGCTGGTAGCGCTGGGCGAGAATGTCATCGAGTTCGCTGCCGCTTGCGGCATCGACCGTCATGGACTGTTTCTGAAGCTGCGCCTGGCAGTCGGGATCGTTGGCGGCAGCCATCCAGGCCTCTGCCAGAGTGGTCACCACCTCTGCGGGCGTGTCCTTGGGAGCGAAGGTCGTGAAATACATCGGGAAGGTGCTGTCTGCACCTTGTTCCATGCTGGTGAGCGCTTCGCCCAGACGCGGATCACGGTCCTTCGAGAGCACGGCGACAGAGGTCAGATCACCCGAGTCGACATAGGGAGCCGCCGCGCCGACGGCGGTCGGAACGAGGGTGAGGTTGCCCTGAATGGCGGCCACGATCCGCGTTTTGTCGCCCGACATCGGAATGGTGCGCACGTCATCGTTGCTCACCCCCGCCTGATCGAGAAAGTCCAGAGCGGCAAAATGCGAAAACCCGTTCAGCGCCGTGCCGATGGTGTAATTGCCGGGATTGGCCGACACTTCCGCCTTCAGTTTCTCGACGCTGTCGATGCCGCTTTTGGCGCCGGCAAAGATGCCATAGTTCATCGCCACGGTCGTCGCGACGGGGGCAAAGGCGGTGTAGTTGTAATCCGAACGCCCGGTGGCGAGGCCCATGTCCATGCCTTGGTGTGCCCAGAGCAGTTTATAGCCATCGGCATGGGCGTCGCGCACCTCGACTTCGGCGATTTTGCCGCGCGCGCCGGTGATGTTTTTCACCAGAACCTTTTCGCCGATCTGCTGTTCGATGCATTGCGCAAAGACGCGTGCGGAGACGTCGGAGCCGCCGCCGGGGCTAAAGGGGACAACCAATTCGATCGGCTTGTCCGGGAATGCCATCGCAGGGGCGGCGATGGTGAGGGCAAGGAGCGCGACCGCGCCGGTTTTCAGTGTATGTGCATGCATGTTTGTTCCTCCCAGTCATGACACGAGTGCGGGAATTAAATCCCGAAAAAACCAAGCATTATTAACACTTTAGTTTCACTCTTGCGTTTCTAATTGAGAACGTTTCTTGGATCATCGTTCTCGAATTTCCGGCCGCGCAGAACGCCTGTCACGCGTATGCTTAGCCGGTATCCCGATGCGCGATTCCTCCAATCGCGCATCGAAAATTCCTGATCAGGCCGCGAGCCAGGCCGCGTCTTTTTCACGTGTCAGAACGCGGTCGATGCTGTCTCCGATAGCGCCCAGATAGGCCTCCGGGCGGGTCAGTTCGGACACGCTGTCATCGCTGAACGTATCGGAGATATGTTCGTGCGCCCGCAGCGCTTCGGCAAAGCTCAGACCTTTTTCGATGCCGCTCATCGAGGCCTCGTAGAGCCATTCATGCGCGGTGTTCTTGCCGACTTTATTGCCAAGTTCGAGCATGACTTTTTCCGACAGAAGATAGCCCTGCATCATCTCGACATTGCGCTTCATGGCGTCCTTGTCGATGCGCAGACCTTTCAGAAGCGCGCCAGCCTGGAACAGGATCGCACCGCTGACCAAAAGCGTTTCCGGCACGGCTTTCCATTCGGATTTCCAGGCAATGCCGTCCCGCTCATGTTCCTGCACCATGGCTTCCAGCATCATCGAGGCAGAGTAGCGCACGGAACGCGACAGCATGGCAACATTTTCCGCAGCGGTCGGGTTGCGTTTGTGCGGCATGGTGGACGAGCCGAGTTTCCCTTCGGTGAAGCCTTCTTCAACTTCTGCGAACTCGTTGCGCTGCATGTTGAACAATTCGTTGCCGATCTTGCTCAGCGTGGCGGCGATCATCGCGAGAAGCGTGGTGTATTCCGCGATTCGGTCGCGCGAGGGCGCCCAGCTGATGTCCGTGGCGGCAAGGCCGAGGCGTTTGGCCACACCGGACTCGATCTCTGCAACACGCGCGCCGTAGCTGGCCTGGCTGCCGACGGCGCCGACGAGCATGACGACAAACAGACGGCTTTCCGCCTGGCTCAGACGTTCGGCGTGACGCGACAGCTCATCGAGCCAGATCGCGCATTTATGCCCAAAGGTGATCGGCAGCGCCTGAACGCCATGCGTCCGGCCGACCATCACCGTGTCGCGATGTTCGCCCGCAAGACGCACCAATTCGCGGCCGATGACGGCCAGATCGCGGGTGACGATGGCATGAGCGTCCTTGAGTTGCAGGATCAGCCCGGTGTCCACCACGTCCTGTGTCGTGGCGCCGTAATGCAGGTTTTCGGACGCCGTCGGGCTCAGTTGTTTTTGAACCTGACGCAGAAGCGGGACCAGCGTGTGCTTGATCCGGCGGGTTTCCTCGGCGGTCGCGACCAGATCGATTTTGGAGATGTCGCAGGCGGCTGCGATCTCTGTCGCGGCTTCTGCGGGAATGAGGCCAAGCTCGGCCTGCGTTTCGGCAAGGGCGCGTTCGAAGTCGAGCCATTTTTGCAGGCGGGTGTTTTCGCAAAACACGTCGCGCATCTCCGGAGTGCTCCAGAGGTGACACATGGTTTGCATGTCAAAGACGGATACGCTCATCCGTTATCCTTTCAAGTCAGTATCGTGTGGCGATCGGGGGATCAGAGGTCGTCGCCGTAGAATTTCATCGCGAGGCCACCATGGGCCGCCGCCGCACCGGCACAGAGCGCGGCCGACAGCAAAACGGCCTCGGCCACTTCGGCCTTGGTCACACCTGCGGCTTTGGCTTTCTGGACGTGCGATTGGATGCAGTAGGGGCACCCTGTGGCATGCGCCACGGCCACCGCCACGATCTCGCGGGTGCGCGGTGGGATCGCGCCGTTGTCCTCCCCGGGGATCTTGTTCAGCGTCATCCAGGCGTCAAAGTCTTTGGGCGCCAGTTTCGCCATCTCCATCCGATGTTTTGCATCGTCTGCAGAATAAAATTCTGTCGTCATGCGTTCCTCCTCCTTGTTTCACTCAATGAAACATGTATTACTCAGTAAAACAGCGAGGTTTTTTCCTGTCAACGCTCTCGTGAAAATGGAGGTCACATTCATGACAGACACCAAGCCACCCTCAGGCGTTCTGGATCGCGGTTTGCTCCTGCTGTCGCTCTTCTCTATGGGAAGAAAAAGGCTTCAGTTACGAGAGCTTGCGGAACTCTCGGGTCTCGACAAGGCGACCGCGCTACGGCTGCTGAAAGTTTTGGTGCAATGGGGCTTTCTGGAGAAGAACGGAGACGGCGCTTATTCGCCGGGGCCCGCGAATCTCCGGCTGTCTTCCATTTTCAAGGCGACCTCGAATCTCATGTCCCGCATCGAACCGCCCATCGCGCGGATCAGTGCGCGGGTCGAACAGACGACCTCTTTCTTCATCCGTTCAGGCAATGAACGCACCTGTCTGGCGCGCGACCATGCCTATCAGGATTTTCGGTATTTCATCGATGTCGGCGGCAGTGTGTCACTGGACGAAGGCGGTGCGGCGGCGCAGCTTTTGTTCGCTTACACCGAACCCGAGACGCCCGCATATGCCGCCACGAAAGCGCGCGGTTATTACATCTCGCGTGGGGAGCGCAATAAACACTTTGCGTCGATCGCTTTCCCATTGTTCGAAAGCGATGGCTCGTTCTTGGGGGCGATTGCCATCACCGGCATGGCGGTCGATCTCGATAACGAGACGTTGATTTCATTCCGTGAAGTTGCGCATGCCGAGATGGCGATGGCTGGATTTGAAGTGATGTTGGACACCGGCGACAGGTGAAACGGCCAGATTGTCAGCTAGGAGGCCTCTTCTGGAGAGGCTTTCTGCGTCGTCTGTTGGCAATGCGTGGCACTTAGTCTCTCTCCCTCTTCAAATGAGGGGGAATGTCGCGGCGATCCTAAGTGTCGCCGCGCCAAGCCGAGGTCACGATCTACTCCATCTCATATGCGATCTGGGGCAGTTTTGGGATTAGACCCTGGCGACCGTTCCGCCAGGGACCTGACGACGGGGCGTCAAGAAACCGGTCATCTCAGTTGATCCCATTGGCGCGCTGCAACGCGCGGACATAGGCAATGATCGCTTTCACGTCGCCGGGTGTGACGCCCTCTTGCGGAGGCATGTCGCCAAACCGCCAGTGGTGCGCCTGCACGCCGCGCTCTGCGGCCATCAGGAAGGACATATCTCCGTGGTGCGACGGCTCATAGATTTTATGCACCAAGGGCGGACCGAACCCCTCTTTGCCTGCGGCGTTCTCCCCATGGCAGGCGGCGCAGACGCCGTCGAAGGCGCGTTTGCCGATTTGCGCATTGGCGGAGAGCGCCTCCGGAAGCGTGACGGCGACAATCGGAGCGCCTTCGGTCGGGCGCGAGGAGGAGGCGAGCGGCTCAGGCGCGGGCGCGGGCATCGGTTCGGGTTTGAAAAGGGCATAGGCCGCAAGCGCCACTACGGCGGCACCGGCCAGGGGCAGGATGAATTTGTTCATGATGTTTCCGTATCGGATCAAGACGCAGAGACGCGTCAAAAGAAAGGGCTCAGGCGAGGGAGACCCCGATACGGGGCGGCGGAAGATCCATCGTCGGCGCCCGCGCCATGATCTTTGCGGTGGGGACGGGCGGGAACCCAACCGGTTGGAGAACACGGCTCACCGCATAGTCGAGGCTCAGCCCCGGGGTGAACAGCACACAGATCGCCCCATGCGGGCAGGGGCTATCCATGGGTGCCGCACCAGAGGTGGTGTGGGTGCAGTCGGGGCACATCTCATGATGATGTACGCCATGTTGCGCGGCCGTCGCGACGGTTTGTGTCGCGCCCGTCATCTTAGCCTCGGACATATCATGCACCATCCCTGCGCGGGGCGCAGAGAAGAGGGTCAGAAACCCGATCAGAAAGAGGGTGACGAGGCGGGGCAAACAGGGTCTCCGTGGCTTTCGATGTCGATCATGGCGTGAGGCACGCGCTTGGTCAACGCGCGGCTGAAGCCGAGGTGCTCAGCCCATCCAGAATCGCACAATCGGGGGCCTCATCGCCATGACATTTCGAAATCAAATCGGTGAGGCGCGCTTCCAAGGCCTGAAGGTTGGCGATTTTCTCGCGGACAGAGACAAGGTTTTGCTCAGCCAGGTCCCGCACATCGCGGCTATGTCGCGTGGGGTCTGCCTCAAGGGCCAACAAAGCGCGGCACTCTTCGAGCGAAAACCCCATCAATCGCGCCTGCGCCAGCAACCGCAACCGGGCAATCTGAGGCGCATCGAAATCGCGATAGCCATTCGCGGCCCGGTCCGCAGAGACGAGGCCGATGTCTTCGTAATAACGGATCGTTTTGACGGGCAGACCGGTTTCGGCCGAAGCATGTCCGATGTTCATCGCAATCTCCTTTGAGTGCCTTATAAACCCTCCATCAGCTGGAGGGTAAAGTCACGTCGAAGTGAGGTCTGAAATCAAGCTGCGGTAACAGGCACAGAGCGCGGCACATTTGAAATCACATCGCATGGCGCCAGATTCATTTGAGGAGCTAGGGATTTTCCGCCATCCGAGACGGTCAGATAAAATCCACATATGCCCCCTTGACCCTCCAGTCGCTGGAGGCCCTATCTGAGACGGCGAGGTCAGAAACCGACACGATCAGGAGTGAACCATGACAGCGCAGCACCATCCTTCGCACGACCATCACCACCATGCCGCATCTGATGTGATCCGCGATCCGGTGTGTGGCATGACCGTCGATCCGACGGCAGGCAAACCGCATCTCGAACATGGCGGTCACAGCTATCATTTCTGCTCCGGCGGCTGCCGCGACAAATTCGCGGCCACGCCTGAGGCCTATATCACTGCGACCGATCCGGTCTGCGGCATGTCGGTGGATCGCGCCAGTGCGGCGCATATGACCAAACACGATGGGGAGCGGTTTTATTTCTGCTCCGCCGGCTGTCAGGAGAAATTCGAAACAAGCCCGGAGCACTATCTCGGTGCGCGTCCAAAGGCGAAAGCCATGCCGGAGGGCACGCAATACACCTGCCCGATGCATCCGGAAATTGTCGAGGATCATCCCGGCGACTGCCCGAAATGCGGCATGGCCTTGGAGCCGATGACGCCTTCTGCGGACAGCGGGCCGAACCCGGAGCTGATTGATTTCAAACGTCGGTTCAAGATCATGGCCCCGCTCGCCGCTGCCGTGTTCCTGTTGGAAATGGGCAGCCATGTCGGACTGCCCTTTGCCGAGTGGATCGGTCATAAACCGTTTCTCTGGCTTCAGTTTGCTCTGACCACGCCAGTTCTGTGGTTTGCGCGTCCCTTCTTTATGCGCGGCTGGAAATCCGTGGTGAACCGGTCTCCCAATATGTGGACCCTGATCGCGCTTGGCACGCTTGCGGCCTATCTGTTTTCGCTCGTCGGGCTCTTGGCGCCCTCGGTGTTTCCCTCGGACATGCTCAGTGACCATGGTTTGCCGCCGGTCTATTTCGAAGCCTCCGCAGTCATTCTGGTGCTGGTTCTTATCGGCCAGTTGATGGAGCTGACCGCACGGGAACGCACCGGAGATGCGATCCGGGCGTTGATGGATTTGGCCCCGAAAACCGCGCGGCTTGTCACGAAGGACGGGGGAAAAGATGTGGAAAAAGACGTGCCGCTCGATGAGGTGCAAACCGGGGATCGTCTGCGCGTGCGTCCGGGGGAGAGCATTCCTGTGGATGGTGAAATCGTCGAGGGAAGCTCCTCCGTCGATGAAAGCATGATCACCGGCGAACCCGTGCCCGTGAAAAAGGCGCAAGGCGATGCCGTCACCGGCGGCACGCTCAACAAATCCGGCTCTTTCGTCATGGAGGCACAGGCGGTCGGATCAGAAACGACGCTGTCCCGCATCGTCGCCATGGTCGCTCAGGCCCAGCGCTCCCGTGCTCCGATCCAAGGCCTCGCGGACCGCGTATCCCTCTACTTTGTGCCCGCTGTCGTCGTCACCGCCATCGTCGCCTTCCTCGTCTGGCTCATGGTTGGGCCAAGTCCGGCGCTTGGCTATGCGACGGTCGCGGCCGTTTCTGTCCTCATCATCGCCTGTCCCTGTGCTCTGGGTCTCGCGACGCCGATGTCGATCATGGTCGGCACCGGGCGCGGCGCGCAGGCAGGGGTGCTGATCCGCGATGCCGAAGCGCTTGAACGTTTTGCCAAGGTCGACACGTTGATCGTGGACAAAACCGGCACGCTCACGGAGGGCAAACCCTCGCTCACCGATGTGATCGCGAAAGACATTTCGGAAGAGGAACTGAAATCCTACGCCGCCGCCCTTGAGCGTGGCTCGGAACATCCTCTTGCCGAGGCCATCCTCGAGGGCACGAAAGAGGCGCCCAAACGTGAAGCGACCGGCTTTGAGGCAATCACCGGCAAGGGTGTGACCGCCATGATTGACGGCGCACAGGTCGCCTTGGGCAACGCAGCACTGATGCAGGACCAAGGCGCAGAGCCGGGTGTTCTGAGCAAAGATCTGGAACGTCTGCAATCCGAGGGCAAAACCGCCATGTATCTCGCGAAAGACGGCGCAGTCGTCGGCATCCTTGCCGTGGCCGACCGGATCAAGGAGACGACGCCCGAAGCCATCAAGGCCCTGCACGCAGAAGGGCTGCGCATCGTCATGGCGACCGGCGACAGCAAACGCACGGCAGAGGCGGTGGCGAAACAATTGGGCATCGACGAGGTGCGCGCGGAGGTCTCGCCCGAAGGCAAGGCCGCGCTGGTCGAAGAGCTGCGCACCTCCGGCGCGCGGGTGGCGATGGCGGGGGATGGCGTCAATGATGCGCCTGCGCTGGCCGCCGCCGATGTCGGCATCGCCATGGGCACCGGCGCGGATGTCGCAGTGGAAAGCGCGGGGCTGACACTTGTGAAAGGCGATCTGACAGGCATTCTCAGAGCCCGCCGTCTGGCCGAAGCCGTGATGCGCAACATTCGGCAGAACCTGTTTTTTGCCTTTGCCTACAACACGGCCGGTGTGCCGATTGCGGCGGGCATCCTCTACCCGGCCTTCGGCCTTTTGCTTTCACCGGTGATTGCGGCGCTGGCGATGAGTTTTAGCTCGGTGTCGGTCATCTTGAACGCGTTGCGTCTGAAAGGGATCAAATTGTGATGTCATTCCGGCTCAGGCATGGCCCTCTCCAGAACCTCATAGACCCGTGGATTGCGCATTTGCGTCACGTTGAACCGCATGAAACGCGTCGCCATTTGCGAGGGGCTGAACACGTTGCCGGGGGCCAGCACCACATTCTCCGCCATCGCCCGTTGGGCAATCACACCCGTGTCACAGCCTTCGGGGAAGCGGCACCAGAGGTAGAACCCGCCACGCGGCAGAACCCAGGGCGTAATTCTCAAAGGCGCAAGCTTTGCGACCACCGTTTTGCGCGCCCCCGCCAGACGGCGGTGCAATTCGGCGAGATGTTTGCGGTAGATGCCCCCCGTGAGCACATGGGCCAGCAACTCGGTCGCCACCGGGCTTGGCCCACCAAAACTCGTTGCGACCTGTAGATCGACCAGCGCCTCGATCCAATCGGTCCGCCCGGCGATATAGCCGCAGCGCACCGAGGCCGAGAGCGTCTTGGAAAACCCGCCGATCCTGAGCACCCGGTTGAGCCCGTCGAGCACGGCCAGCCGGGGCGAGGGCTCCGGTTCGAGATCGACGAATGTGTCGTCTTCGACGATGGTCAACTCATGCGCCGTGGCCAGCGACAAAAGCTGATGCGCGACCTGTGGCGACATCGTGGCGCCCGTTGGATTGTGCAATGCGGAATTGGTCAGGTAGAGCCGGGGCGCCTGTGCCAATGCGGCCTCGAATACCGCCAGATCCGGCCCCTGCGGCGTGTAGGGAATGCCAATGATGTTGACCTGATGCGCCCGCAACAGCGCCCGAAAATTGAAATACCCCGGATCGTCGACCAGCACCGTATCGCCGGGCCGCAACAGCAGTCGGCAGATCAAATCCATCGCCTGTGACGCCGAGGCGGTCAGCATGAGGTGTTCGGCGGTGGCGTTCAGATTTTCCTCCGCAAACCGCCCAAGCAGGCTGCGCCGCAACACCATAGACCCGCGCGCAGAGGCGTAATTGGTCAGGATCGCCGCCTCGCTTTTCGCCACCGCGCGCAAGCCCTTGCGCAGGGCCTCCTCTGGCATCCAGTCCTCCGGCAACCAGCCGCACCCGGGCTGGATCGCGCCGGGACGCGCATCGAGCGACTGGCGCGACACCCAGAACGGATCGACATTGCGCGCCTGGGGCGAGCGCGCCTGCGCGAGTTTCATCGGCGGCAGGTTGCTGTTCGAGACATAAAAGCCAGAGCCACGTTTCGCGCTGATCACCCCTTCGGCGGCGAGCCGGTCATAGGCCTCGACCACGGTCGAGGGCGACACATGCATCTGTTCGGCAAAGCGCCGGATCGACGGCATCCGATCTCCCGGCCCCAGCGTGCGCGTGGCAATCCTGTCGCGCAGAACCTGCATCAGATGATCCGTCTTCGTGCCTGCCATTCAAAGCCTCCGTCTGATTTGCGCAACTGTACCGCTCATAGCAACCATACAGTTCTGTGGAATTGTACGGGATTGTCTCTGTCTACATCGGCCTCCCGCGCATACCCAGAAGAAAATCACGAAAAAGACCGACGGCACACACATGGATCACAAACTGACAGGCTGGGGCAGCGGATTCCTTGGCGTTCTCATCTTCAGCGGGTCGTTGCCCGCAACCCGCGTGGCGGTGACGGATTTCGCGCCGCTGTTCCTGACATCCGCCCGCGCCGTGATCGCCGCCGTTTTGGGTCTCTTGTGCCTTTTGGCCCTGCGCCAAAGCCGTCCCGACCAACGTGATCTGATGCCCCTCGGGATCGTTGCTTTGGGCGTCGTCATCGGCTTTCCGCTTTTGACGGCGCTGGCGTTGCAATCCATCACCGCGGCGCGGTCCATCGTCTTTATCGGCCTGCTTCCCCTCGCCACCGCGATCTTCGGCGTGATCCGGGGCGGCGAGCGGCCCAAAGCCGCTTTCTGGGTCTTTTCGCTCCTAGGCGCGGCGACCGTCTCGGGCTTTGCCTTTATGCAGAGCGAGGCCGGTGCTTCAAAAGGCGATCTTTTGATGCTGGCCGCGATTGTCGTCTGTGGCTTGGGCTATGCCGAAGGCGCCACCCTGTCGCGGCGCTTGGGTGGCTGGCAGGTGATCTCCTGGGCGCTTTTGATCGCGCTGCCGGTGATGGCTGCGCTCAGCCTGCTCACATGGCCGGCGACCTTCAGCACGATTTCGGCCCCCGGCTGGATCAGCCTCGGTTATGTCGCCCTGTTCAGCATGATGCTGGGCTTCGTGTTCTGGTATCGCGGGCTGGCGCTTGGCGGCATCTCTCAGGTCGGACAATTGCAGCTTCTGCAACCGTTCTTCGGCCTTCTTCTGGCGGCGCTTTTGCTGCGCGAACCTATCGCGTGGCAGATGGTCGCCTGCACCGCGATCACCGTGCTTTGCGTCGCGGGCGCAAAGCGTTTTGCCTGACAGTGTGAGGAAAAGGCCATGTTCCATATTCTTCTCTGGGTGCTGCGGATCAGCAGTTTTGGCACCGGCACAGACCCCGCCCATGTGATGCAGATGTACCGCACCACACCGGCGCGTTCACGGGAGGATTTTGGGCGGTGACGGCGCGGACATGAAGGTCACAGCGGCATGGCCAATACGCGTCTGAGGACGCTTCGCCATTGACACCCCGATGTGCCGCTTGCAGTCTCTGGCCACGTGGTGTGGCTGATCGGAAAGTTGTTTTGAAACAGGACTCTCAAACCCTCGTCGTCGATCTCGACGGCACCTTGCTTCGGTCCGATATGCTGTATGAAAGTTTCTGGTCCGGCTTTGCGGGCGATTGGAAACTGCCGTTTCGGGCCGCTCTGACCCTGTCCAAGGGCAAGGCCGCGCTCAAACGGATTTTGGCGCAGAATTCCAGTGTCGATGTCACCACTTTGCCCTATGACGACCGGGTTCTGGCGCGGGTGAAGGACTGGCGCGCGAGCGGCGGGCGCACCGCGCTTGTCACCGCGACGGATCAGGCGCTTGCCGATCAGATCGCCGCCCATCTCGGTCTGTTCGACGATGTGATCGGTTCGGATGGCGCGGCAAACCTGAAAGGCCCGGCCAAGGCCGACACTTTGGTGGCGCGCTACGGCGCGGGCGGGTTCACCTATATGGGCGATCACGAGGCGGATTTGGCGATCTGGTCCAAGGCAGGCGGTGCGATCACCGTGAACGCCAAACCGGAGCTGAAAGCCAAGGTGACCTGCGATGGCCCGATCGAGCATATCGACCGCCCCGCGCGGGATCTTGCCCCCTATTTCAAAGCCATTCGCCCGCATCAATGGCTGAAAAACATCCTGATTTTCTTTCCGATGCTGGCCGCGCATGAGTTGAGCCTGTTGATCTTTCTCAGAGCGCTCATTGCCTTTGCCTCGTTCAGTTTGATCGCCTCTTCTGTCTATGTTCTCAATGATTTGCTGGACCTGAAAGGCGACCGGGCGCATCCGCGCAAGCGCCTGCGCCCCTTTGCGGCGGGGACGATCCCCATCGCGCGCGGCACGGTCATGGCCGTCTCGCTTTTGCTTGCGGGGCTGATCCCGGCGATCTGGCTGGGCCTGCCGTTTCTCAAGGTCATGGTGGTCTATTATATCCTGACCATGGCCTATTCTTTGCGCCTCAAACGCCAGCTCGTGGTCGACATCTTTGCGCTGGCCGGGCTGTACACCATCCGCATTCTCGCGGGCGGCACCAGTTCCGCGATCCCGATGTCGGTCTGGCTTCTGGCCTTTTCGATCTTTTTCTTCTTCTCGCTTGCAGCCGTCAAACGTCAGGCCGAACTCGTCGATGGCCTGAAATCCGGCAAGCTCAAAGCCCATGGTCGCGGCTATCATGTCGATGACGTGCCCATCGTTGCGATGATGGCGCTGGCCTCTGGCTATGTGTCTGTGCTGGTCATGGCGCTCTATATCAGCTCGCCACAAGTCGCACAGCTTTACAGTCAGCCCGGCTATCTTTGGGGCGCTTGTCTTGTGCTGTTCTATTGGCTGAGTCGCATGGTGATGACCACGCATCGTGGCAAGATGAACGACGATCCGGTGCTCTACGCCGCCAAGGATCGGGTCAGCCTCATCTGTTTCGCGCTCATCCTCGGCGCTGGATTTGCGGGCGCCGCGCTGTGACGACGCTTGCGCATCTGTCGACCTCTGCGCTGGTGCTGCGCTATGCCGGGTTCGCCATTTTGGCGACGCTTGCCAATCTCGGTGCGCAACGCATGGTGTTGGGCATCTGGCCCAAGGGGTTGTTCTTCGCAATGATCCTCGGCACCGGGATCGGGCTTGTGGTGAAGTATCTCCTCGACAAGCGCTGGATCTTTTTCGACGTCGAGACCGGGGCGCGGGCGCATGGCCGCAAATTTGGCCTCTACACGGCGATGGGGTTGATCACGACGGCGATTTTCTGGGGCATGGAAGCGGGCGCTTGGGCGATTTGGCACAGCACCATGGCGCGCGAGGTCGGTGCAATCCTGGGATTGGCCATCGGCTATGTCGTCAAATTCCATCTGGACCGCCGGTTCGTGTTTCAAACAGGCCTGAGCTGAGCTTTTCATTTCAGCGCGCGGGTTTGTTCCTGTGCCGTTTGGGTAAAAGGCGCGCCAGCGTTTCCGTGCCGCCAAATCTCCCTGACGTCGCCAAACTCACTGTCATTTCCCGCAAAAATATGCCGCTGAGCGACGCCGTGGGGGCGATCGCGTTTTAGATGTGATGAATAAATCATCATGAGCCAAAGAGGGTTTTGGGAAAAAAGTTCCTCGTCGTTTTGAAAAGTTTCAAGACTCACCGTGGAATGTGTCGTTTATTTCTAAAAATTTGCATTGAAATAAGATGGTTATTTGATTTTTCCGCGTGAGACTTTTGGTCCGAATTTGCATGTAAAAGTCGTCAAAATCACCCCTTCGAACAGCTGAGGAAACTTTGTGCAAGCCGGTCGAAATTCCCTATCAGTGCTTGAAGGCGCGTCGGGTTCGGCCCCTTAACTGAGGATGCAAAGCACGGTGTTCGCGGCGTGCCCCACAAAGAAGAGCCCAAGATCATGACCCTCACGAATACGGCCACTGCCTCGCAAAATCTCTCTCGGATGGAGCGCCTTCTCGACGGTTTCGAGCCGGATTTCGAATTCCAGCCGGTCGATCCCCTGCCGGAGAGCGAATATGAGGACCGCCTGCGCCGTATCCGTCAGGAGGCGAGTGCGGCGGGGCATGATGTGGTGGTGGTGCATAGCGACAGCATCGGGTCCTACAAGACCTCGAACTCCTACCTGCGCTATATTTGCGACTGGGCCCGCGAAGGCGTGTTGATCATTCCGACCGACACGGATCAGCCGCTCAGCCTCTACACGATCTTTTCAAGCTCGGTGGTGCTGCCGCCGGTGGGCGAGCCGCTTTTGGTCGATGACATCTGGCAGGTCGGCACCTGGGGTCGCGAAACCTACAACCGCCCCGGACGCGGTGTCGATCGTGTGGTCGAGGCGGTCTCTGCGCATCTCATCCGCTCCGGGTTTCAATCCGCCCAGATCGGTCTGGTCGGGGATGCGACCTCTGCACCCTATTGGGATGGGCTGGCGCAAGAGCTGCCGCGCTGTCGTTTCGCCAAGGCACATGAGGCCATCGACCGGATGCAGCGCCGCCGGAGCAAGGCCGAACAGGCCGTCGTGCGCGCTGCCACCGAACTGGCCTGTATCGGCATGCAGGCGGCCTATCATGTGATCCGTCCCGGCGTGACCGACCACGAAATCTACGCCGCCTTCACCTTCGCGCAAATGGCGCGGGGCGGCGAGACCGGCGATGGCTATCAGATCGGCATCAACCGCTGGGGCACCCATTGCGGCAAACCCTACGGCCATGTCGTGCGGGGTGGCGATCTGATCAATCTCTATATCTCCTCTGTGCAATATCACGGTTATTCGACGCAAATCGCCCGGATGATCGCCGTCGGCGACATCACGGACGATCAGGAAGAGGTGTTGGAGATGTGTGCCGAGGGCGTCGAATGTGCCGCCGCTCTGGTGCGTCCCGGTGCGTTGATTTCCGACATCGCCAATGCCTCTTTCGCGCCCTATATCGCGCGCGGCTATCTCAGTTCTGCAGACAGCCGGACCATGCCTTACAACTGGCAGGCCGGCGAAAACGGCGCCCCTTTGCGTGTCCCGACCCAGTATGTCCCCGATGCGGATTGGGAAGCGAAGGGGCGCCGGATCAACCATGTCTGGCCCGCCACAAAAGGACCGCACAACCCGAATGTCGGCCATTCGGTGTCGATGCCGAAAATGCCGCCCTACAACATTCAATCCAACAATCATGCCAAACTCGAAGAAGGCATGACCTTTGTATTGCACTCCCAATGGCTCGACCCGCTCAAGGCGGGGGCGAACATCGGAGATTGCTATCTTGTGACGGATAACGGGGCAGAGAACCTCTCCCGTCATGTCCCCCTCGCGGCCCATCGCGTCAGCGTCTGAGCCGCCCCTGAACGACTATAAAACGTCCAACAAAGAGGAATCCACATGTCTTTCACCCGCCGTTCCCTGATGACGAGCGCCCTGTCTGTGGCGCTGGCCGCCGGTGCTTTGGTCGCGCCGATGAGCGCTCAGGCCGAAACCACGCTTGTCATCGCCAACTCGCAATGGCTCGACGCCCTGCGCGGCCAGAACCTTTGGGCCGCGATCAAGAAATTCGAAGAAACCCATCCCGATGTGACGCTCGAACAAGAAGCGATCCCGTCCAAGGACTACGCGGATCGTCTCATGACCGAGATGGGCGCGGGGCAGGGGCCGGACATCATGATCGTGCAGGAGGGTCTGTTCTATACCCTCGCCGGGGCCGAATTCCTCGTGCCGCTCGACGATGTGACCGAAGGCGTCGACAATCTGAACGCCACCAATGAAAACGGCGTCGTGGACGGCACCCGCCTCGGCATCGCATGGCAGCGCGCCGTTTATGCGCTGATCTACAACAAATCCGTCCTTGCCGCCGCGGGCGCCGAGGTGCCGACGGACATCGACGGGCTGATCGCCAATGCCGAAAAGGCCGCCTCGGCGACAGGCGCCATCGGGTTTACCGGCCGTCATTCGATGAATGAATTCAGCGCGTGGTTCATGGATTTCCAGAACTGGGCCTATGGCTACGGCGTCGATTGGGTCGATGCCGAGGGCAAGCTTACCATCAACACGCCGGAAGCCGTCGAAGCGGTCGAGGCGTTTAAGGCCGCCTATGTCTCCGGTATTATGCCGATCGGCGATCCGATGAGCACCCAGCGCACCCGCTTCAAAGAAGAACAGGTCGCCTTTTCCATCGACAATTCCGGCGGCTCTTTGAACATTGCCTCGGGCGGTGCGATGCCGTCGAGCGATCTCGGTGCGGCGCCGCTGCCCTTCCCGCATCCGGGCGCGCACCAACAGATTTTTCTCGGCGTCAGCACGCATTCCGATCACCCGGAGGTGGCCAAGGAATTCCTGTCCTGGCTCTTGACCGATGAAGGGCAACAGGCGCTGCGTGAGGCCTCTGGCCCGGATGCTCTGGCCACCGATGTGCCGGTGACGGCAGAGTTCGAAGCGGCCAACCCCTGGGCGCCGGCCTTCGCCGAATTGGCGGAAACCTCGCGGTCGACCCTGATCCCGGGCTATGAGCTTGAGACCACCTCGATCATGCGTCCGGTGATGACCGGGGTTGAAAAGGTGCTTTTGGGGGCGGCAACCGCCGAAGAGGCGCTGGCCGAGGCGCAAGCGGACATCTCCGCCGATTTCAACTGATCTGACGTAAGACTGAGAAGGACCGCGACACATGTCGACACCGACCATATCGCGCCAACGCCTGACGGCCCTCGTACCATATGCCTTTGTCGCGGTCCCGCTCGCCTATCTCGGGGTGTTCATGTTCTGGCCGCTGATGCGCCAGATGTGGATGAGCCTCACCGATACGCGGCTCATGAACCCTACCAAGGGGGATTTCATCGGGCTCGAAAATTATCGACACCTGCTGGCCGACCCGCAATTTTACACCTCGCTGCATGTCACCGTGGTCTACACGCTTTTGACCGTGATTTTCGGGGTCGGGCTTGGCACCATTTCCGCTCTGGCGATCAACCGGCCCTTTCCGGGGCGCACCATCGTGCGTGCCGTGCTGCTCTTTGGCTGGGCCGTGCCGAATGTGGCGGCGACGCTGATCTGGCTCTGGATCTACAACGGACCTTCCGGGGTGGCCAATGAGCTGACCGAATGGCTGGGCCTCGGGCGGGTGCAATGGCTGACCTCGATCGACATGGCGTTGCCGTCGATCATGATCGTGACCGTTTGGCAGGTGGCGCCCTTTGTCATGCTGGTGATGCTGGCGGCGCTGCAATCCGTGCCCGATGAGGTGCGCGAAGCCGCCCGCGTCGATGGCGCCGATGCGCTCAACGTGTTCCGCAATGTCACCTTGCCCTACATCTTGCCAACCATGCAGCTCGTCTCGCTTCTGGTCGCCGTCTGGTCGATCCGTCGCTTTGAGATCATTTACCTGCTCACAGGGGGCGGGCCGATCGGTTCGACCAGCACGCTTGTGGTGCAAATTCGTCTGACCGCCTTCGAGGATTACGATCTTGGTCTGGCCAGCGCCTATGGCGCGGTCGGTCTGGTCCTCGCGCTGCTGGTCGCTCTCGTCCATTTTATCTTCGAGCGCCGCCGGGCGCGGGTGATGTCGAAATGAAACGCAATCCTCTTTTGTCCCTCTCGCGCGGTCTTCTGATCGTGATCCTCGCGACCTTTGCAGGCTTTCCGGTCTATTGGATGGCCTCCACCGCGCTGAATGTGAATTCGCAGCTCTTCAACACCGGTCAGGTGCCTTGGCCCCAGCTCGGCAATCTGCCGGAACTTCTGAGCGAACTGGCGCAGGTGCCGATCCTGCGCTGGCTGATGAACACCGGGCTGATCGCGGCAGGCACGACCGTGCTCAGCCTCACGCTCGGCTCCGTTCTGGGCTACGCGCTCAGCCGGTTTCGGTTTCAGGGCCGCGGTGCTATCGGTTTTCTGCTGTTCATGACACAGGTGATCCCAGAGGCCCTCATCGTCGTGCCGCTCTACGCGATCTTCATCACGCTGGGGCTTTTGAATAACCTCTGGGGGCTGGTGCTGGCCAATGTCGGCTTTTCCCTGCCAGTGGCGGCCTTTATCCTCAAAGGCGCGATGGATGCCATTCCCTATGAGATCGAGGAAAGCGCGATCATCGACAATTGTCCGCGTCTTGGCATCCTCAGCTTTGTGATCTTTCCGCTGATCGCGCCCTCGTTGGCCGCCGCCGCGGTGATCTCTTTTTTCGCGGGCTGGAACGAATTCCTCTTTGCCGCGACCTTCCTGATGGACCGTGAACTTTGGCCCACCTCGGTCGGCCTCGCCAGCTTTATCGGCCAATATGAGACCCCGCTGTCGGCGGTCATGGGGGCGGCTCTGGTGTTTTCGATCCCGGCTGTCGCCTTCTTCCTCCTCGTTCAACGTAAAATCGTCGCAGGCCTGACCTCCGGCGCAGTGAAAGGGTAACCCATGCCCAAGATTGATTTCAAAGGGATCACCAAATCCTTTGGCCCCACCACCGTCATCCGTCGTTTTAACGCCAGCGTCGAGGACGGCGAGTTCCTCGTGCTGCTCGGGCCCTCCGGCTGTGGCAAGTCCACGCTGTTGCGGATGATCGCCGGGCTGACCGATATTTCCGGCGGCGAGCTGTTGTTCGATGGCGCGCTGGCCAATGACTGGACCCCGAAACAGCGCGGCGTCGCCTTCGTGTTTCAATCCTACGCGCTCTATCCGCATATGACCGTGCGGGCGAATATCGCCTTTCCTCTGGTCATGGACCGGTTCCGCAAATGGCATCATATCCCCTTCGTCAACATGGTGCAGCGCTGGAAGGTGATGCGCCAGCCGGAGGTGGCCGACGCGGTCGAGCGGATCGCCGAGCAACTGGAACTGACCCCGCTTCTCGACCGGCGCCCCGCCAGCCTGTCGGGCGGGCAACGTCAGAGGGTGGCGCTCGGGCGCTCTTTGGTGCGCGATCCCTCGCTCTATCTTTTGGACGAACCGCTGTCGAACCTCGATGCCAAACTGCGCACCCAGATGCGGTCCGAAATCACGACGCTGCACCAAAAGGTGAAACGCACCTTCGTCTATGTCACCCACGATCAGGTCGAAGCCATGACCATGGCGACCCGCATCGTGGTGATGAACCAAGGCTATATCCAACAGATCGGCACCCCGGACGAGATTTACGACACACCGGCCAACACCTTTGTCGCGCGCTTCGTCGGTGCGCCGCCGATGAACCTTTTGCCGGTCAAGATCGCGGGCCAGACCCTTCACGCCGAGGGCGACAGCCGCTGGCAACATGACGGCGGTGCTCCGAAAGGGGCCACGAGCGCGATCTTTGGCATTCGTCCCGAAAAGCTCCGCCTGACGGCGCCGGGCGCGGGGAGAATTCCGGCGCGGGTGGCGGTGATCGAACGTCTCGGCGCGGAAACCGTGCTGGGCTGTCGGCTGGGCGCCGAAGCGGCGGATGTGAGCGGGATCAGCACCGAAAATCTGGTGTTCGTGCGCACGCCGGGACATCCGGGCTTTGCTCATGGCGAGGCCTGCGGTCTCGATTACGACGCGGGCGATGTCGTTTGGTTCGACAAATCCAGCGGCCAGAACGTCGCCGCAACCCCCGTGGTGTCCACACCCGAGCCCGCTTTTGAAGGATAAGACCATGGATCGTTTTCTTGTCTCCGCCACCGGCCACAGCCTGAATTACCTGCCGCATTACGTGGCCGTCTGGCAGGGCTATTTCAAAGACGAAGGCCTCGATGTCTCCGAGGTCGTGCCGCGGCCCTGGGACCTTGTCCTCGATCACATCCGGGACGGCGAGGCCGAGGCCGCGCTGGGTGGCATCTGGGTGCCTTCGATGTTTCATGGCCGTGATTTTCAGGCTCAGGGCCGCAATCTTGTGCCCTTTGCCCAGATCTCGAACCGCGCGCCGCTGGCTCTGGTGGGGCGCGAGGCGTCCTATGCCTTCGACGCCGCCTCCCTCGTCGGGCGCACCGTTTTGATGAAAGGCTCGAACGGGGCGAGTGTCGGCATCTACCTCAAGATGATGCTGCGCGAGGCAGGGATCGACCCGGCGCGGGTGAATTTCATTCAGGACCTCGACGCAGGCATCCTTCAGGACTGTTTCGCAGGCGGCATGGGAGATTTTCTGCTGATCGACCTGCCGGGTGCGCTGGCTTATCAAGCGGCGGGAAAAGGCAAGCTGGCGGCGATCTTTGCCCGTGACGGCGGCGATATTCCGTGGAGCGTCTATTACACCGAGGGCGTGCCCGAAGGCGACGATCGTCGCGCGCGTTTCATGCGCGCATTGGGCCGGGGCATGGCCTGGGTGAACGCCCATGAGGCCGCAAGTTTCAAGGATTTCCTCACCGAGACATTTCCCGCCATCGCGCCAGAGATCGCGTGCGAGGTGGTCGATCTCTACCGCGAGATGAACATGTGGACCAGCCCGCGCATCGGGGAAAAGTCCTATGCGCGCTGGCAAAAGGGCATTGCCGACGCCCATCTCACAGAGACGCCGATCCGCTATGACGACCTGATCGACAGCGCGCCGAGCCTGTCTCTGAACAGCGGGGCCGTGGCATGATCCGTGTGGCCGTCACCAATCCCAACACCACCGCCTCGATGACCGAAGGCATCGCCCGCGCGGCGCGCGCGGCGGCGGCTCCGGATGTCGAGATCCTCGCCGGTCAGTCCGCGCAGGGCCCCGAGGCCATCGAGGGGCCTTTTGACGGCGCCTTGGCCGTGCCCGGCATGTTGGCGCAGATGCGCAGGGCCGAGCTCGAAGGCGCGGGAGCCCATGTCATCGCCTGTTTCGACGACACCGGGCTCGATGCCGCGCGCGCCTGTCTGAGCGCGCCCGTGGTGGGCATCGGCGAGGCGGGCATGCATATCGCGGCGCTCCTCGCGCACAGGTTTGCCGTGGTCACCACCCTGTCGCGCTCCGTGCCGGTGATCTCCGACAATGTGCGGCGTTACGGTTTTGCCGAGCGCTGCTCTGCGGTGCTTGCCAGTGACATCCCGGTTCTGGCGCTGCACGATCCGGCGACCGGCGCGGGCGATGTGATTTCGCAGCACATCGAACAGGCCCTGAAACAGGGGGCGGAGGCCATCGTGTTGGGCTGTGCCGGGATGACCGATTTCGCGCGGGCGCTGGAACAACGCCATGGTGTGCCGGTGATCGAGGGGGTCGGTGCTGCGGTCGGTCTCGCCAGTCAATTGGCCCGACAGGGGGCGCAGACCTCGCGGATCGGGGTCTGGGCCCGTCCGACGCGCCTGTCGCTGTTGGACTGAGGATCAGCCGTCTTTGGTCTGGGGGGTGGACACATTGTCGAGGCGTCGCACGAGTTGGTCGATATGGCGATACCGATCCGCAGCGGCGCTGCCCTGAAGCCCATGCACCTGCCAGGCCAGATGATTGATCAGCGTCACCGCCGCCGTGAAACTGTTGAACGGCGCTGGGCTTTGGGTCCGGCAACGCAGGGTGAGATCGGCGGTGCGCGCACTGGCGCCCGCGCTCATATCGGTGATCAAAAGCGTTTGCCCGCCCAGATCGCGCACCGCTTCGAGCAGCGGCACAAGCACCTTGGGGCGGCGGCGAAAGGCGATGACGATCAACAGATCACCCTGCCGCATGTTGCCGACGTCATGCGACAAAGACCCCGAGCCGACGTCGATCAGATGCACGTCCGGGCGCACCAGCGTCAGGTAATGCGCCGCATGGCTGGCCAATCCGTGACCGCTGCGCAGCCCGATGATCCAGACCCGCGTTGCGCCCACGATGCGCTCAGCGGCCTCGCTGAGGCGCTGTTCGGGGAGGGCGGCAAAGGTCTGGCGAATGTTCTCGATGTCGGTGTCGATCATCGTTTCGGCGCGCAGCGTGTCGCCGTCTTCTGGCGGGCGATCCGACAGGCCGCTCTGCGGCGAGCCCCAGAATTGTTCGGCCCGAATGGCGCGTTTCGCCTCCGGGTAGCTGCGATAGCCGAGCACCCGGATCAGTCGCGCCGCGGTGCTTTTGGACACGCTGGCCTTCGCCGCGAGCTCGGAGGCGGTGTAGAGCGGCATGTCCATCTGATGTTCGAGCATGACATTGGCCAGCCGTTTCTCAGAGGGGCTAAGCTCCGCATAGACCTGATAAATTCGGGCTTCCAATGTGGCGTCGTTCATCCTGTGTCCCTGTGGTGTTGCTGCATGTCCGGGGCATGGCGCACGGCTTTGAAACTTTTTTCCCGAAGACAGATGTAACCTGAACCGAAAGTTTAAAAATGAAAAGCTATCAGATCGAAAATCCGGATGAAAAACAGGTGGCGCTGCTGTCAGAGGCCTTTCCGCGTCTGGTCGAGCTTGGGGGCGCCTTGCGGGATCAGGTGCTCTGCGCCTGGTGCAGCGTGGTGGCCTCTTCCTCCTATGACACGGTGTTCGATGTGCCGTTTTCGCATGGTTCGACTGACCGTTTGGTGGATCACACCAATGATGTCGTCGAGGCCGGGCTGGCGCTCAGTGATATGGCGGCGCGGCAGTGGGGGTGGGAGATCGACCGGCAACGTCTGGTGGCGATCCTGCTCCTGCACGATCTGGACAAGCCTCTGTTGATGGATCGTCGGGCGGGGGAGGACCACGCGACTCCGGTGTCACTGCGCATTCCGCACGGGGTGTTGGCGGCGATGCTGCTGGCCGAACTGGGTGTCGGCGAAGAGATCACCGCCGCCGTGGCCACCCATGCGACGCACGCCCCCTTGCGTGGCCCGGATCGGGAGGTGTTGATCCTGCATTACGCCGATCTTTTCGCGGCGGACAAGGCGCTTCTGGACACCGACCGCATGCCGTTTTTCCGGCGATGCCCGCTTTAGAAGTGACGCAGGAGGGATCACCTCCCTCCTGCCTCGACTTATCTGCGCTCTTTCTTGCGGGTCATCCAAAAGGGCGGCACATCGCCGGCCATGACACAGCCGTAAGGGTCGATGTAATCCTCGATTTCGGCCAGACCGTAGTCCTTGATCTGGTCGACCACCGAGGCCGCGCTTTTGTAGCTCGACGGCAGTTCGGAGGCGTCGATGCCCCCGGCGTGAAACCGCACGTCGAGACCGGAGGTTTCCGCCTTGAGCTGTTCCTCCGGCGTGACCTCGCCCATCCGGCGACGATGCTCGGAGCGCGAAAAATTCCGCCCCGCGCCATGCGGGCTAAACCCAAGCGCGTGCCCGGCATCGCTCCCGCGCACCACCAGCACAGGCTCTGCCATGTTGAGCGGAATGAGCGTGCGCCCCGTCGCATCCTGCGCGTAGTGATCCCAGGCGGGCGTCGCCCCCTTGCCGTGGTAATAGAGATCACCGCGTTTGAAGACGAAGTTATGCTCGTTCCAGATCCGCTCGCCGACATCCCCCAGACGCCCGGCCTCGACCGTCGCCTGATGGAGCGCGTTGTGGTTGGCCTTGGTCCATTTGCGAATGAGTTGGAGGGCCTCCCAATATGCGATGCCTTCCGCGCTATCCGCCGGAATCCAGGCGTTCTGTTTCAACGTTTCAGGCGAGATCTGTTTGCGGAACTTCTGCGCCACATCCATGCCGAGTTTGTAGAGCACGGCCCCCGGCCCGCGCGAGCCGTGGTGGGTGACCATGGCCACGCGGCCGGTGTTGCGCGACCGCCCGATGAAGAGGAAATGGTTGCCATCCCCCTGCGTTCCCATGTGTTCCTGTGCCATCCGCATGATTTTCGGATGGTTCAGGAAGGGGTTCTCGCGAAACGCGTCCAGAAGCTTCAGGGATGTGGTGAACCGCGCGCCATTGCGCCGTCCGCCGGGCCCGAAATGCGTTACCGATTGTGCCGCATCGAGCACGGTTTTCGGGTCCGCATCTCCCAGATCGGTCATCATCACCGAACAACAGATGTCCGCCGAATGCATCCCCGGGTGAATGGCGTTTTTCGCCGCCACAACCCCGCCGACCGGAATGGTCCCCACGGGCCCCGCCGGGCAGGCATCGGGCATCACGGCCCCGCTCACCACAGTGGGCGTGCGCATCAAGACCTTCATGGTCTCGCGCACCTTGGCGACGTTGTCCTCTTCGTCCGGGGTTTCTGCGCGGATGTTCTCATGAAACGGCACAGCGCCCGTGGCGTGAAGCGGGATTTTCGGCAGCACTTTCGGCTTTTCGACCTCGAGCGTCGCGCGAATGTCCTCCACGCTCGCCCCGTCGGCAATCATAGCCTCCGCCCGTTCCAAAAGCGCGGGAAACTGCGCCCCGGGGAGATGCCCCCATGCGATCAGATCTGTCCCGGTAATCTGGCTCAATGTCATGTCTTTCGTCATTTCAACCACTTGGCCCTTTGGCTCAAGCCTTTCGTCTAAAATCAGGTGATTGAAGTGCCGGGGGCTTTGGGAATGGGCCCTTGGCCCCCGGCGGTGCAACGGACACGGATTTGCCCGTTCTTTTCTCTTCACTCTTTCGATGGCCCTTTGTCGCTGTTGCGAGGCCCCACTTCGAAGAAGAAATGGGGCTGAGTTTAAGGTGTTGAAATGATTTGATTAATTAAGGGTTTTGCGTAAGGGTTATTCTCATATACGATATAAAATTATCGTAACTTATATAAAATAATATCATGCGTAACGTCGTTATCGGATTTCTAGGCACCCAGCTCGATGCGGGGAAGAGGCGGCGCTGGAAGCCGACCCCATCGCTGGTCGCCCATGAAAACTTTCACGTGGACCGGCTCGAGCTGCTTCATGACCACAAATTCAATCGCTTGGCTCATGCGGTAAAGCGCGAGATCGAAGCGGCCAGCCCGGACACCGAGGTGGTGCTCAATCGGCTCGATCTTGAGGACCCTTGGGATTTCGAAGAGGTCTACGCCAAGCTTTTTGATTTCGCGCGCGGCTATGGATTTGATGAGGATCGTGAACAGTATCACGTGCATCTGACCACCGGCACGCATGTGGCCCAGATTTGCTGGTTCCTCTTGGCCGAAAGCCGTCACGTCCCGGCGCATCTGTTGCAAACCGGGCCGCCGCGTGAGGATCATCACCCCGCGAAACTCGACATCATCGATTTGGACCTGCGGCGCTATAATGCGTTGCAGCATCGCTTTGATCTGATCTCGCAGGAATATAGCGATCTTTTAAAAGGCGGCATCGAGACCCGCAATCCTGCCTATAACAGTCTGATTTCACAGATCGAACATGTGGCTGGGGCGACCAAGGCGCCGATCCTGTTGCTGGGCGAAACCGGCACGGGCAAGACGCAACTGGCCGAGCGCATCCATGCGTTGAAACTCGACCGACGGATGATCAAAGGCCGTTTGGTGCATGTAAATTGCGCCACGCTCGCCGGGCCTGACGGGATTGCCATGCTCTTTGGGCAGCGCCGTGGCTACACGGGGCAGGCCGGATCGGAACGCAACGGGTTGCTGCGTGAGGCGGACGGTGGCGTGTTGTTCCTCGATGAGATCGACGAACTGGGGCTACGCGAGCAGGCGGTGATCCTGCACGCCATCGAAACTGGGCGCTACTATCCACTTGGTGCGGATTATGAGGTCTCAAGCCAGTTTCAGGTGATCGCAGGCGCGAACCGCGACCTGCGCAAACTGGCGGCCGACGGCCTGTTTCGTCAGGATTTGTTGAGCCGGCTCACGGCCTGGACCTTTGAAATCCCCCCGCTGCGTCAGCGCCGTGAAGATATCGAGCCCAACCTGATCCATGAGCTGACGCGCGCCGAAAAGGAGCTTGGCGTGCAATATGGGTTCAACCTCGACGCCCGCGCCCGCTATCTGAAATTCTGC
This sequence comes from Celeribacter sp., assembly GCF_048270365.1. Lineage (NCBI taxonomy): Bacteria > Pseudomonadati > Pseudomonadota > Alphaproteobacteria > Rhodobacterales > Roseobacteraceae > Celeribacter > Celeribacter sp. Next base: position 74,158 of record NZ_JBLWTA010000010.1, read on the forward strand.
CGGGATCCGGCGACGCTCTGGCCCGGAAACTTCCGCGATTTCGGGGCCTCGGTACGGCGGATGTGCATTTTGGCAGCACGCGGACGGATCACCCGCCCCATGGTCGAGGAGGAAATCCTCCGCCTGCGGGCGTTGTGGACCGCCTCTGAACGTGACGCCGATCAAAAGCTTCTGACGGAGCTTTTGGGCCGAGCGGCCGAGGAGATCGACCTGTTCGACCGCGCGCAACTGGCCGCGGTGATCCGCAGCTGTCGCCAAAGTGCCAGCCTGAGCGAGGCCGGGCGCATGCTCTTCGCCCAGTCCCGCAATCGCCGCACCTCCACCAATGACGCTGACCGCCTGCGCAAATACCTCGCGAAATACGGCCTCGACTGGGAGCAGGTCATGGCGTTTCTTTGAACTGCCTCCCTTCGAAACTCCAACGCGGCGCGCCGCGTTGGAGCTGGTTGTGAAGCGCGCAGGTCTCACCCCGATGCGAGGCCTTGGTCTCGGCCCGCTCTGCCGCGACGAGGGCGGCCAGACGGTCCAGCGCCAGACGGCGGTTCTGGTGTTCTGCGCGCCTGTCGATCCAGGTCGAGCGATTGTAAAATTTGGAGATGTGGGCGCGCACGGCGTCCCGCTCCCCGAAAGGGGATCAGCGCCGCGTCAGATCCTGCGGAAGGGACGTTTTGATGGATACGGTCATGTCTTACCCTCCTGTCTGTTGCGGGTGAAGATCTCTCGCCTGATTGGGGCAAAGGTTGCGGTTCTGAAAAGTCCTTGATGTCAATGGCGGGCAAGGTGATGCATTCCCGCGACAGCTGTGCCTGCAAGGGCGGGGTTAGGCGTCAGACCATGTCGGCAAGAGATCGCCCGCCTCGGCACGTGCGGCATGAACCCCGCGGGCAATGGCGCGCGCAAGGCTGGTTGCGGCCACAGCGCCGATATGCGCCAAAGTCGTGGCGCGGTCTTCCGGCAGATCGACGATCCCCGTTGAGAGGCCAAACACCAAATCGCCGTCGAAGGGCGTATGCGCCGGCACGATCGCACGGGCGATCCCGTCATGCGCCGCGACGGAGAGGCGGTAGCATTCCGCCTTGGTCAGCTTGGCATCCGTGGCGACAATGGCGATGGTTGTATTGGTTTGTTGCAGCGCGGCAATCTTGTGTCCAAAGGGCGCGCCACTGTGTCCTGAGCTCGGATCGGCACCGAGGCCGCCGAATTCGCCGCTTTGCTCAAAGGGGGCAGCCCAGAAATGTCGGGAGTTTTCGGGCGTCACCGACCCCACCGGGTTCACGGCGACAAGCGCGCCAACCGTGATCTCGCCCACGCGCGCCGAGGCCGACCCCAATCCGCCTTTCAATGTCCCCGTCAGGGCGCCGTAGCCTGCGCCTTCGGTGCCGATGTCGAATGTCGTCGCCGCATTGCGATAGGCCGCCTCGCCCAGCTCCCGATAGGGGTTCTGGGTCCAGTCTTTCTCGCCGCCATTCATCAAGTCGAACAGGATTGCACCGGGCACAATCGGAACGAACATCGTGCCCGCCTGAAAGCCGTGCCCGGCACGCCGCAGCGCCTCGGCAACCCCGCCACAGGCCTCCAGCCCAAAAGCAGACCCGCCCGACAGCACCAAAGCATCCACCCGATCCACCAATTTATCAGGGGCCAACAGGTCGGTCTCACGCGTCCCTGGTGCGCCGCCCATCACGCTGACGGAGGCCGTGAAAGGCGTGTCGGAGGTCAAAACGGTCACCCCCGATTTCAACGTCGGGGAGGCCGCATTTCCCACGAGAACCCCGCGCACATCGGTGATCAGATTCTGGTCGGGCGCATCCATCCTCATGTCCTTCCGAGACACTGCAATCGTTCAGATGTCCAGTATGGCCAGAATTTCGACAAGGTCACGACCCAAACGCGTCGCAGCCTTGCGCGCCCGACTGTTCAGCGCCCGTATTTTTTCAAAATGGCGTCGATTTCTGCGTCTTGCTCAGGGTTCGGCAAAAGCGCGGGCTGGCGCGAGGCGCCGACGGAGGGATCGCGCAGATAGAGTGCGCGTTTGACCAAAGCAGGCGGAAAACCCAATTTATACAGATCGGTGCGGAAGGCCGTATAGGTCTCCTGCGCCGCAGTTGCACCCGCCTCGTCGCCTGCGTTCACACAGGAGACGATCTGAGCCAGCACATCCGGCAACACATTGCCAAGCCCTGAAATACAGCCCTTGGCGCCATGGGTCAGCGCCCAATGCACCAATTGATCCGGGCCGGAGTAAACGTCGAAATCGTCCCTGTCGCGACCGACGGCCATATAGGCCTCAAGCGTGTCCTGCGCGCCGCCTGAATCCTTGATCCCGGCGATATTGCCATGCGCCGCCAGCACGCGGGCGGTCTCCGGTTCGATGTGGTTCTGGGTCCGCGCGGGGATGTCGTAGAGGTAGATCGGTGTCTCGACCGCATCCGCGACCGAGGTGAAATGCCGGATCAGCCCGTCTTGGGTGCAGGCGATGAAAAACGGTGTGATCACCGCAATCCCATCGACGCCGATCCGGTCGAATTCCCGGGCGAGAAGCGTGGTCTCATAGGTGGCGGGCATCCCGGCGTTGACGATGACTTTCGCCTTGCCCGCGACTTCGTCGACCACTTCGCCACACAGCCGGACTTTCTCGTCAAAGGTTAGCGCGGAGAAATCGCCATTCGTGCCTGCGCACATGATATTGTTGCCCGCCTCGATCTGGCGGCGGACCTGCGCGCGCGTGGCGTCATAGTTGAGGGTCTCGTCTGCGTTGAAACAGGTGACGAGCGCGACGAAGGCTTCTTTTTGTTTACGCATGGATCAGGTCCTTTTGGCGGCGGCCATTTTGGCCGCGTAATCGAGGGCGCAGAGCATGTTATCGTGCTTGGCGATGCCCTTACCTGCGATGTCGAAAGCGGTGCCGTGATCGACGGAACAGCGGTCAATCGGCAGGCCGAGCGACACATTCACCGCCGTGTCGAAGGCCACGAGCTTGATCGGGATGTGACCCTGGTCGTGGTACTGCGCGATGACGAGATCGAAAGCCCCCTGATAGGCGCGATGATACACCGTGTCCGCCGAAATCGGGCCCTGAACATTGATGCCTTCGGCGCGGGCCGCCTCGACAGCGGGCGCAATGTAGAGATCATCCTCCGTGCCGAACAACCCGTTCTCGCCGCAATGCGGATTGATCCCGGCGACGGCAATGCGTGGCGCCTCGAGACCCATGCGCTTGAGATGTTTGTGGCCGGTGCGGATGGTCTCCAGAACACGTTCGGGTTTGGCGCGTTCAATCGCATCCTTGAGCGACACATGGGTCGACACATGCACAACGTTCAAACGCTCGGAGGCCAGCAACATCCAGGAGGATTTCGACCCAGTCAGATGGGCGAGCATGCCGGTGTGGCCGTCGTAATGATGCCCTGCGGAGTTCAACGCTTCCTTGTTGATCGGCGCGGTCACGATACAGGAGGCTTTGCCTGCCATGGTCATCTCGACAGCACGCTCGATGTAGCGAAATGAGGCCTCGCCACAGGCCGGAGACAGAACGCCGAAGGCGCCGGGAAGTCCGTCGATCTCGACATGTGCGACGCGAATGCCGTCGCCGTCGTCCTCGGGCGACAGGATCGGAAGCGACACCCCGCAGACCTTCGCAGCGCGCTCCATCGTGTCCCGATCGCCGATGACGATGGTCTGAGCGCGCATGGCCGCGTCGCGGTCGGCAAGGGCCTTGATCGTCACTTCTGCGCCGACGCCGGAGGGGTCTCCCATCGTGATGACAACTGGTTCGCTCATGTTTTCGTCCTCCTCGGGGTGGCGATCTTGTGACAACAAGTAACCTATAGGTAAATATGTTTCAACAACTTGGAGATGGGTTAAGGAGTTTTTGATTTAAGTGTTTAAAAATATGTGGATTTCATTTTATTTCTTCATATATAATTGATAAAAACATGTTCAAAATTGGTAAAATATGAAGATGGAAGCGCTCATTGTGGCGGATGATTTGACCGGTGCGCTCGACTCAGCGGTCGGCTTTGCGGCCCTGGGGCGCCGGGTGGTCGTCGCGCGCAGTCCGGAGGCGGTGTCAGAGGCGCTCGCTTTGGTGCCAGATGTTCTGGCGGTGAACACTGCAAGCCGAGAGGTGGCGCCGGAGGTGGCGGCGGCGGCGGCGCGGGTGGTGTCCGCGCTGACCGGTTTGCATCCCGGATCTTTCAAAGCCGTCATGAAAAAAGTCGACTCGCGTCTCAAGGGCAATATCGCCGCGGAGACCGAGGCGATGGCGCAGTGGTTCGATGGCGCGCGCCTCGTCGCCTGTCCAGCGATTCCCGAGATGGGGCGCCGCGTCGAAGATGGAATGCTGGTCGGGGAGGGGGTCTCGGTTCCGCTGAATGTTGCGGGATGTTTCAAGATCCCTGTGGATGTGCCCGATTGTGCAAGTGACGCCGATCTGGACCGGCTTGTCGCAAATTCGGAGGGCAAGGTGCTCTGGGTTGGCGCGCGGGGTCTGTCTTTCGCGCTGGCGCGTCATGCCGGTGTCGCGGAGCCTGCTGTGGCAAGTCTGCGCGCCCCTCTGATGATCGCAAACGGATCGCGTGATCCGGTGACCTTAGCGCAGATCGCGGGTTTGCCGTCCGACGTGGCCGTGTTGGACGCGCCGGATGGTGAGGTGCGGAATGCCGACCTCACTGAGGGGTCTCTCGTGCTGTCGATCTCCGATGGCGGGGGCGGGTTATCAGGTCACGAGGCTGCGCGGCGTTTTGCCGAAAGTGTGGCGCGCTATGCGGAGCGTGCCCGGCCCGCGGCTCTGCTGGTCTGTGGTGGAGAATCTGCACAAGCCATACTGGACCGGCTGGGGGTAAACAGTTTACAAGTGACAGCCGAGTTGCGGCCGGGCCTGCCGTTGTGTGAGGTGCGGATGCCTTGGGGAAACATGCAGATCGTTACGAAGTCGGGCGGTTTCGGTGCGCCGGAGCTTTTGGCCGGACTTGTAAAAGATGTGTTGTAAAAGAAACGATGAGCCGTCGGTGAGGGCAATATGGACCAGCAAAACGTAGATAAGGCAAGCTCGCGCACGGCGCGCCCGCCGCTGTCCGAAAAGGTCTACACCGCGTTGAAGAACCGGATCACCCGTGGGGATTACGGCGCCAATGAAAAGCTTCCGGCGGAAAAGGATCTTTCCGGGCAATTCGGGGTGTCGCGCCCGGTGTTGCGCGTGGCGCTGGAGCAATTGCGCGAAGAAGGGTTGATCGTCTCTCGTCAGGGTGCGGGCAATTTCGTGCGGGTCAAACGTGAGCCTGCGCTCGGCTATACGCCGGTCGAGACCATCGCCGACATTCAGCGATGCTACGAATTCCGCCTGACGGTCGAGGTCGATGCCGCCGGGCTTGCTGCGCAACGCCGCAATGCTGAGGTGCTCGATGACATGGATCGCGCGCTCGATCTTTTGTCGGATGCGACCGGCTCGCGCCTGCACCGCGAAGATGCGGATTTCGCCTTTCACCTCGCGATCGCGCGGGCCTCGAACAACCAATATTACGCCGAAACCCTGAAGGCGCTGCGCGACCATATTTATGTCGGGATGAAAATGCACGGCGACGCGCTGATGTCCGATGGGGCGGCCGCGTTGGAGCATGTTCTGGGCGAGCATCGCGCCATCTATGAGGCGATCAAGGACCGCGACACAGAGCGCGCCCGCAGCGTCATGCGGGGGCATATCATTCACTCGCGGGAGCGTTTGTTTGGCGGGGGAATGCTCGATCTCTCGATGTGAGGTCTGGCGGATCAAATGACAGGCGCGCCCAGTGCGGGAGGCGCGCCTTTTTCGTGTCGTGGAAAGCTCTTAAAATGCGTCGCGGTAGAGGGCATGAACCTCATCGATGCTCATCTCGCGTGGGTTGTTGTCCATCAGGCGACGAATGGCGTGGGCTTCCTCTGCCCAAGTGCCAAGATCCCGTTCTTGTGCGCCATGCGCTTTGAGGTGCATTTCGATGCCAAGATCGCGGCAGAATTCGAAAGCCGCCGCTTTCAGCGCCCCCTGACTGCCGACATTGCGCAGCCCGAGCGCCTCGGCGACTTCAGAGGTCTTCTCGGGAGCAACAGGCTGGTTGAAGGCCAAGACATGCGGGAAGATGATCGCATTAGCCAATCCGTGCGGCAAGGACAGCCGCGTCCCGAGCGGATAGGCCAGCGCATGCCCTGCCGCCGTGTTCACGGGGCCAAGGCAGATGCCGCCATAATAGGAGGCCAACATCATTCCCGCGCGCGCTTCGCTGTCCGTGCCGTCCTCGACCGCGCGTTTGAGATATTTGCCGACAAGTCCGAACCCCATACGGGCGTAGCCGTCGATCAGGTCATGGGCGTTGACATTGGTAAAGGCCTCGACGCAATGCGCCATGGCGTCCACGCCGGTGGCTGCCGTCACGGCGGGCGGCACGGAATACGTCAGTTCCGGGTCGAGCACGGCGAGATCGGCAATGAGATGCGGGCTTTCCACCGCCAGTTTCGATTTTGTCTCCGGGTCGGTGATCAGCGCGCGGATGCCGGCCTCTGAGCCGGTGCCTGCGGTCGTGGCGATCTGGACCAGCGGCGTGTTGCGCCCGGCGACCTTGTTCGGGCCGACCACGTCTGTGAGCGTTTGGGTGCCGTCCCAAAGCGCGGCGACCAGTTTGGCGACATCGAGAACCGAGCCGCCGCCAAGTCCGACAATTAGGTCGGGTTCATGGGCGCGGGCCTGCTCCAGAACGGCGTTGAAGGACGCAAGGTCAGGCTCGGGCGGGACGTTGTCGATGATCAGAATATCGCCAGACAGGCCGAGGCGGTCGACATAGGTGGCGGTCGGACCAGAGGCGATCACAAGCGGGCGTTTGGAAAACTGCGCCCAATCGCCGACCTTTGCGGCCGCGCCAACGCCGATCTCAAGGCGTTTGGGTTGATGGAGGGTGATAAGGCGATCCATGGTCGACATGTTGCGCTCCTTTCAAACGGTTTGGGCTACGAGGTCGGCCACGGTCTCGGGGCTCAGGCGCACATGCCGGATGGCGCGGCGGTAGAGCGTATAGGCGATGTCCAGTCCGCCATCTGCGCGCGGCAAGAGGACAGGATAGGACAGTTCCTTGTTGTGCCCGTCGATAGAGTTGTTCGACAGGCAGGTGCCCGCGCTGGTCTCGACGGTGTAGCGCGTGGGGAACGTCTTGCCGCCATCTGCGGACAGGCAAAGCGTCAAAGGCGCGCGCTCGACACCCCAAATCGGGCGACATCCTTCGCCTTCGGGGCGGTCGTCCTCCTCTTCGAGCTCGTCATAAAGTGACGCGCGGCGGGACTGGGATTCGGCGGCGGAGATGGGGTTGCACACCATGCCGAGCACCTCGTCGGTCAGGCGGGCGACGCCGATGGAGCTGTTGTTGTTCGGCACATCCGTTGGGGCGGGCGCGCTCCAGCTTCGCCCGCCGTCCCGGCTTTCGGAGCGATGCACAAAGTCCGATTGGCGGCGGCGGTAAAAGGCCGCCATGTCGTCACCTTCCAGTGCGACGGGGGTCATGTGTACGGCGCCGGGCGAGTCGGGGACTTCCGTCACGGACCAGCTGTCACCGTCGTTCGTGCTCACCGCGATAGTGGCTGTGTCGAAGGCGCCGGTCCAGCGGATGCCGTCGCGCGGGTTGCAGCAAAACAGCGGAAGCACCCAGGCGCCATCGTCGCGCACGAAGGGGCGCGCGCGAATAAAAGTGCCATTCGGCAGGCCGATGTCGCGTTTCTCGCCAGAGGTCAGGCGGTCTCCCGCGCGTGTGATTGGACGCATGAAAACGCGCGATTCATCTTGGTTTCCAGCGGGTTGTGCTGTGTTGAAAAGCCAGATTCTGCCATTTGGGGCCGTGAACAAGACGGGGTTTTGTTCGGAGCGATCCGGGTCGTCGGTCAGCTTTGCCACGGGGCCCCATTGGGGGGCGCCTTCCTCCAGAATGGTCGCATAGATGGAGATGTCCGATTTGCCCTCAAGCGTGCCGCCGAACCAAGCGCAGGCCAGTGCACCATCGGGCAGGCGCGCCAGAAAAGCCGCATGATTCTGAATCGTCTCCGCCGGGAGAATCGCCCACTGGCTATCGGTGTGGCCATCGGGGCGCGATGACAGCAATCCGTTCATGTTTTCAGCGATTTCTTCCGGCGTCATGCGGGTCTCCTCCCCTTGTGGTCTGAATGACAAGTGACCAGATTAATGTACAACTTGTCAAGTTGTGAAAGTATTTTGCACTGTTGTGAGGGGCTTGGGTTGAGTTGAGTATTTATAAATACAATTTAAAAACAAATAATTAAATGAAATTTTAGGTCGGGCAAAATTGGGGGTTTGACTTTAGTTTTCAACTTTACCAATAATGGGGGTGCGCAGAGGCCGCGGGAGGCGGTGACGCATTGAATTGCGGGCTGCGCCCATAAGAGAGCGTGGAGGCGCTCGGGAGTTGAGAAAGCAATCTGCTTTCAGGGAGGAAATATGAAACAGTCTACACTTCTTGCCGGGGTGCTACTGGCGACGTCGGCGTTAAGCCCGGCTTTCGCGCAGGAGGCCAATGTGACCATCGTGCTCGGCGAAGAGCCCGATCTCGTCGAGCCCTGCATGGCGACGCGCTCCAATATCGGCCGCATCGTGCTTGGCAACATCAGTGAAACCCTGACCGAGCTTGACGTGCGCGGCGATGAGGGGCTCAAACCGCGGTTGGCGGAAAGCTGGGAGATGGTGGATGACACCACCTGGCGGTTCCACCTGCGCGAGGGCGTGACTTTCTCCGATGGCACGGCTTTCGATGCCGCCGATGTGAAGCATTCTTTCGAACGTGCGGGCAGCGATCAGATCACCTGCGAAATCTCGCGCTACTACGAAGGCATCGACATCACGCCGAGCGTGGTGGACGATCTGACCATCGACTTTAAAACCGATCCGGCTCAGCCGATCCTGCCGCTTTTGTTGTCCTTGCTGACCATCGTGCCGTCCGAGACGCCGATTGAATTCACCCGTGAGCCGGTGGGCACAGGCCCCTATGTCCTGTCCGATTGGGAGCCGGGGCAGAGCATCACGCTTGAGCGCCGCGAGGATTACTGGGGCGAACAGCCCGCAGTGACCAAAGCGACCTATGCCTTCCGCACCGATCCGTCCGTGCGCGCCGCAATGGTGGCGACGGGAGAGGCCGATATCGCGCCCTCGATTTCGGCGATTGATGCGACCACCGACATGGATATGGCCTATCCGAACTCGGAGACCACCTATCTCAGGGTCGACAGCTCCATGGCGCCCTTGAACGACATCCGCGTGCGCAAGGCGTTGAACCTCGCCATCGACCGCGAGGCCTTTATCGGCACCATTCTGGCCGAGGGCACGCAGGTGGCCACCGCGATCAACGTGCCGACCACGCTGGGCTGGAACCCGGACACAAAGGCCTGGGACTATGATGTCGATGCGGCCAAGGCGCTTTTGGAGGAGGCCAAGGCCGATGGCGTGCCGGTGGACACTGAAATCCTGCTGGTCGGTCGCACGGGCAACTTCCCCGGCGCGACGGAGACCTATGAGGCGATCCAGTCGATGCTCTCCGAGGCCGGGTTCAATGTCCGCCTGCAAATGGTCGAAGTGGCTGAGCACGAGCAATATTACTCGAAGCCCTATGTGCAGGATCAGCCGGTCCTCGTGGGGGCGCAGCACGACAACTCGCGTGGCGATCCGGTGTTCTCGATGTATTTCAAGTATCACTCCGATGGCCGCCAGTCCGGCATTGACGACAGCCATGTCGATGAGCTGATCGAACAGGCGACCGCCGCCACGGGCGATGAACGCGAGGCGCTTTGGTCGGACCTCTTCGGGTATCTGCATGACGAGGTCGTGGCAGACGTCCTGTTGTTCCACATGGTGGGCCACGCCCGCGTGGGTGAAGCTGTTGATTTCACCCCGACCATCGCGACCAACAGCCAGCTTCAACTTGCCGAAATCGGTGTGAAGTAAGCCCTGCCTCCCGAGACACGCATGGGGCGTTTCCCTCATGCGTGTCTCACGTTGAAGACGGAGAGACACATGAAAAAGATGCTGGGAAAACGGGCGCTGTCGAGCTTTGTCTCGCTGATGGTCCTGATCGTCCTCGTGTTCTTCCTGTCGCGCCTGACAGGCGATCCGGCCGCGCTTTATCTGCCGGTCGATGCCTCTGAGGCGATGCGGGAGAATTTCCGGGAAATCCACGGGTTGAACGATCCGGTTCTCGTCCAGTTCGGCCGATACCTCTCTGATCTTGTCCAGCTTGATTTCGGAGAAAGCCTGCGCAAGGCACGCCCCGCCATCGAGGTGGTGCTCGAAGCCTTCGTCTGGACGCTGCAACTGGCGGTGATCACCATGGCGCTCGTGACGGTGGCCGCGATCATCGTCGGCTCCATTGCCGCCTTTAAGGTCGGGCGGCCTTTCGATCGCTTTGCCTCCGTGCTGTCTCTGATCGGAGCCTCTGCGCCGGATTTCTGGATCGCCATCGTCGGCATCGTTCTTTTTTCTGTCACTTTCGGCTGGCTGCCGACCTCGGGGACCGGATCGGTCTGGCACTGGATTTTGCCGATTTCCGTGCTGTTTATTCGCCCCTTCGGTCTCATTTTGCAGGTCGTGCGCGGGTCGATGATCAATGCGCTGGGCGCGCCCTATGTCAAAACCGCGCGCGCCAAGGGGGTCAAGAACCGCCCTGTGATTTTCGTCCACACGCTGCGCAACGCCATGTTGCCGGTCATAACCGTGATCGGGGATCAGGCGGCGGCGCTTTTGAATGGCGCGGTCGTGGTGGAGACGATTTTCGGATTTCCCGGTGTCGGCAAGCTGATGATCGACTCGATCCTTCAGCGCGACTTTAACGTGATCCTTGCGGCCATCATGGTGACGGCCATCGCGATCTTTATCATGAATATCCTGATCGACATCGCCTATGCGCTGCTCGATCCGCGTATTCGGGCTTGAGGAGGGACGCATGAGCGAGACCACCACCGATACTGCCACCGATGCCGCCAAGACCCCTTCCGTCACGGCAACCACCGGGGCGACCGGCCTGCGCCGCATTTTGCGCATGCTTTGGGCCGATAAGCTGGCCTTTATGGCGATGCTCTTTCTGCTCGTCGTGCTTCTGGGCGCTCTCTTTGGTCCGATGTCTCTCGAAGAGATGACGACGAAAACCAACCTGCGGGCGCGCAATGCGCCGCCCTTCGATCTGTCGCGTGGATTTTTCTATATCCTCGGCGGGGATGCTTTGGGGCGTCCGCTGTTGGCACGGATCATCGTCGCCTCGCAAAACACCATGGTGATTGCGGCGGGGGCGGTGCTTGGGTCTCTGACGGTCGGCGCGACTTTGGGGCTGATCGCGGGCTATGCCGGGCGTTGGACCGGCGAAGTCATCATGCGTCTGGCGGACGTGATCATGTCCTTTCCCTCGCTCCTGCTGGCCGTCATCGTGCTCTATATGCTGGAGCCTTCTATCGGGAACCTCGTGCTTGTCTTGGCGATCACACGCATCCCGATCTACCTGCGGACGACCCGTGCCGAAGTGCTCGAAGTCCGGGAACGGATGTTCGTACAAGCCGCCAAGGTCATGGGCGCGTCGAACCGCCGCATCATTTTCAAACACATCCTGCCGGTGATCTTGCCCACGCTTCTGACCATCGCGACGCTCGATTTTGCCTTTGTCATGCTGGCAGAATCCGCGCTCTCCTTCCTCGGGATCGGTATTCAGGCCCCCGAGATCACATGGGGTCTCATGGTGAGCCAAGGCCGTCAGTATCTCACCAACGCGTGGTGGCTGGCCTTCTGGCCGGGTCTGGCGATCATTCTGACCACTATGTCCCTAAACCTACTGTCGAGCTGGATGCGCGTCGCGCTCAATCCGACCCAGCGCTGGCGTCTTGAAATCGGAGGGAAAAAGAATGGCTGATCATCTTCTTGAAGTCCGTGATCTTTCCGTCCGGTTTCACACCGTCAACGGCATGGTCAACGCGGTGAACGGCATTTCCTGGTATCTCGACCGCGGCGAAACCCTCGCGATCTTGGGTGAAAGCGGGTCGGGCAAATCGGTCTCGGCCTCTGCGATCATGAACTTGATCGACATGCCGCCGGGCGAGATCACCAGCGGCGAAATTCTCTTCGACGGAATGGACTTGCTGAAAGCGTCTGACGAAGACCGCCGTCGCCTCAACGGGAAACGGATTTCGATGATTTTCCAAGACCCTCTGGGCCACCTCAATCCGGTCTATCCGGTCGGCTGGCAAATCGCGGAAACCGCGATGGCGCACGGGCGGTCTAAGACTGAGGCCTACGCGCGTGCGCTGCAACTGATGGAACGGGTCGGCATCCCGAACGCCAAGGAGTCGATGGGCAAATACCCGCATGAATTTTCCGGCGGGCAACGTCAACGCCTGATGATCGCCATGGCTCTCGTGCTCAAACCCGACATTCTCATCGCGGATGAACCGACCACGGCGCTCGATGTGACGGTGCAGGCCGAGGTTCTGTCGCTGTTGGAAGAATTGCAGGCAGAGACCGGCATGGGGCTTTTGCTCATCACCCACGATCTGGGCGTGGTGGCCGAGGCCGCCGACCGTGCGGTGGTGATGGAAGGCGGGCGGATCGTCGAGAGCGGCACGCCGCGCGATCTCTATCACAATGCGCAGCACCCCTACACGCGCAAGCTTTTGGCCGCTGCTCCCGGCAAGGGCGCGATGCGCGACCATGATCAGGGCAAAACGCCGATCCTTGAGGTGCGAGGGTTGAAGAAAACCTATGGGGCCTTCGATGCCCTGAAGGGCGCGGAGTTCGACCTGCATGCCGGTGAAACTCTGGCCGTGGTGGGCGAATCCGGTTCCGGGAAATCCACAATCGCGCGGCTGATGTTGCGTTTGGAGGAGGCCTCGGGCGGCACCGTGATGTGGAAAGGCGAGGATATTCTCACGAAATCCCCGAAAGAGATGGGCAAGCTGCGGCGTCAGTTGCAGATGGTGTTCCAAGACCCCACCCAATCGCTCAATCCGCATATGTCGGTGTACGACATTATTTCCGAGGCTTGGGTGATCCATCCCGACATCCTGCCGAAGGCGAAATGGCGGGCGCGCGTCGAGGAGCTTTTGGAACAGGTTGGGCTTCAGGCTGATCACGCGCTGCGCTATCCGCATCAATTCTCCGGCGGCCAACGTCAGAGGATCGCGATTGCGCGGGCCTTGGCGCTCGAACCCGATCTGATCATCTGCGACGAGGCGGTCTCCGCGCTCGACGTGTCCATTCAGGCGCAGGTGATCGCGCTTTTGGGCGAGCTGCGCGACCGCCTTGGCATTGCGTTTATCTTCATCGCTCATGACCTGCCGGTGGTGCGCGATTTCGCGGATCGCGTGCTTGTCATGAAGCGCGGGGAGATCGTCGAACAGGGCACCGTGCGGCAGATTTTCGAAGCGCCCAAACAAGGATACACGCAACGGCTTTTGGCCGCAGGTCTCGATTCCGACCCGGACGTCCAGGCCGACCGCCGCGCCGCGCGTCTGGCGCTTGGCTGAGGCTGATCTTGTGGCGCGGGATGGCACAGGACACCGCCGCGCGCCAACCGGATTTCCAAGGAGGAGAAATTTCAATGACACGACATATCGTGAGGCAAAGGCTGACATGGAAAACTCTGTCCAACTGTGGGCGACTGGCGCTGATCGCAGCCCTTTTCGGGGTCACAGGCCTTAGGGCTGAAGCCGACATCATTGACATCACCCCCGAATATGCTGCGCGTCTGCCGGTCGATTTCCTGCCTCAAATCCAGTTCGCGCAAAACGATCACGGTTTCAAGCGCGACGCACTCTATTTCCATTTGCTGCGCCCGGTGACACATGCGCCCACGCCGGTGATTGTCTTCGTGTTAGGAAGCGGTTGGCAACCGGTCGAGGTCAGCCGTGTGTTGCCGCAACTCGTGCCGCTCGCCGAGGCGGGTTTCGCCGTGGCGGCAGTTGACTATCGCGGCATTGGCGAGGTCACATTCCCCACGCCACAGGAGGACGTGAAGCGCGCGATCCGGTATATTCGCGCCCATGCTGAAACCTGGAACATCGATCCCGAGGCCATCGGCATCATGGGCAATTCCGCAGGTGGGCATATCTCGCTTCTGGCGGGGCTGAGCGACGAGACGGCCTTTGGCGCCGGTGCCGAGGGGGAGACCGCTGCCGTGCAGGCCATCGCCGCGATCTATCCTGCGATTTATCCCGACGAAATGGCAGGCGACGGCCTGAGCCTCATCAATCAGCATTTCGGTCTGATGGCGGGCGACCCGGCCAATGCAGACGCGGTGGCGCCCGGTTTGCCCGCAACCCATGTCGATGCAGGCGATCCGCCGGTTCTGCTGATCCATGGGACGGCCGACGCCATCGTGCCGGTCACGCAAAGCGAACGTTTCTACGACACGCTGACCGACGCGGGCGTTGATGCCACCCTTCTGCGGGTCGCAGGGCTGGGGCACTCGATCGAGGACACGATGACCACGCTGCAGATTGAACAGGGGCTGATTGATTTCTTCACCCGAACCCTGCGCACCACTGACTGAAATTTACTTTGGCTGCGACGGATGTGCCGTCGCAGCTCCTGCCGAGGGAGCCCTTCATGACAAACGCTTTGCACTACTTCAAATGGGCCTTCCTGGTCACGTTTATCGGTTTGGTCGGTAGCTTCTGGCTTGGCTGGCGCTATGACGGAACGCTGTCATCGGCTTTGTCGTTCCTGATGATCGGCGCCGTGCTGGCCGTTCTGGAAATCTCCCTGTCCTTCGACAATGCCATCGTCAACGCAAACAAACTCAAGACCATGACGCCGGTCTGGCGGCAGCGGTTTCTGACCTGGGGCATCCTGATCGCTGTCTTCGGGATGCGGATCATCTTTCCCCTGGCCATCGTCGCCATCGCCGCGCGGGTCGGGCCGGTCGAGGCCCTGCGCCTGTCGATCAGCGAGCCGCAGGAATATGCGCGCATCATGGACGAGAGCCACCTCTCCATCGCAGCCTTTGGAGGCGCGTTTCTGGGTATGGTGGCGTTGTCGTTCTTCATGGACGAGGCCAAGGAAATCGACTGGATCTGCCGGATCGAACGCAAATTGCGCTCCATGGGGACGATCAAGGGCGTGACCTATGGCACGGTGCTTTTGCTGGTTCTGGGGTTCGGACTGTTTCTGGGCACGGACGAACAGGCGACGTTCTTCAAAGCTGCGATCATGGGGCTTGTGGTCTTCATGTGCGTCGAGACGCTGAGCCATGTTTTGGATGCCGAAGCCGAAATTCAAAGCGCCGCACGTGCAGGCGGTCTGGGCGCCTTTCTCTATCTCGAAGTGCTCGATGCCTCCTTCAGCTTCGATGGCGTGATCGGCGCCTTCGCTCTGACCAACAACCTGTTTCTGATCGCCATCGGCCTCGGCATCGGTGCGATGTATGTGCGCTCGATGACGATCATGCTGGTGGAAAAGGAAACCCTCAACGAGTTCCGCTTTCTCGAACACGGCGCCTTCTATTCCATCCTCGCGCTCGCGGTCATCATGTTCGCGCAAAGCCTCGTGCATATCTCCGAGGTCGTCACCGGCCTTCTGGGGGCGACGATCATCGCGCTGTCTTTCGTGTCCTCGCTGCGCTTCAACCGTCGCGCAAATATGTGATCGGCTGCGTCATGCGGCCTCGTCCCGCATGACGTGTCACATCTGAGAACCATCGCTGTGCAAGCGCGAACCATCTAAATATGCGTGGGCCTTGCTTTCGCATATTTAGATGATACATCATCAAATGATTAATCACCAATAATCGACGACTCGTGCCGAAATGGTTTCGGGTCCGTCGGATGTCGCACAAGACACAGGAGATCAGGATGATGACCCAAGGCGTCCCCCCGAAAGGGGTCGACCCGAGCGAAGAGCTTGGCCGTCTTATCCCCGCCGTGGGGCAGGTTTGGCGGCGCATTCTTGGGCAACGTCTGGCCAAGGAGGGGCTGTCGGATGCGACCGCGCTGCCGATCCTTGTGCTTTGGCGCGAACGCAGCGCGTCGATGCGGCAAAACGAATTGGCGCAGCTGCTGGGGCTTGAGACCTCCGGCGTGGTGCGCCTGCTCGATTCTCTGGAGACGCGCGGGCTGCTGCGTCGCGTCGAGGACCCGTCGGACCGCCGCGCCAAACTTCTCGAACTGACGGACGACGGCCTCGCCCTCGGTGCTCGCGCCGACCGCATCGCCCGCGACCTCCGGCAGGAGCTTTTGGCCGAGGTGGCGCCCGAAGAGTTGTCCCAGACACTCAAACTTCTGAGCAAAGTCTCCACCGTGCTCGACAGCCTCGAAGACAGGTCGAAATCCAAATGATGGTCCCCGGCGGCATTCGGATGGAGCATGTGCTCTTTTCGCTCAAGACCTTCGGGGCGGGCATTCTGGCCTATTGGATCGCCCTGCAATGCGGTCTGCCCAATCCCTACTGGGCAATTGGCACGGTCTATATCGTCGTCACGCCGCTGTCCGGGGGCACCACCTCGCGCGCCGTCTACCGCTTGGCGGGCACCGTTTTGGGCGCGGTGATGATCGTCGTTCTGGTGCCCAATCTGGTGTTCTCGCCGCTGCTTTTGAGCCTCGGGATCGCGCTCTGGTGCGGGCTGTGCCTGTTTGTCAGCATGCTCGACCGCTCGCCGCGCAGCTATGTCTTCATGCTGGCGGGCTACACCGTCGCGCTCAGTGGCTTCACGCTGGTGCAGGTGCCGGAGACGAGTTTCGATGTGGCCGTGGCGCGGGTTGAGGAGATCGCCATCGGTATCCTCTGTGCCTCGGTGATCTCGCGGGTGGTCTTCCCGCAACAGGCCGGGCCGGTGCTGGCGCATCGGGTCGAAGGCTGGTTGGACAACGCGCGCACCCTCACGCGCGATGTGCTGACTGGCGAGGCCGACAGCGCGGTGCTGCGTGAAGAACGCCACAAATTGGCCGCCGATGCGGTGGCGCTGCGCGGTTTCACCGATCAGGTCGATCACGAAGGTGCTGCGGGTCGCGTCATGGCCGACCGCATGGCCGCGCTGCAACAGCGGATGATCGCGGTGCTGCCATTGCTTTCCGAGATCGAGGACCTTTTGGCGGCTCTGGGCCGCGATGCTACGACCTCTGTAGATCGCAGCACGATTTTGGAGCGGGTGGTGCATTGGCTGACGCCGGGCGCTTTTGATCTCTCCGCCGCCAAGGCGGAAACCGACGCGCTTCTGGCGGACATCAATCAGGACAGGGCGCATCTCGAAGAGGGTGCGCGCGATTGGGATGTCCTGCTGGCGCTGCGTCTGACCGGGCGGCTCAAGGACCTGGTCGAGGTCTGGGCGGATTGCGAAGTGCTACGCTCCGATCTCTCCTCCGGCGAAGCTCACACGCTGCGTCGCACGCTCGCCACCCGGCACCGGCAGGGGCGGGAGCTGCACATCGACTACGGCATCGCGCTGCGCTCGGCGCTCTCGGTGGTCATCGTCACGCTGGTGGGCTGTGGCATCTGGATCTGGTCCGGCTGGTCCTACGGCGCGGGCATTGCGCAGATCGGCACCATCCTGTGCTGCGTTCTCGCAGCGATGGACAATGCGACGCCCGTGCTGCGTAAGGTTGTGACCCTGATGCTCATCGCCTTGGGTGCAGCTTTTTTCTACAAATTTGCCATCATGCCGATGGTCGGAAGTTTCTATGCGCTGGCCGCTGCCTTGGGGCTCGTTCTGATCCCCGCCGGTGTGCTTTTGGCCGTGCCTGCCACTTGGATCATGGGCTTTCAGGTCAGCGTCAACCTGATCTACATGCTGACGTTGGACAACCAAGTGAGCACGAATTTCAACGCCTTCGCCAATGCCAGCCTCGCGACCTTCGGCGGTGTGGCTTTGGCGATGATCACACTGGCGACGGTGCGCGCGGTCAGCACCGAATGGAGTGCCGCACGGCTGTTGCACTCCGGCTGGCGGGCGGTGGCCGATGTGGCCTCCGGCACGCGCCGGGTCGATCCTGAGCTGATCGCCGGGCGGATGACCGACCGGCTGGGTCTGATCGCGCCGCGTTTGGCGCTTTTGCCAGCGGGCTCGGAGGTGCAGGAAAACGACATCCTGCGCGATCTGCGCGTCGGCCTCACGGTGCTCGAACTTCAGCGCATCCGGCGCGAAATGCCGCGCCGGGATGACAAACTTCTGGACGATCTGCTCGATCAGATCGCCACGCACTATCAACAGGGCACCGCAGGGCTTGCCAAGCGCAAGGAGGCGGTGGCCGAGGCACTCGACCGCTGTCTGAACGAGGTGCTTTTCGAGGTGGGGCCTGCGTCCTCGCGCCTGCGCGACGCGCTTGTCGGTCTGCGCAGTGGCGCCTGCCCGGGGCTGGCCCCACCCACATTCATGCGTCCCGCACGGAGTCTGATCGCATGAAACCGGATATCGACCTTTTCGGCATCTTCATCCCGACGCTGCTGATTGCAGCACTCGGCTGTTACCTCGTTTACCGGCTGCTGCACGCTTGGCTGGCGCGCATCGGGCTTTACCGACACGTCTGGCACCCTGCGCTGTTCGATGTCGCCCTTTACTTCACGGTTCTCGGAACCGTCATGCTGTGTCTGGAGCAAACCGTATCATGATGGCCAAACTTAAAATCAAGGCCGGGGGTTTTGCCCTGACCGCTGCCGTGCTTGCCTGTGCTTTGGTGCTCGGGCATCACCTCTGGGATTACTATGTCAACGCGCCTTGGACCCGCGACGGCAAGATCACCGCGGATGTGGTGCGCGTCGCGCCCGAGGTCTCCGGGCCGATCCAGACCGTCTATGTCACCGACAACCAACTGGTGCAGGTGGGCGATGTGTTGTTCGAGATTTCGAAGGAGCGGTTTCAATTGGCTCTCAAGGCGGCGCAGGCCGATCTCGATACCGCGCGCGAAACCATGACCTTCAAACAATCGCAGGCCACGCGCAATGCCACCCTGCGCGAGAAGGGCTCGACCAGTCAGGAAAACGCCGAGCAAGCCGCCCAGGAAGCCGCCGCCGCCAAAGCCGCCTATCGCAGCGCGGAGGTGGCGCTGGATGTCGCCAAGCTGAACCTCGAACGCACCACGGTGCGCGCGCCGGTGACGGGCTATGTCACCAACCTGCATCTGCGTCAGGGCGATTATGCCATGGCGGGCACGGCGACGGTGGCGCTTTTGGATGCCGACAGCTTTCGGGTGACCGGCTATTTCCGCGAAACCCAACTGGCGCGGATCGAGGTGGGCGATCCCGTTCGCATCGGCCTGATGGGCGCGCGCAACGACCTGTCGGGGCATATCGAAAGCTTTGGCCGTGGCATCGCCGACAGCAACACCGCCTCCAACGCGCAGGGCCTGCCCTCGGTGGAGCCGGTGTTCACCTGGGTGCGTCTGGCGCAGCGTATTCCGGTGCGCATCGGCATCGATGAGGTGCCTGACGGCATGGCGCTTGCGGCGGGGATGACGGCAAGCGTTATTGTCGAGGACAGCGCGTCCGGGGCGTAGATTTTGAGTAAGACACGCTTTGCTCATAAAGAACGCCAGAGCGGATCAACCCACTCTGGCGTTTTTCATGTTTCCAACGCGTGACGCCTCAGTGCGCGGTCTGGCCACCATCGGCGACAAAGACCGTGCCATTGACGAAAGACGCGCCCGGCGAGGCGAGGAAGAGCACGGCCGCGGCGATCTCTTCGGGCTGGGCCGCGCGTTTCATCGGGCTGTTGGCCATCAACGCGCCGGAGATGTCGGGATCGTCCAACCAGCGTTTGGTCATCGGCGTCTCGATGAGTCCCGGCGCCACGGCGTTGATGCGGATGTTTTGTGTCGCATAGTCTAAAGCCGCCGCCTTGGTCAGACCCGCCACGCCATGTTTCGCCGCCGCGTAGGGCGCCATGTCGGGGTCCGCGACCACGCCGGCCACGGATGAGGTGTTGACGATCGCACCGCCGCCCGCGCGCAGCATGGCTTGGATTTCGTATTTCATCGACAGGAACACGCCGCGCAGATCGACGGAGATGATGCGGTCGAATTCCTCGTCGCTGACCTCGGCCAAGGGTTTCGTCGCGGGCAGGATGCCCGCGTTGTTGAAGGCCACGTCCAGCCGGCCAAAGCGGCTTTCGGCCTCGGCCACAAGCGCCTCGACCTGCGCCGCCTCGGCGACGTTGGTTTTGACGAACACGGCATCGGCGCCGAGATCGCGACAGGCCTGTGCGGTCTCTTCCGCCGCATCGGCCATGTCGCCGATCACAAGACGCGCGCCGCGTTTGGCGAATGCCAGCGCCGTGGCGCGCCCGATGCCCGTCGCGGCCCCGGTGATCAGAACCACTTTGCCGTCATAATCGAGAATAGCGTCGCTCATTTTTCAGTCTCCTTAAGGTCAAAAGGCGGAGGCCTCGCGCCCCCGCCCATGTTCAATCAACATATTGGATCAAATGGTGATGCCGGACTTGCCCGGGGCAAGAATGCCATTCGGGTCCAGCGCCCGTTTGATCCTTCGGTTCAGATCGCGCTGCCCCGGACCATAGGTCTCTGCCACCTCGTTCATGAAGGACGTCGACGTGCGGTAAATCCCGTAGCCCGCGCCATGCAGCGCGTCGATCAGCGCGAGGTAACAGCGCCGCGCACGGTCCATTTCCTCGGCGTTGTTGCGATCATAGAGGATGTCGGTGAGCTGTTCGGCGTGACGCCCGCCGAACAGGAAGCCGCCGATATAGTCGAACCCGTACTCATCCAGCACCCCGTGCATCAGGTTCATCTGCTTGAGCGCCTCGGAGCCTTCGCAGCGCACCACAGGCGCCAGCCAGGACGAGCCACCGCCGCCTTTGTAATTGTAGATCGTGAACTCGGTCAGGGTCGGTTCGTTGGTCATATTGAGGTTCCAGTGATGGAACGGTGTGGCTTCAATCGCCGGGTCGCGTTCCGTCAGAAACTCGCCGCCGGTCGCGGCAAAGGCCTCGCGCGCGATCTTCAGATTGACCTCGATCTGTTCCTCGGTGCCGTAAAGCGTCGAGATGTGGCCCCAGATGCCTAGACCCATGTCGTTACAGATCTCCCGCACCCGCTCGCGCGGGATCGCGCCGGGGCCGGTGTAGATCTCGTCGCGGCGATAGGTCTGGGCGATGTGATACATCGTGTGGCCCAAAACGCCGTTTTCGATCACCTTGTTGAGGTTCAGTTGGCGTACGGCGTCGACGCCCGCGGCCATGCCGTCGTCATCGTTCCAACCGCACAAGAACCCGAGGCTCATCGGCGGTTTCGGCATCAGCCAGATGCCGATCTTGGTCACGACGCCAAAGTTCGACTGGCTGAAAATCCCGTCCACCCAGGGCCCGTAGCCCCAGCGGTACACGTTCCATTCGCGGCTGTTCTGGACGCCACCCATGCCGGTGCGCACCAGAGAGCCGTCGGCCAGAACCACTTCGAGACCGCAGAAATTCTCGAAATGCTGACCGTAGCGGTTGTAGCCCACACCACGGTCCAGCGTGTTGCCCATCGGCCCGGCGACCGGCCCGGAGGAGGGGAAGGAAATCCACAGCGGGATGTTGTTGGTCTCAAGGAATTGCTTGAGCTGCATATAGGTCACGCCCGGTTCCACCAAAGCGTAGCCCAGCGTCTCATCCACCTCGATGATCCGGTTCATGCGTTTCAGATCGAGCACCACCTGACCGGGGGTCGCGGGGGCGGCATCGCCATAACCGAGGTTCTTGCCGGTCGAAATCATCCAAAGCGGGATGCCGTAAGCATCGGCCACTTTGACGACGGCCTGCACCTCTTTGACAGAAGCCGGAGCAACGGCACCCGCCGGACGGTGACGCGCGTCGGGTTCGGGCAGCATGACTTTGGCGTAGGGCGCGAGGCTCTCGACATCGGCGTGCACATTGTCTTCGCCAACAATAGCGCGCCATTCACGAAGCGCGGCGGCAAAGTCGCTTTGGGACACGCCCGGGGGCAGGAAAGTCATATCTTCAGTGGCCATGGGGGGTCTCCCTCAGAGATCGGCAATCAGGGTGGAAAAGGCGCTTGGGGCGTCGGTCCACGTCATTTCGGAATGGGGCTGGTTCAGGGTCTCGGTGAGAACCTGAGAGAGGTCTTGCGCCTGCCAGCCTGCGTTGGTCGTGGCGCGCGGCATCTGGTGACGGGCGCGATGGATCACGCGGGCTTTCGGCGTATGATCGCCAAGCGCGAGATCGAAAAGCACCAGGTCGGCCTCGCGCCCGATCAGCATCACGCGCTGACCTTTGAGAGCCGCAAGACGTGCAGGATCGGTTAGGAAGGCGCCGGTGTCACTCTCCGTGACGACACATCCGGCGTCCTGAAGCGTATGCGTCAGCATGTTGCTTTGCGGCAGGGCGAGGATCACCCGCAAAGGCGGGCGCGACAGGGCCGGATTGGCCAAGGCCGAAGAGAGGGGCAGCGCCGAGAGCGACAGCCCCGCGAAACCCGCAGCCATGAAACCCCGGCGTGTGAGTGTGGTGTTGGACATCAATGCTCCTCCACATGGTGGACGGTGCCCGGCGCCTTGCCCGGTTTTTCGCCCGGCTCGACCCGCAGGGAGGCGATATAGGCCGCCACCTGACGCAGCTCTTCGTCAGAGATTTCGCTCTCACGGAAGGCGGGCATGGCGTTCAGCCCATGCCGCGTGACGTGGCGCAGGGTCTCAAATTCCAGCTTTTGCAGCCGCAAATCCGGGCCGACGCCGGTGCCGTGGCATTGGAAACAAGTGTTCTGCGCCAGACGCGCGCCGGTGCGGTCGCCTTGCATTTCGGCGGCGGCGGCCGGGTCGACGGTCATCTCCTGCGCAACTGTGGCCGACCCGACGAAGGTCAAGAGCCCAAGGGCAAGGGCGCAGACGCGCAGCGGGGTTTTGGAAAATCGCATGGCTCTCTCCGCGGTCTCAGTGAAGGGTCTCGCGCACCGCCGCGACCTGTTCAGGCGTGGCAGTGGCGCTTTCGGTGTCGTTCATCGCGTTGCGCACATAGTTGGCGATGTCGGCGATGGAGGTGTCGTCCAGCAGAAAGGCCGGCATCGCGATGCGCCCGTCCTTGTCCGACAGGCCGGTCAGCACCGGCGCGATCACATTGTCGGCGGAGGCGCCCACGGCGTGATGCCCGGCAAGGGCGGGCGCGAAATCGGGCACGCCTTCGCCATTCAGGCGGTGACAGGCAGAACAGTTGACGCGGTAGGCCACGCGCCCGCGCTCGATCGAGGCGCTGGCGTCGGCATGATCGAGCGCCGCGCCCGTGACATGCCGGATCGGTTCCAACTGATGGAGGTAAGCGGCCATGGCGCGCAGGTCGCTTTCGGTCAGATGCGAGGTGCCTTCGGCGACCACGTCATACATCGGGCCGAAGGGGCCGCCATGCACGCCGTCTTTGCCGGACAGGTAGGTGTAGAGATCGTCTTCTGACCATTTGCCCAGACCGGTTTCCGCATCCGGCGTTAGGTTCGGGGCCCAAAACCCGTCGATCTGCGCGCCCGCCAACATCATGCTGGCCTTCTGGGCGCCAAAGGCGTTGCGCGGCGTGTGGCATTCGGAACAATGCGCCGGACCCTGCACCAGATAGGCACCGCGATTGACCTCGTCGCTCAAGGCCGGGTCGGCTTCGAATTCGCTGTTGTCGAAGAACAGCTTGCGCCAACCGCTCAGCAAAAGCCGCTGGTTGAACGGAAAGTCCAACTCCAGATCGGGCGCCTCTTGGGTCACCGGCGGCATCGCCATCATATAGGCGTAAAGCGCGTCGATGTCGGCGTCCGACATCTTGGTGTAAGACGTAAAGGTCATCGTCGGGTAGAGATTGCCCGGATGCGCCGTCACGCCTTCGCGCACGGCGCGGGCGAACGCGTCGCGGCTCCATCCCCCGATGCCGGTCTCCGGGTCGGGGGTGATGTTGGGGCTGGCCATCTTGCCGAAGGGCGTGTTGATCACCAAGCCGCCCGCATAAGGAATGCCCTCAGGCGCGGTATGGCACGGCGCACAATCGGCAGCGCGGGCGACATATGCACCACGCGCGATCTCATCGTCGAGATGCTGCCCCAAAGCGGGCATCGGCGTCTCGGCGATCTGGCGTTTGACCGGGCTGAACATATACCCTGCCACCGCGATCCCGGCGACGGCGAGGACGGCGACACCTGTGATCAGCTTGCGGCGGAGCGGCGAGGGGGAGGAGGGCGTAGGTGAGGACATGGCGTTTGCTTGGGTCTCCGTACCGGCGGCGCGCGAACGATGGATGTTCCCGACTCCCGGCTGCACAAATTGCGACATTTTGAGGCAGATATAAAACGACGCAGGCGGGCGGTCTTGTCGCAGAGGGACCAAAGTTATGGCTCTGAGGGACGTGCTCTGCCAAAGACGAGAGGGCTTCTGTGCAGTTTTTTGGGCTTGCTCAGCATTGATGCAGGCCCTTTTGGTGCGTATTGAAAAAAGACACGCGTATTTCGCCACCGCATTTCTGGATCACGAGGCCACCCCATGCGTCCCAAAGCGCAAGCGTCTCATATTACGACCTGTGACACCGGCGGTCTGGCCCCGGACCAACAGCTGACGCTTTGGCAGAATTACACCCATGCCAATGTGTTTCGGGTGCGGTTTCAGACCGTGAATGTCGAAACTCTGCACGGCACCCAGCGCAATTTCGAAACCGGATCGATCCATTTCTCCGATATGCGCGTGACGCCTCATGTGGTGGAGCGCACGGAACAGGACCTGATCGACGATCCCTGCGATATGGTCCTTTTGATCATGGTGCTCGAAGGCGAGGCGACCTATGGGCAGGGGGGCGTTTGGATGACGGCGCAGGCGGGGGAAATCCTCGCGCTGCGCTCGGATCGGGCGTTTCAGGGCATCTACACGCGCCCGGTGCGGCAGATGGTGATGACCCTGCCGAGAGGCGAATTTACGGACCTTTGTGGACGTGAAATCATGGGGCTTGAGCGCGCGACACAGGCGCAGCTTGGCAAAAAGAACGCGTCCTGGTTGTCGGAACAGGCGCTTGCGTCTTTGAGCGACACCGCCCGCAAACCCAATCAGGTGCTCAAGGGGCTGGAATTGGTCGCGGCGCTCTTTGGTCCCGCGGAGGTCACATCGGAACCCGGTCAGGATCGGCGGATGCGGCCACATTTTCTGGCGGCTCAGGCCTGGATCGCGGATCACCTTTCCGATCCCGCGCTTACCCCCGGACAGATCGCCGAGGCACTGAACATCTCGCTCAGACATCTCAACCGTGTCTTCGCGCGCGAAGGCGTCACGGTGCGCCAGATGATCGGCCAAAGGCGTCTGACCATGGCGCTGCATCTGTTGCAGGACCCGAGCTACGCGTCGCAAAGCATTGGCCAGATCAGCTATAAATGCGGGTTCTCGGATCAGTCCCTGTTCAGCCGACAGTTCCGGCGCCACTTCGGTCAAAGCCCGAAAGCGGCGCGCGAGGCGGCGAGACTTTAGCCGCGCCCAAGCGTGATGGGTTCGGGCACCAAAGTGACGCCAAACTTGGCGCGCACCCGGCGGATCACCTGATCGGCCAGCGCCTGAACCTCCGGCAATGTCGCGTGCCCATGGTTCACGATCACCAAAGCATGTCCCTCATGCACCCCCGCATCACCGATGCGCAGCCCCTTCAGCCCGGCGTGATCAATCAGCCACCCGGCAGAGAGTTTCACACCGCCGTTGGTTGGATGTCCGGGCATGTCGGGCAGGGCGCGCCATGTTTCTTCAGAGACAACAGGATTGTGAAAGAACGAGCCGACATTGCCGAGCACCCGCCAATCCGGCAGCTTGGCCGCACGTTGCGCGAGAACCGCCTGCATCACGGTTTCGGGCCTCTGCGGTTGGGGCAGGTTACGCAGCCCCGCGTAGTTCAGAATAGGGTGCCAAGGACGGGGCAGGCGCAGGGTCACCTCGGAGACGATATAACGCCCCGGCTGGTCCTTGAAGATACTGTGACGATAGGCAAACCGACAGTCGGCCTTGGTCAGTGTCACCATCCTATTCTCTTTGCGATCATAGGCGTTTAGGTGCGCGAAGACATCGGACAGCTCCACGCCGTAAGCACCGATGTTCTGGATCGGCGCGGCGCCGACCGTGCCGGGAATGCCCGCGAGATTTTCCAATCCGCCGAGGCCAGAGCCCGTGATTTGCGCCACCAGAGAGGGCCAGTCTTCGCCGGCTTGCGCTGTGATCTTGATGTGATCTGCTGTGCTGTCCTCAATGGTCCATCCCTTGATCGCCATCACCGCCACCACCGCGCGGAGCCGCTCGGGCAAGAGGCAATTGCTCCCCCCGCCCAGCACATAAAGCGGCAGGTCGAGGCGTTCAGAAAGCTGAGCGATCTCGGCAATCTCTTCGACACGCGTCACCTCCGCGCCATAGCGCGCACGCGACGAAAAGCCGAAGCTGTTGCGGGGAGAAAGGTCGAAGTAATCCGTAAGGCGCATGAAGGGTTATCCGAGCGCCTCTGCGTGGTGAACTTCGGAAATCACATAGGTGCAGCGCCGCCCGCCGCTCAGAATATGTTCGGCGCGTTCGATCTGGACGCCCGGGCCCAAAATCGCGCGGAAGACTTCCATCTCGGCGCGGCAAAATCCCTGACAGATGCTGGCGGCTGCACAGATCGGGCAGTGGTTCTCGATCAGATAGAGCGTGCCATCGCCGGGGTCCTCGACCGTGGCCATATAGCCGTCGTCCTTGCGCAGCTGCGCCAGCTTGTGAACGCGGGTGGCGAGGTCGGTGCAACCGGTCATCGCGGCGCGATATTGCGCCTCTGTGCCGGCCTCGCGCGCGGCGATGATCTTGTCCAGCGCCTCGTCGCCGAGCACGGCGGAGATGTTGTTCAAAATCTCGACGGTGAGCGCGGCATGGGTGTCGGGAAAGCGCGTTTGTGCCTTTTCCGTCAGATGCCAATAGATGGCCGGGCGTCCGCGTCCGGCGGCGCGGCGTTCTTCGGTGACCAGACCGTCGTCCATGAGTTTGGCAAGCTGCTGGCGCGCGGCCTCGCCGGTGATCTGCAACTGTTTGCCGACCTGCGCCGAAGTCATCGCGCCATGCATTTTGAGGGTCATCAGGATGCGTTCCGAGGGCGCGCGGGGCGACCATGTGGCCTGATCCGGCCCGGTGTTCCGCGCAGGGTTCCGCGCAGGCGTTTCGGAGCTTTCACCACCTCGGCGATATTTTTCCAAGTCATCACTTGACATATTGCCCTCAATGTTTTTCAAAGTGCGTACTTGTTTTAATAACGTGACGGTCGCAAAGACGCAAGCCCCGCTGATGTTGACTTGCGCTGAACCGTCCCGCCTCGAAAGGAGACGCACATGACCTTCGAACTTCCCTCCCTGACCTACGCGCACTCTGCTTTGGCCGAACGTGGCATGAGCCAGGAAACGCTTGAGCTGCACCATGACAAACACCATCAGGCCTATGTCACCGCGCTCAATGGCTTTGTCGACGCCAATGCCGATCTGCAAGGCAAGAGCCTCGAAGAGATCATCGCGCTGACCTATGGCGACGACGCCCGTGCGCCGATTTTCAACAATGCGGGCCAGCACTGGAACCACATCCACTTCTGGAGCGCTCTGTCCCCGACCGGTGGCGGCATCCCGGGCAAGCTTGAGACCAAGATCACCGAAGCCTTCGGAACGGTCGATGAGTTCAAAGCGGCCTTCAAAGCCGCCGCGATCGGTCAGTTCGGCTCCGGCTGGGCGTGGTTGATCCAAAAGGCGGATGGCACGCTCGCCGTGACCAAAACGCCGAATGGTGTGAACCCGCTGGCGACCGGCGAAGGCACGGCGCTTTTGGGTCTCGATGTCTGGGAGCACAGCTACTACGTCGACTTCCGCAACCGTCGCCCGGATTACGTCACGAACTTCCTCGACACTCTGGCGAACTACGAATTCGCTGAGTCCAATCTGGCCTGATCGCACAGCCCCCCCGTGCGACAGACCTGTCCCGTCCGCACCCCCTGCGGGCGGGACGTTTTTGCCCTTTGAACTCGAAGACCCCCAATGACCTATGTCGTGTTAGAAAACTGCATCGCCTGCAAACACATGGACTGCGTCGAAGTCTGTCCCGTCGATTGCTTTTACGAAGGCGAGAACATGTTGGTGATCCACCCGGACGAATGCATCGACTGCGGTGTTTGCGAACCCGAATGCCCCGCCGATGCGATCCGCCCGGACACTGAGCCGGAGGTGGAGCAATGGGTGGAAATGAACCGCAAATATGCCGAGATCTGGCCGGTGATCACCCAGATCGGCACGCCCCCCGCGAACGCCAGTGAGATGGACGGGGTGCCCAATAAATTCGAGACGCTGTTCTCGCCCAAGCCGGGGAGCGGATCATGAGCGTGGTGCAACATCTGGAACTGGACCCGCGCTTTGAGAGCGGGATCGAGATGCAGGATTTCCGCGATGCCATGGCGTCTCTGGCCGCGACCGCCTGTCTGGTGACGGCGGGCGAGGGCGCGGCGCGGCTTGGGCGCACGGTGACGGCGGCGATGTCGCTCACGGGGGCGCCGCCCGCGATCCTTGTGTCGATTGATGCCACATCAGAACTTGCTGCCTTGATCCGAAAGCGTGCGGGATTTTCCTTTGCCATGCTGGCCGAGGGGCAACGCGACATCGCTGATGCTTTTGCCGGGAAACGCCCGCCTGAGCAACGGTTTGAACAGGGGATCTGGGACAGTTGGTCCTCAGGTCATCCGCGTCTGAAACAGTCCGTGGCCACGATGGATTGCGCCGTGATCGGCGAGATCGACTTGGGCAGTCACATCCTCTTTGCGGGTGGCCTGTCCGGCATTGCGCTTGACCGCGCGCTTCGGCCACTGGTCTGGCACGACCGGCGCTATAACGCCGTTCAGCCGCTGTGATCCATCGTGACACTCGGCAGAACTGCCGGGCGGAGTGCATAGAACCTGTCGCGAAGGCCGGATGAACCGCTGAAAAAAGCGGCGTGGCGTCTCCTAACTTCGATTTTCATCAAACCAAACATCTTAATCGCGATATTTATCGGATGAAATCTCCAACGCATGCTGCGCCGGACTTCAGAAGAAAGCCGAGGGCGAACAGCGTTGCAATCTCCCCTTGGCTCTTCCCATACGGCGACCCAACAAGCCGACATGCCAACAGGAGATGACAATGACTTTCAAACACAGCTGCGCGCTCGTAGCCCTCATGACCGGTCTCGCCCCGGCCGCCTATGCCGAAGACCTCAATGCCCTGATCTGGTGCGACCACGCTGATCCCGAACTTCTCGAACCCTTCGAGACCGCCCATGACGTGCGGGTGAATGTCAAAGAATACGAAGGCACCGCAGCCGGTCTGACGCTTTTGGAGCAATCGCGCCCCGGCGACTGGGATGTCATGGTGATCGATGCGGTCGATGTCGGGCGCGCGGTGGAGCGTGGCCTTTTGGCGCCGCTGCCCGAAGGCACCGCCCCGACCAGTGAGTATTTCCCCGAGGTGCGGCTCGACGATCACGTCACGATTGACGGCACCACCTATGCCGCCGTCGAGAAATTCGGCTACAACACGATCGCCTACAACAAATCCGCCGTCGATGCAGAAGATATGACCAGCCTCGCAGCGCTTTGGTCCGGCAAATACGATGGGCGCATCGCGATTTATGACTATTACCTGCCGGTTTTGGGTCTTGTTGGTCTGAACGCAGGTGTCGCCACGGTGGACCTCGATGCCTCGGCGGTCGAGAGCCTGCGCGATCCGCTGATGCAATTGAAAGCCGCTTCGAAACAGGTCTCCGACGTGGTCGGCAGCCAGACCGCTCTGGCGACCGGCGAGGTCGATGTGCTGATCGGCGGTGGCGAATGGCTGACCGCCGTGCTCAATGCCGAGAACCCCGATCTCGACTGGACGATCCCGGAAGAAGGCGGCCTGCTTTGGGCGCAATCTCTGGCCATCGTCGAAGGCACGGAAAAGCCGGAGCTGGCGGCGGAGTTCATCAAATACGTCACCTCTCCCGAAGGTCAGGCGCGGCTTGCAACTTCGTCGTGTTACTGGGGTATGCCGGCGAATAAAGCCGCCGGTGATGTTCTGACTGAGGCGCAAAAAGACATCCTGCGCTGGGACGATCAGGCCGAGTATCTGACCCGCGCCCAGCTCTACCCTGTGCCGGATGCCGACACCGATGCGGGGATGCAGGACCTCTGGACCGATATGCTTCAGAACTGAGCCGGACATGAGCATCGAAGCCCAGGAAAAACGGCAGGGGGTGGCACTCGTCACCCCCGCGCTCCTTTGGACCCTCGTCTTTTTCGCCGTGCCTTTCGGGGCGATGGCGCTCATGAGCCTTGCGCATCTTGAAGGCCGCGAGATCGTGCAGGGGCATGATCTCGGCAATTACCTTCGGATTTTCACCGATCCCTCTCTGCGTCGCGGCATCTTTGTCTCGCTGGAAATCACCGTGACCGTCACGGTGATCTCGGTGCTTCTGGCCTGGCCTCTGGCCTGGATTATCGCCACCCGCGTGCCTGCGCGTTGGCGGCGCATGGTGCTCTTGCTGGCGGTCTTGCCGTTTTGGACGTCTTACGTGGTGCGGTCTTATTCCTGGGCTTTGGTTTTGGGCGAAAAGGGCGTGGTAATGAATGCGCTGGTGGGGCTTGGCCTCTTGGCGGAACCCGTTCAGATCATGGCCACCCGCGCTGCCACCGTCACGGGGTTTGTGCATTTCTTCGTCATGCTTTTGACGCTGACGATCTATTCCAACCTCATTCAACTCTCGCCCAACTACGCCCGCGCGGCGCAGGATTTGGGCGCCTCGCAAGGACAAGTCATCCGGCTCGTGATCCTGCCGCTCACCTTGCCGGGGGTGATGACGGGGGCGTTCCTGACCTTTGTTCTGTGCATCGGCGATTACATCACGCCGCAAATCCTTGGCGGCAACAACGAACTGACCCTGCCGCAGCTCATCATGTTGCAGCTTGGGCGGCGTGGTGATTATCCGATGGCCTCGGCGCTGTCGATTGTGCTCATGGCAATCGTCACGCTCGCCTATGCGGCCTCGGCGCGCTGGCTGAAAATGGAGCGTGTGTGATGCGGTATCTCTCTTGGGTCTACCTTCTGGCTCTCTTCACCTTCATCCTTTTGCCGGTTGTCACCTTGGTGGTGTTTTCCTTTCAGGACGGCCGCCTGCCGGTGCCGCCGTTCAAGGGCGTCACTTTCGAGTGGTACGCCAAAGTGCTCTCGGATCGCGCCATGATGGAGGCGCTGCTCAACTCTCTGATCGTCGCACTGCTGTCCTCGCTCTCTGCGCTCACACTGGGCTTTCTCGCTGCATCGGGACTGGCCCGCGTCATCTTGCCGGGCTCAGCACTCATGCGCGGGGCCCTCATTGCGCCGATGACGGTGAGCTATCTGATCATCGCGCTGGGCCTGTTGCAGATGTTCAACCAGATTGGCCTTCGTCCTTCGCTTTTGGCGACCGGGATCGGCCATGTGGTGATCAACCTGCCTTTGTGTTTCGCGATCATCTATGCCGCCATCGGCGAGCACCAAAAAAGTGCGCTCAAAGCCGCGCGGGATTTGGGCGCGCGCGAGTGGCAGGTGCTCTGGCTTGTCGCCGCTCCCATGCTTACGCCCTCGCTGGCGGCGGCATTTTTCCTCGCCTTCACCTTCTCCTGGGACGAGTTCATCATCGCCTTCCTGCTGACCCGGTTTGACGTCACCTTGCCCGTCGAGATCTGGTCCATGCTGCGCTCGGGCCTGTCGCCCGAGACCAACGCGGTCGGCTCTCTCGTCTTCCTCGTGTCCATCGCCATCGTCGTGGTGCTGGAACTCACCCTGTTTCGAAAGGGATCGAAATGACCGCCGATGTTCATATCAACGCCGTCGAGCACCGGTTCAACAGTTTCACCGCGCTGCATCGGGTCGACCTTGAGATCGCTGCCGGGGAATTCATCGTTCTGCTTGGCCCGTCTGGCTGTGGCAAGACCACGCTTTTGTCCATCATCGGCGGGTTTTACACGCCCTCAGAGGGGCAGGTTCTGATCGGCGGCAAGGACATGACCCATGTCGGCCCGAAAGACCGCCCGACCACGACCATGTTCCAAGACTACGCTCTGTTCCCGCATATGACCCTGCGTGACAACGTGGCCTTTGGGTTGCGGATGCGCGGGATGGCGAAGGCGGCGCGGAGTGAAAAAGCCATGGAGATGCTCGACATGGTGGGGCTTGCCGACAAGGCCGGGCGCAAACCGCATGAGCTGTCGGGCGGGCAACGCCAACGTGTCGCGCTGGCGCGTGCGCTGGCGGTGGAACCCGATGTGCTCTTGCTCGACGAACCTCTGGGCGCGCTCGATCTCAAACTGCGCCGCCAGATGCAGGACGAGTTGAAAGCCATCCAGCGCCGTGTCGGCACCACCTTTGTCCATGTCACCCACGATCAGGAAGAAGCCATGGCCATCGCCGACCGGATCGTTGTGATGAACCACGGCAAGATCGAACATTGCGGCACGCCCGAAGAGGTCTATCTCACGCCCAAAACCCTGTTCTCCGCCAATTTCATGGGCGAGATGAACCGCATTCGGGTGAGTGCGGCGGGGGCCTCGCCGCTCGGTCCATTGGATGTCCCGGCGGCGGAGGGCCTTCTCTGTCTGCGGCCCGAAAACATCGGTCTTGAGGGCCAGTTCAGCCTCGGCCCGGCGCGCCTCACCGAGGCGTCGTTCTTCGGCGCACATCACCGGTGTCATTTCACGCCGGTGAACGCCCCCGATCTGACTTTGGTCGCACATCTGCCGCAAGGTGCCCATCCGCAACTCGGCGCGGAGGTCGAACTTTTCGGTCGCAACCCGGTGATCTTGCCGCATAGCACTGCGGAGGCCGCATGACCCGTATTCCACCCAAGAACTGGTATCGCCAACGCGCCGCAGGCGATGGCATCACCTGGATCGACGAGCCTTACATTCAGGAATTCTACCGCTGCAACATCTGGCATGTGCGGGGCCGTGATCGGGACCTGATGGTCGACAGTGGTATGGGCGTGGTCTCCCTGCGCGAATGGGTGCCGCTTGTGAGCGAGCGCCCTCTGGATGCCGTCGCCAGCCACACGCATTTCGATCACATTGGCTGCCACCACGAATTCCCCTGTCGCCTCTGTCATAGCGCCGAGGCCGAGATCCTCACCGATCCGACGCGCGTCAACACGCTGGCCGATCCCTATGTCACCGACGAGATTTTCGACGCCCTGCCGGATGTGCCCTACAGCTCGACGACTTACGCCGTGAAAGCCGCCCCTGCGACGCGCATCCTCGAAGACGGCGACATGATCGATCTGGGCGACCGGACCTTCG
This sequence comes from Celeribacter sp., assembly GCF_048270365.1. Lineage (NCBI taxonomy): Bacteria > Pseudomonadati > Pseudomonadota > Alphaproteobacteria > Rhodobacterales > Roseobacteraceae > Celeribacter > Celeribacter sp. Next base: position 107,418 of record NZ_JBLWTA010000010.1, read on the forward strand.
AAGTGATCCACACGCCCGGCCATAGCCCCGGCGGTATCGCGCTATGGGAGGCGGCCTCGGGCGTCTTGATTTCCGGCGATCTCGTCTATGACGGGCCGCTCATTGAAGACACCTATCATGCCGACGCGGAGGCCTACATCCGCTCGATGCAGCGCCTTGCGCGTCTGCCGGTGCGCGTCGTCCATGGCGGGCATTTCCCGTCGTTCTCCGGCGCGCGTCTCACCGACATCATCACCACCTGGTTGAAAGAAAAGGGCCTCTGATGGACCACAAGACCTTCTATATCGGCGGCGCTTTCGTTGCGCCGCTCACCGCACGTGACTTTGCCGTCGAGAACCCCGCCACAGAAGAGATCGTCACCCAGATCAGCCTCGGCACCGCCGCCGATGTCGACCGCGCGGTGGCCGCCGCCAAAGCCGCGTTTCCGGGCTGGGCCGCGACGCCTCTCTCGGAGCGACGCGCTTGTGTGGAACGCCTCTTGGAGATTTACAAAACCCGATATGAGGAGATGGCGCAGGCGATCACCACTGAAATGGGCGCGCCGATTTCCATGTCGCGGGCGCAACAGGCCGACACCGGCGTCGGACATGTCGAGGGCTTTCTCGAAGCACTTGAGACGATGGAATGGGAATGGCAATTGCCCAATGGCGACACGCTGATGCGCGAACCAATCGGCGTTGTCGGCCTGATCACGCCGTGGAACTGGCCGATGAACCAGATCGCTTTGAAAGTCATCCCGGCGCTTTTGACCGGCTGCACCTCTGTGCTCAAACCCTCCGAGATCGCGCCTCTGTCGGCCATGCTTTACGCCGAGATGATCCATGAGGCGGGCTTTCCAGCGGGGGTGTTCAACCTCGTGAACGGGGACGGGCCGGAGGTCGGCGCCGCACTCTCGCGTCATCCGGATATCGCCATGATGTCCTTCACCGGCTCCACCCGCGCAGGCGCCGCCGTGACCCGCGATGCCGCCGCAAGCGTGAAACGTGTGACGTTGGAGCTGGGCGGTAAAAGCCCCAATCTGGTCTTTGCCGATTGCGATTTGGAAACGCAGGTTGCGGCCTCGGTCGCCGAATGCATGAACAACACCGGCCAAAGCTGTGACGCGCCGACGCGGCTCATCGTTGAGGTCTCGGTCTACGACAAGGTCGTCGGGCTGGCACAAGCGGCGGCGGAGGTCACGGTGGTGGGTGAGCCGACCGAGGAAGGCGATCACATCGGCCCTCTGGTGTCCGCGCTGCAATGGGACCGGGTGCAGAGCCTCATTCAAGCGGGCATCGACGACGGCGCGCGCCTGATCGCGGGCGGCACCGGCAAGCCCGAGGGGATCAATCGTGGTCACTACGCCCGCCCGACGGTCTTTGCCGATGTCACGCCCGACATGCGTCTGTGGCGCGAAGAGGTCTTTGGCCCGGTCTTGGTGATCACGCCGTTTGCGGACGAGGCAGAAGCCATCGCGCTTGGCAATGACACGCCCTACGGGCTGGCCGCCTATGTCCAGACCGGCGATCCGGCACGGGCGCGACGAGTGGCCAAGGGCCTGCGTGCGGGTATGGTCCACCTCAACGGCGCGCCGCACAATTACGGCAGCCCCTTTGGCGGCTACGGCCAGTCCGGCAACGGTCGCGAAGGCGGGCTTTTGGGGCTCGAGGATTTCACCGAGGTGAAAGCGGTGCACGGGCTATGAGCGCCTTGACCGTCGCCCTCTGGCAAGCGCCCTCTGTTGCCGGTGATTGCGATCTGGCGTTCGATCAGATCGCGAGCGCCTCGGCTGCGGCAGGTCTTGCGGGGGCGGAGGTCATTGTCTTGCCCGAGCTGTTTCTGACCGGCTATGAGCGTCCCGATCTGGCCGATTTGGCGCTGGACCAAGAAACGATGCGCGCCCGTCTCGCCCCGCTCGCGCAGGCGGCAGGATGTGCGATCTGTGTCGGCTACCCGGAGCGGGCGGGCGATACGATCTACAACGCAGCGCTCTGTGTCTCAGCTTCGGGCGAGACCCTCGGCAACCATCGTAAAATTCAGCTTTACGGCCCGGAAGAGGCCAAGCGCTTCACCGCCGGAGACCGCTATACTCAGTTCGAACTGGCCGGTCGCAAGGCCGCCATGTTGATCTGTTACGATGTTGAATTCGCACCGCATATTGCCGCGCTCAAGCGCCAAGGCGTCGAGATTATCCTTACGCCCACGGCGGCGATGGACCCGTTTGACCATGTCGGCACTCATGTCGTGCCAGCGATGGCCGCCAATCACGGGTTGAGCATTGTCTATGCCAATCTCTGTGGCATGGAGGCGCATCTGAGCTACTTCGGTGGCTCCGTCATCGTCGGCGCGGATGGCAAGATTTTGGCACAGGCCGGGCGCGATCCGGCGATGCTTCTCGCCACCGTGCCTGCGTGCTATGATCCGTCGACGCTCTCCACACAGGGGAGCGATTACAGGCAGATTGACACTGAGGTATAATGCAGCTTTCCGGGGCAGACGTTCGATTGATGCGCGTGTTCGACGCGGTGGTGCGCCACCGGGGGTTTGCCGCCGCGCAGGCCGAGTTGAACGTCAGCCAATCGACGATTTCGACCCAGATCACCGCCTTCGAGGACCGTCTCGGCATGACGCTCTGTCGTCGCGGGCGGGCGGGGTTTCGTCTGACGCAAAAGGGCGAGGCGGTGCATTCCGCCGTGGTGCGCTTTCTGGCGGCCTCTGAGGAATTCGTCTCGGAAACCGCTGTGCTGCGCGGTGCGCTGTCGGGGACTTTGCGGATCGGCGTGGTCGATCACGTGGTCACGGACCCGAATTTTCGCCTGTCCGAGGCGATCGGCGCGCTGGAAAAACGGGCCACCTCGTTGCGGTTTGAATTGGCGCAATGCAGCCCGCAGGAGTTGCAGGCCCGGGTGCGTGACGGCTCGCTGCATCTCGGCATCGGCTCCTTCCCGCATAAGGTCGCGGGGCTCGATTACAAACCGCTCTACACCGAGACCAACTATCTCTACTGCGCCTCGAACCACCTGTTGTGGAAGGTGCCGGAAGAGGAAATGACGCCGGAATTCGTCACCACCATGCGCACCGTCGGGCGCAGCTATTGGCGCGACGATCACTGGAACAACCGCGATTTTCCGAATTCTCCGGCCATGGCGCAGGGGTTGGAGCAACAGCTGATCATGATTCTTTCGGGTGCCTATATCGGCTATCTGCCCGATCATTCCGTGACGACTTGGGTGCGTGAAGGTCGGCTCAAACCGGTGCTGAGCGACCGCTTTATCTACCGCTGTACCTTCGAGGCGATCACCCGTCCGGATGTCGATGCCTCGCCTTTGGCGCAGGAAATGCTCAAGGAGCTGTCGCGGATTTATGTCGACCCCCCGGCGCCCGCCGGCGTATAGGGCGCGGGAACTGCCGAAAAAAGCGGCGCGGCCTTTTGTAACTTCAACTTTTATCAAACTAAAAATCTTAATCGCGATATTTATCGGATGAACACGCTGGCGCATTCTCCGCCCGACTTAAGGAGAAAGCCGATGAGCGAGCACCGATTCAATCAACCCCTCTCTGGCAACGAGATGCCCCGCACCGGCGGGCTGGCCTCGATGATGCGCCTGCCAGTGGCGCAAAGTGCCGAGGGGCTGGATGCCTGTTTTCTGGGGATTCCGATGGACATCGGCACCTCGAACCGCCCGGGCACGCGCCTTGGTCCGCGTCAGATCCGGGACGAAAGCCGGATGATCCGCCCCTACAACATGGCCACGGGGGCCGCGCCTTTCGAACATCTGCAAGTGGCGGACATCGGCGACGTGCCGGTCAACCTCTATGACCTGAAGAAATCCGTCGAGATCATCGCCGAGCACTATCGCGGTGTGATCTCCCATGGTGCGATCCCCTTGACCTTGGGCGGCGATCACACGCTGACCTGGCCGATCCTGCGCGCTGTCGCGGAAAAACACGGGCCGGTCGCGCTCATCCACGTCGATGCGCATTCCGACACCAACGAAGATATGTTCGGCGAGAAAGAAGCGCATGGTTGCCCGTTCCGTCGGGCGTGGGAAGAGGGCTGTCTGCAAAACGACAAGGTGTTCCAGATCGGGCTGCGCGGCACGGGCTACAGCAAGGCCGATTTCGATTGGGGCCGCGAGCAGGGCTGGACTTGTATTCAGGCCGAGGAGTGCTGGCACAAGTCTTTGACGCCGCTGATGGCCGAGATCCGCGAAAAGATCGGCGATGCGCCGGTCTACCTGTCCTATGACATCGACAGCCTCGACCCGGCCTTCGCGCCCGGCACCGGCACCGTCGAAGTGGGCGGGCTGACCACCATGCAAGGCCTCGAAATCATTCGCGGCACGGCGGGGCTGAACCTTGTGGGCTGTGATCTCGTCGAGGTCTCGCCGCCCTACGATCCGGCGGGCAACACCGCTGTGATCGCCGCCAATTTTCTCTTTGAAATGCTCTGCGCGCTGCCCGGCGTGCCGCAGGGTCGCTAATCCAAAGCCGGAACCACAGGGAGTTTCCAACCATGCAAAGACGTCAGTTTCTCAAAGCGAGCGCCGCCACCGTGGCCGCTCTGTCCGCCCCTTCGATCCTGCGCGCCGCCAACAGCCCGCTCAAGGTCGGCACCTATGGCGGCTATTTCCAGGAAAGCTTTGATCAATACATCTATCCGGAATTCACCGCAGCCACCGGCATCGAGATTGAGAGCATCGCCGAGCCGACAGGCGAAGCCTGGCTCGTGCAACTGGCGCAGGCCGCGCGTGCCGGTCAGGCCCCGGCGGACGTGTCGATGATCGCGCAACTCGCGCGCATCAAAGGCGAGCGTTCAGGTCTCTGGGCGCCGCTCGACGAGGGGGCTCTGAGCAATCTCGGCAACCTGCCGGATCACTTCGTGCATCGCTATGAAGATGGCAAGATCTACGGCACGGGGGCCGTGAGTTGGTACATCACTTTGGTGACCAACACCGATGTGTTTGCCGAGGCGCCGACATCTTGGACCGCGCTTTGGGATGCGGCGAATGCCGACAAACTCGGCCTCATGTCCATGGCGACCAACTCCTTCCTTCTGGAAATCACCGCGACGACCTATTTCGGCGGCACGGAGATCCTCAAGACCGACGAGGGCGTTTTGCAGGTGATGGACAAGCTCGCCGAGGTGAAATCCAATGTGCGCCTGTGGTATCGCGACGAAGGCCAGTTCCAGCAGGCACTGGAAACCGGCGAGATTCCGATGGGGCAGTATTATCACGATGTGACGGGCCTCGCCGCCTCGCAAGGCAAGCCGGTGCGCTCCTCCTTCCCCGACGAAGGTGCCGTTCTGGACAGCGGTTCCTGGGTGGTGTCGAAAGCCTCCAAGGCCCTCGAGCCCGCGCAGGAGTTCATCAACTACATGGCTCAGCCGGAGATTCAGTCGAAGTTGTCGCGGTTCGTCGGCACCGCGCCGACCGTGTCGCGCGATCTGACCGATCTCACCGACGAGGAATTCGCCGCCGTGTCGTCCGACAAGGCGCCGATCCTGCCGCTCAACGAAATCTATGTGGACCGTGGCGATTGGATCAACCAGATGTGGTCCGAGAAAATCACCGGCTGATATGCCCGTGACGTTGTCCCACTAAACTTTCCCTGGCGCGTCGCGGTGGCCCTCTTGCCGCGGCGCGCATTTTTGACGACAGGAGACCCGATATGACCGAATTGCGCATCGACAGCCTGAGCAAGGACTTCGGCACGTTCAGAGCGCTCGACTCCGTGTCGCTCGATATTCCCAACGGTAAATTCGTCTGTCTGCTTGGCCCCTCGGGCTGTGGCAAGACCACGCTTTTGCGCCTGATCGCCGGGCTTGAGACGCCCACCGACGGCCGTATCTACGTCTGCGGCGCCGATCAGACCGTGGTGCCGACGCACAAGCGCGGCATGGGCATGGTGTTCCAATCTCTGGCGCTGTTCCCGCATCTCGATGTCGCGGACAACATCGCCTATCCGCTGGCCATTCGCGGCGTTGACAAGGCGACAAGGCGGGCCCGCGCCGAGGAGCTTTTGGAGCTGGTGCAACTGCCCGGTCTTGGATCGCGCCGCATTCATCAATTGTCCGGCGGCCAGCGTCAGCGCGTCGCCATCGCGCGCGGTCTGTCGATCGATCCGCAGGTGTTTTTGCTCGATGAGCCGCTCTCCGCGCTCGACGCCAGCCTGCGCGAGCATATGCAGATCGAACTGCGCCAGATTCAACAACGCCTCGGCGTGACCACCGTCGTCGTGACCCATGACCAAAAAGAAGCCCTGACCATGGCCGATCTGGTGATCGTCATGAAGGACGGCGTGATCCAACAGGCGGGCGCGCCGATGGAGCTTTATCACAGGCCTGCCAATGCGTTCGTGGCCGGGTTCATCGGCACGACGAACCTGATGCCCTGCACCGTGGCCGATGGGGCGGTCTCCGTCCTAGGTCATGCCTTCCCGATCACCGAGGGCGACCGGATCGCCATCCCATCGGGTGAGGCGCATCTTTCGGTGCGGCCCGAACATGTGCTGCTCGGCGCGCCGGACGACGGTCTGCCCGCAGAGATCAGTTTTCTGCGCGATCTGGGCGAGAGCCTTCACGTTCTGATGCGTGTCGGCGATCAGGAGATCACCGCGCATCTGGCCCCCGGTCATGGTCATGATCTGGCCACCGGTCAGACCGTCGGCATTTGCTTTCGCGATGGCGAAAAGGTGGTGGTGCAATGAGCGCGACATCTGTGCAAACCGCCACGCCGCGCTGGCTCGGGCTTTGGCCCGCCGCCATGCTGACGCTGTTTTTCCTCGTGCCTTTCGGTATCATGTTGGCCGTCTCCGTCGCCCATCGCGATGTGAGCGGCTTTTACGAATGGTCCTTTGAATGGGACAGCTACGCGCGGTTTCTCTCCGCGTTTTTCGGCAAGGTCATGGCGGTCTCGATCTCCGTCTCGCTCACGGCGGCGGCGATCTGTGTTGCGCTGGCCTTTCCCTTCACCGTCTTTCTCTCGAACATGGGGCATCGGGCGCAGACCCGCATTCTCGTGGTGCTTTTGTCTGCGCTGGCGCTCTCCGAGGTGATCATCGGATTTTCGCTCTCGACGCTCCTGTCGCAGACGGCGGGCATCGGCAATCTGTTCCACTGGCTGGGTCTGATTGATGAACCGCGCGCCTACACGCCCTCGCTTTTCGCACTGATCACGGGCCTGTGTTACATCGGCTTTCCCTTTGCCGTTCTGGTGCTCTACCCGCCGGTCTCGCGGCTCGATCCCGAGATCGTCGAAGCGGCCCGCGTCATGGGCGCCTCCGGTCCGCGCGCGTTCTTTGGCGTGATCGTCCCGAACCTCCGTGGCGCCATCGTCGGCGCCTTTATCCTCGTCTTCGTCTTCACGCTGGGCTCTTATCTTTTGCCACAGCTTCTGGGCCGGTCCGAGCATTGGACCCTGTCCGTCCACATCACCGATCAGGCAGTTTATCAATCCAACCTGCCCTTTGGTGCGGCCATGTCGGTGTTTCTCATGCTGGTGGCGCTGGCGCTTGTGGGGCTGGCCTCTCTGGCCGGACGCGAAAGGGGGGCGGCATGACGCGCGCTTTGAAAACCACCTATGTTCTGGTGATCCTCGCCCTGCTTTTGGCGCCTCTGGTGATCGTGGCGGCGGTGTCTTTGAACGGCCCGCAGTCCTTGCGCTTTCCGCCGGTCGATCCGTCGCTGCGCTGGTATGGCGAGCTGTTTCGGCAAAGCGAATGGTTGGTGCCTTTGCGCCATTCCTTGGTGATCGCGGCCTGTGCGGCGGCGCTTGCGGTGGCGATTGCCCTGCCTCTGGCGCTTTACGTTTGGGAACGGCGCGGGATCGCGGCCAAGGCGCTCACCGGCATGGGGCTTGCGCCCTTCGCCTTGCCGCCGGTGATCTCCGCGCTTGGGTTCATGATCTTCTGGATGACGCTCGGCGGCTATGGTCGGATTTACGCCACCATCATCTCCCACGGCATCTTCCTCGTGACCTTGCCTCTGGTCACCATCTCCTTGGGTCTCAAGGGCATCGACCGATCCCTCATCGAAGCCGCGCGGGTGATGGGCGCCGGGCGATGGGGCGTGTTTCGCACCGTCATTCTGCCGCTGCTGATCCCCTATATGGTTTCGGGCTATGCCTTCGCCTTCGTCTTGAGCCTCAACGAATATATCATCGCCTATATGGTCGCGGGCTTCACCGTCGAAACCCTGCCGATCAAGATTTTCAACGCGCTCCGCTATGGCTATACGCCGATCCTCGCCGTGGTCTCCGTGATCTTTGCCGCCCTCTCGGCGCTGATCTTTGGCCTCATTGGTCGGTTCGGCAATCTGCCGCGACTTTTGGGCGCCGAAAGGAGCCAACATGACTGATCTTCCCACCACGATGAAGGCCGCGCTTTGCGATGCGCCCGGGGCAGCGTTGCGAATCGCCGAGGTGCCCGTGCCCGTGCCGGGGCCGGGGCAATATCTCGTCAAGGTTGAGGCCTGCGGCATTTGCCACTCTGATTTGCATGTGCAGCGCGGCGAGGAACCGATGCCGGAGGAGGCCTTTCCGCTCATCCTCGGTCACGAAGGCATCGGTCGGATCGTCGCGGGTGACGGTCCTTTGGCCGAGGGCACGCGGATCGGCTTGCCGTGGCTCTATGAGACCTGCCAACATTGCGATCCCTGTCTGACCGGGCATGAGACCTTCTGCCAATCGCAAAAGGCGCGCGGTCTCGACGCCTATGGCGCCTTCGCGGAATATGCGATTGTCGAGGCCGCCTTTGCCACCGAAATCCCCGATGAGATCGACCCGGTCACCGGCGGGCCTTTGCTCTGCGCCGGGCTGACCGCTTGGTCGGCGCTGGAGCGTTGCGAGGTGCAGGCCGGCAAGCGTCTTGTGATCGTCGGTGCCGGTGGGTTGGGGCAATATGCCATTGCCATCGGCTTGGCGCGCGGGCTTGAGGTGGCGGTGGTCGATCTCGATCCCAACAAACGCGCCGAGGCGCTGCGCCATGGGGCCAGCCTCGCCGTCGCGCCCGATGAGATCGAGGCCCTGCGCGCCTGGGGCGGGGCCGACATCACGTTGAACTTCGCGCCGACACCGAAGGTCTGGGACATGATCGCCGCCATCGTCAATCCGCTGAGCCAGATTGTCGCCGTCGCTTTGGTGCATGATCCTGTGCCCTTATCGATGATGTGGCTGATCAATGGCGGGCACCGGGTGATGGGGTCCTCGGTCGGCACCCGCGCCGAATTGCGCGCCTTTCTCAACTTTGCCGCCAAACACATGCCGCCGGTCGAAATCGAGGTTCTGCCCTTCGAAGAGGTCGGCGCGGGGCTTGAACGTCTGGCGGCGGGCGATGTGAAAGGGCGGCTTGTCCTGACGATGGGGGATTTGGCTTAAGCGGTCGGATCAAGGCGTGGCGCGGCGGACCCAGAGGCTGGCGAGCCCCAAAAGCACGATCAACCCGCCCGCCACAGGCACAGCGGCATAGCCCATATCCCAGCCGATCACGGCCCCACCTGCGCCAGCGCCCACGGCGTTGCCGAGGTTGAATGCGGCGATGTTGAAGGCGGCGCCGAGGGAGGGTGCGGCGGCGGCGGCCTGCATCGCGCGGATTTGCAGCGCGGGCACACAGGCAAAGGCGGTGATAGCCCAGATCACGAACCCGATCATCGCGCCGGGACCAGAGGTGGCCAAAAGCGGTAGCAGGAGAGACGACAGCGCAAGGGCGAGCATCGCGATGCGCGCGCCTTTATCCAGCGACCAATCGGCCAGCCGCCCGCCGAACCAATTGCCAAAGGTCAGGCCCAGCCCGATCAGCACCAGCACCAGCACGACAAAACTGTCATTCGCCCCCGCGAGAGTGTGCAAAAGCGGCGCGACATAGGTGTAAACCGCAAAGAACCCGCCCGCGAAAAGCACCGTGGCGATGAGCGTGATCGCCATCTGCGGAGTGAGCAGCGCGCGCAGTTCGGCCTTGGCATTCGGGCGCGGGCCGGGGGCTTCTTTCGGCAGGGCAAGCGCCAGCGCGGCAATCGCGAAAAGCCCGATGACAACTGCGGCGCCGAAGGCCATGCGCCAGCCGACATGGGCGCCGAGCCAGGCCGAAGCTGGCACCCCGCCGATATTGGCGATGCTGAGCCCCATAAACATGGTGGCCACCGCGCTGGCTTGGCGCTCTTTCGGGACAAGGCTTGTCGCCACGACCGCGCCGATGCCGAAAAACGCGCCTTGGCACATGCTGGTGATCAACCGACCGACCAAAAGCGTCCAATAGCCGGGCGCGAGGGCCGAGACCAGATTGCCCAGAACAAGCACCGCCATCATCGCCATCAGCGCGGCTTTGCGGTCGAACCGGGACATGAACAGGGTCATCACAGGCGCGCTCACCATGACGCCGATGGCATAGGCGGTGACCAATTGGCCCGCCGCTGGGATCGAGGTGCCGGTGCCCTCAGCGATCGCGGGCAAGAGGCCCATAGGCGCAAATTCCGTGGTGCCGATGCCGAAGGAGCCGAGGCCCAGAGCCAACAAGGGCAGGGCGGAGGAGGTCGAAGCGTGAGCTGTGCGGTGCATGGTGTGCGGTCCTGTTTGGGCGCTGTTGGTACGACATCTAGAGCGCGCGAGTTGGCAGGACTATGCATGGAAATTTTCAACCACTGATGAGCGGAGATCATGAACGCGGGGCATTCTTCGACGGCACAATATTCAATTGGTTTCATGAATTTAGATCATGAGTGCCAGTTTCCGCACGGCTCTAATCTGGCTCAGGGGGCGGGCTATATCCCTTTCAACCGGCCAGCGAGCGTCCGCTGGATGTTCGAAACGACAACGAGGAGCTGGAAAATGGACTGGACCAAGGAGCAACTCACCGCGATTGCGGCTGCGGACGATCTGAGGATTTCCCCGTTCCGCGAAGATGGCAAAACCTATGGCACGCCGACGTTCATCTGGTCGGTGGTCGTGGGCGACGGGCTTTATGTCCGACCTTACAACGGCACTTCGTCGCGCTGGTACAAGGCCGCGATGCGCGAAGGCGCGGGGCGGATTTCGGTCGCAGGGCAGATCTATGACGTGGCTTTCGCGCCCGCTGACGCAGCGCTCAATGACGAAATCGACGCCGCCTATCAGGCGAAATACGCCAAAAGCTCCTACCTCGCGCCGATGATTTCCGCCCGAACCCGTGCCGCCAGTGTGCGCATCACGCCGCGCTGAGCCGTTAGATTTCAAGAAAGGAAAATACCATGCATAAGATGCTCGAAGGAAAAACAGCGATTGTCACCGGCGCCACCAAGGGCATCGGCCTCGCGATTGCCGAGCTTTTCGCCGAAGAGGGGGCCAATGTCATCCTGACCGCACGCGGCAAGGACCTGCTCGATGAAAAAGTCGCCGAGATCAACGCCAAGGGCGGCACGGCGATGGGGCTTGTGGCCGACTCCTCCGATCCCGAAGCCCCCGCGCGTGTGTTCGAAGAGGCGATCAAGGCCTATGGTCAGGTCGACATCATGGTCAACAACGCAGGCTCCGGCGATATGGTCGCCATTGAGGAAGCCACGGATGAGCATTTCGCCAAGATCATGGAGCTGAACCTCGCCGGGCCGTTCCGCTATTGCCGCGAGGCGGTGAAGCATTTCATGCCGCGCAACGAGGGCCGGATCATCAACGTGTCGTCTGTGAACGGCACCCTGCCGATCTGCGGCGTGGCCTATACCTCGACCAAGGGCGGGCTGAACACGATGACCAAAAACATCGCGATCCGCCTGTCGGGCACCAACATCCGCTGTAACGCCATCGCGCCGGGCGTGACCGACACCGATGCTGCGCGCGCCTGGGCGGCGGGCGAACAGGAAGGTGGCGATGTGATGCTGGAGTTCTCCGACAAATACACCAACACCACCGTGCCGATGACCGAGCCGCGGGACCAGGCCTATGCGGCGCTCTATCTCGCCAGCGAAATGGGCAAGGCGGTCACCGGTCAGGTGATCCAAGTCGACAACGGCGCTTTCCTCTAAGAGAGAGCACATAGGAAAAAAGACCGGGCCTCATTGGGGTCCGGTCTTTGTGGTTTTGGAAATGTTTCAGCCCTTCATCGCGGGCATGCCCTTTGGCCGCGCCAGACGTTTTTGCGCGGCAATTCGGAAGGGCGCATTGGCCGCGCCATAGCCGCCATAGCCCGGCTCGCGCTGCACGATCTCAAAGAACATGCCGCCGGCGAAGCTGCGGGAATAGAGCTGAAAGAAGGGGCTGCCGTTCAACTCGTCATAGAACACATTGGCGGCCTTCAGACGTTCCAAAAGTCCGGGCGCCAGATCGAAACGCGCCGCGAGATCGGCGTAGTAGTTTTCCGACAGGGGCAGGGGATCGAAGCCGCAGGTTTTCAATGCCTCGGCCGTGGCAAAGATGTCGTCGGTCGCAAGCGCGATGTGCTGCACCGAAGCGCCAAAACTTTGCGCCAAGAAATCCCCGGCCAGCGTGCGATGCGTCTCCGCACCGTTGAGCGAAACGCAGAACCCGCGCCCCTCGCTTTCGACCACCTGAGACCGGACCAGACCGTCCGGGTCGATCACGTCGACCATCGGCGATTTGTCCATGTCGAAAAGCGCAGTGTAGAACAGGGTCCAGCTGAGCATATTGTCATAGCTCATGGTCTGGGCGATGTGGTCGATGCGCTTGAGACCGGCGTCGGCGGTCGCCGCCTCGCCGGTGGCCACGAATTCCACGTCCCAAACCCGCGACAGTCCGCTTTCCTCGTCGATGAAATGCAGAACCGATCCCTCAAGCCCGCGAATGGCCGGGATCGACAATTCGCCGGGGCCGATGGGTTGCTCAAAGGGGCTGGCGCCCAAGGCGGTGGCGCGGGCGACGGTGTCCTTGGCCGAGCCGACCTTGAGCCCGATGTCGCAAACACTGAGCCCCCGCGCGTTCCAGACATGGGCGGCGTGGCCGCTGTCTTCGGAGTTGAGCACGATGCGGATGTCGCCCTGTTGCCAGAGGCCGATTTCCTTGTTGCGGTGGTGTGCGGTGTGCACGAAGCCCAGAGAACTCAGCAATGTCGAGAGCTTCTGCGCATCCTCGCCCCGGGCGGCGAATTCGATGAAAGAGATCCCGTCAATGTCCACGCGCGGCGGGATCGGCGGCAGGTCGAGGGCGATGGTCGGCTCGACTGTACGCACGTCATCCATCAGCGAAATCAGTGACCGATAGCCGTCCTGCGCGATGGTCAAGGGATTGCCACCACGGAACTGGTCGTTGAAAATCTCAAGGCTGATCGGTCCGGCATAGCCCGACGCCATGACGGCGCGCATGAAGCCCGTGACATCGAGATCGCCTTCGCCCGGCATGTTGCGGAAGTGGCGCGACCAATAGAGCAGATCCATGTCGATGAGCGGCGCATCGGCCAGTTGGACAAAGAAAATCTTGTCGCCGGGGATGGAGCGGATCGAATTCGGATCGAGCTTTCGCCCCAGCGTGTGGAAACTGTCGACGATCAAGCCGATGTTGTCGTGATCGGCGCGGCGCACGATTTCCCAAGCGTCGCGGTGATCGTTGATGTGCCGCCCCCAGGCGAGCGCTTCATAGCCGACTCGCACGCCATGGGCCTTGGCCACCTCGCCCAGCTCGGCGAAATCATCCGCCGCACGGTCGATGCCGCCAAGGCTTGCCGGGTGACAGGAGGAACAGAACAGGATGAGATCCGTCCCCAATTCGTTCATCACGTCGAATTTGCGTTTCGCGCGGTCAAAGGCCTTGGACCGCAAAGGCTCCGGCAGGCATTCGAAATCGCGAAACGGCTGGAAAAGCGGAATGTCGAGGCCGTGATCGCGCACCATCCGCGCCACCTCGCCCGGGCCGCCGTCATGGGCGATGAAATCCTGTTCGAAAATCTCGATGCCGTCATAGCCCGCCTTGGCGATGGCATCGAGTTTCTCCCGGAAGTTGCCGGAAATCGAGACGGTGGCAATCGAGGTCTTCATCGCGGGGAACTCCTATGGGAAAGGCCTCAGGCCCAAGACGGGCCCGAGGTTGTTTTATCAATAACCGAGCACGGTCGGCAGCCAGGTCACCGTTTGCGGCACGAAGGTGAGGATCAACAGCACCAGCACCTCGACCGCAAAGAACGGCAGGATCGCGCGGGTGAGCTTTGCCATCCCCACCTGCGCCACCCCTTCGGCGACAAACAGACAGAGGCCCAGCGGCGGTGTGATCAGCCCGATCATCAGGTTGAAAATCACGAGGATGCCGAAATGCACCGGGTCGATGCCAAGGCTGACGGCAATCGGATGCAGGATCGGCACGAGGACCAACATGGCCGCGATGCCTTCGAGGAAGAGACCCACGAAGAGGAACAACAGGATCACGGCGAGCAGGAAGGCGGTCTGACCGTCAACGTTCGACAGCACCCAATCGGTGAGCATGTTCGGCACGCGGTTGTAGGTCAAAAGCCAGTTGCCCGCGCCCACGGCGGAGATGATCACAAGGATCACCGCACTGTCGCGCATGGCGGCGGCAAAGATCGTCGGCAGGCGGTCGAGCTTGAGCTTGCGATACACAAACAGACCGAGGAAGAGCGCGTAGGCGACGGCAAAGCTGGCGGCCTCAGTCGGCGTCACGATGCCCAAAAGGATCGAGCCCACCACAAAGACCGGCATCAACAGCGGAAGGATTCCGCCCAAAAGCGCCTGCGCCGGAGGCTGCGTCACCAGATCGCTGGACTGATCGCCGTGGTCGATCTTGACCGTCAGCATCACATAGGCCGAGAGGAACACGGCCAGAAGGATGCCGGGGATCACACCGGCCATGAAAAGCGCGGGCACGGACACGCCGGAGACGATCAGCGCATAGATGATCACCGGGATCGAGGGCGGAATGATCGGCCCGATCACAGAAGAGGCGGCGGTCAGAGCGGCGGCGAAATCGCGTTTGTAGCCGTGTTTCTCCATCTCCGGGATGAACACACGACCAATCGCGGAGGTGTCGGCGACCGCAGAACCGGACAGCCCGGCAAAGATCACCGACGCCCAGATATTGACCAAGGCCAGGCCCGCGCGCATCCGGCCGACGAGGACATTGGCAAAGGCGATGATGCGGCCGGTGATGCCAGACTCGTTCATCATCTCACCCGCCAAAACGAACAGCGGAATGGCAAGAAGCGGGAAAGAGTTCAGGCTTTTGAACATCTCGGTGGCGACAATGCGCATGACATAGGGGTTGTCCTGCGTCGCCATGAAAGAAAACAGCGCGGCGAGGATTGAAAACGCGATCGGCACACCGGCGATCAGCGCAAGGATCAGAACGGCGTAAATCATCGCTGCCCTCCTTTCAAAGCGTCGTAACGCTCAAAAAATTTCCCAAAGGCCGCGAGTGCCAAAAGCACGCCGCCGATGGCCATGGCATATTGCCAGGTGCCGACTTTGCCGATCCAGGTGAGCGCCTCGATGCCGGTCGATTGCGCGAGGCTGTCGGCGGTGGATTTCAGACCCGAGGAGGCCAGATTGCCGCGACGCATCGCGAACATATGCCCGGAGTAGGCCAGACACAGCCCGGAGATCATGGTGACCACATCCACCACGAGATAAAGTTTCTCGCGAGTCCGGCGTTTGATCATATCGACGAGGATCGTAAAGCGGATGTGCTGATCGACGCTATAGGCCCAGGCGACGCCGAACATCACACCGTAAATGGTCAGGTAAATCGGAAGCTCCTCGCCCCAGGGCACGGATTGCCCGACGATGTAGCGGCGCAGCGAGTTCACGAAGATGATCGCAAAGACGAGCGCCATGGACAGGCCGGAGCCAAAGGCGAAAACCCGTCTGAGAATGGCGTTGAAACGGTGCATGGAGCCCCCTCTTTACGGCGTTGGACCGGCACATTTCGCGCCGGTCCGCCGTCAGTTACGTGTCGTGATCCGGATGAGGGATCACTCGTTCGTGGCGGCCACGGCGGCCTGCAGGTTGTCAATCCAGACGGCATCGTCGCCCAGCTCGCCACGGAGATATTCGACCACGGCAGGCTGTGCTTTCTCAGCGAATGCGGCGATTTCGTCGGCGGTCGGGGAGTAGACTTGCATGCCTTCTTCCTGAACCTTCTTGACGCCTTCTGCGGTGTTCCATTGTTGGATCGAACGGCCCATGTTGCCCGCGATGCGCGCGGCTTTTGCGACCACTTCTTGCTCGGAGGCCGAGAGATCGCCAAAGAACGCATCGTCAATCACGATGAAGTCGGCGGCGTAGACGTGGCCGTCGAGCGTCATGTATTGCTGCAGCTTGTGCAGACCGTTGTTGTAGATCACGCCGACCGGGTTTTCCTGACCGTCGACCACACCCGTGGAGAGCGCGTTCGGCAGTTCGGTCCATGCGATCGGGGTCGGCTCGCCGCCCAGACCTTTGACCATCTCAACGTAGAGCGGGATCGGCTGAACGCGGAATTTCAGGCCTTCCATATCCTCGGGGCTGCGGATTTCGCGGGTGCCGTTGGTGAAGTTGCGGAAACCGGTCTCACCGTAAGCCAGCGTGCGCAGGCCGGTTTGCTCGAGGCAGTGCTGGGCGAGGTTGTCGCCGAACTCACCGTCGAGCACGTCCCAAGCCACGGTGGCAGAGGCAAAGGTGTAGGGGATGTCCAGAACGGAGGCCGCCGGGCAGGCTTTCGACATGGCGCCAGAGACGATGGCCATCTGCAGAAGACCCTCTTGGGCCTGACCGATCAGCTCATCTTCGTTGCCAAGCGCGCCGGCCGGGAAGATCTCGACCTCGAGGTCGGTTTCGCCTTCGACGATGTTCTTGAAAATCTGGGCAGCGGCGCCTTTTTTCGAGCCGGTCCATTCGTCCGGGTCGACGTGGGCGATGCGGATGGTTTCCGCGCTGGCCATGGCACCCATGCCGAGCGTGAGCGCCGCGGCGGCGGTGAGGGTTTTCAGTTCAAAACGCATAGTGTTCCTCCCATTTGCGTATCTTCAGTGTCTTGTCGTGTGCGTGTCGTTAGCGCGCCTGTTTTAACTCGCCTGTGCTTGCGGGACCTCGTCAAAGGCATCGAAGCGGGCTTTCATCCGCTCTGGGCTGGCGGGCAGGCCGGTGAACAGTTCAAAGGCGCGAACCGCCTGAAACACCGCCATGCCGGAGCCGGGCAGCACGGCGCAGCCCTTGGCCCGCGCGGCGCGCAGCAATTCGGTTTCCAGCGGGAAATAGACGATGTCGGCGACCCACATTTCGGGGTCAATCAACTCGACCGGGAAAGAGGTGCCAGGCAGTTTTGCCATGCCCACGGGCGTGGCGTTGACGATGCCGTCGGGGCGATCTTCGGTGACCAGCGCTTTGATGTCGGTCACGGCGCGGGTCGTGCAATCCGGGCGGTTGGCGCGGACCTGCGCGGCGAGGCTTTCGGCACGCGCAGGGTCGGTGTCGGTGATCGACAGCAGCTTCACGCCGCAATCCACCAGCGCATGCGCCACGGCCACACCGGCCCCGCCAGCGCCGATCAAAAGCGCATGGTCGCGTTTGGCGTCTGGCAAGCCACGGCGAAAGCTCTCGGCAAAGCCCCAAAGATCGGTGTTGTGCCCGTAGCGCTTGCCGTCCTTCAAAACCACCGTGTTCACGGCGCCCACTGAGCGGGCGTTGTCCGACAGCTCGTCGAGATGCTCGATGACCTCGATTTTATAGGGGTAGGTGACGTTGAACCCGTCGTAGCCCAAGATTTCCGCCTGCTCGATCAGCGCTTTGAGGGAGGTGTTCGCACGTTCTGGCGCGTCCATGTCGAGAATGCGGTAGACGCCGTTGATACCTTGGGCGCGGGCCTCGGCCATGTGCATGGCGGGCGTGCGCGACAAAGCGATGCCGCGACCGATCAGGCCGGTGAGGACAGAGTCCTTGGGGGTCTCTGTTGTGGTTTTGGGTGCGTTTGGCGTGGTCAAGACGCTCCTCCCAAGCGGTATTGACGATTCGTTAGCGTTAGAATGAACCACTCGGTTAATTGCGTCAAGACAATTGAACCCCGCGGTTAAATGTGCAACTTTGGCGGGGCGGAGGAGGCGAGCTATGGTCAGCGAGACAAAAACAGAACCGGCGCAGGCCGGTGCTCGAGGTCGTTCTCAGGGGAGGTCACCGGGTCGGTCTTGGAAGCAAGACCCAGAAACTGTGAAGGCGGACATCCTCAATGCGGCGCGTGCAGAGTTTGCAGCACACGGATTGTCGGGCGCGCGGATCAGCGCCATCGTGGAGCGCACCCAGACCTCGAAACGGATGATTTTCTACTATTTCGGCGACAAGGAGAGCCTCTATCTCGCCGTGCTGGATCAGGCATACCGCGAAGTGCGCGAGGCCGAGGCCAATCTTGACATTCGTCACCTGCCGCCGGATGAGGCGCTCCGGAAAGTGGTGGAATTTACCTTCGATCACCACCGCAACAACCCGGATTTCATCCGCCTCGTGATGATCGAAAACATCCACGACGGAAATCACATGTCCCGTATTCAAACGCTGGCAACGACGAACATCGCGGCGATTGAGCAACTCGATCGGATTTGTCGCCGGGGCATTGAGGCCGGGCTGTTTCGCCCCGATGTGTCGCCTCTGGTGATCCACTGGCAAATCTCGGCGATGAGCTTTTTCAACGTCGCGAACCGGGCGACGTTTTCGATGAACTTCGGCGATGATCTGTTTGCCGAGGACGCGCAACTGATGCTGCGCGAACAGGTTGTGCAGAGCATTTCAAGCTCGGTGTTGCGCCCGGATCGCGTCTAAAACGCGACCCGCGCCCAGACGCAATCGTGATCCGCGAGCGGGCGGTCGTTGGTGTCGAGAGAGGTGAGCACGCCTTTGCTGAGACATCGCATGTCGCGCGCGGCGATCCAGTCGAGCTTCATCACCCGCTCCGGGTGCGGCGTGATCAAGGACGGACGCGTGGTCATGCCCTCGGCCGTGAAGCCCCAGTCGTAACCGCGCGCTTCGCCCAGCTCGAACAGCGTCTCGTCGCGATGGTCGAAGTGGGGCGGGATGTGGTTGCCGGTGTTCAGATCGCCACCGATCAGCACGGGCAGTCCCGGCGCAAACGCGTCGACCGCATCGAGCAGGAGCGCGAATTGCGCATGCCGATGCGCGGGTCCGGCGTTGCTTTCCAAATGGGTGGAGACCACGCAAATCTCACCGGCCTCGGTTGGCAGCACAGCGGCAATCGCCATCCGTCCACCAAGGCGGGGCTGTTCCGGGTCGGCGCCACTTTCCGTGGAAAACCAATGGCCATGATCGTCGAGACGAATGAGCGTCACTTTGGAGAGCGGCGCCTTGGAGAGCACCGCATTGCCGTGCCAACCCAGCGCATTGACATCGTCTTGGCAGAAATGCCGTTCGGTCGGCCCGCCGAGCCCCATTTCGAAGAACTCGACACCATAGGCATAACTCATGCCAAGCGCTGCGGCGACCTCTTCGGTGGTGTGGCGCTGGCCGGTGCGGGCCATGCCGTGATCGACCTCGGAGAGAAGCACCACATCGGGCGCCAGCGGCATAAGATGGGCGGCTGTCTCAGCAGGAAACAAGCAGCGTTCGACATTCCAGGCGGCCACGGTGATGTCAGAGGGCAAAGCCTTTTGCGTTGCCGTGCCGCCGATCTGCACGGCATTCATCGCCAGCACATCCGCCATCATGGCACGATGCGCGTCGGCGGTACGGGGCGCAGCCAAAAGCGTGTTGCGTTGGGCTTCGGTGACCGGGGGCAGGCTGTCGAGGAGCGAGATCATACGCGTTCTTCCTGACGTGCTTGCGCGAGGTTGAAGGCAAAGCCGCCCTCCATGCGCACGCCGGTTTCTGGGTCGAACAGGCAGAGGTTCTGCACCCGGCAGGACAGGCGCAAAGGCCCAAGCGCGACCTGTTCTTCTTTGGCGAGATGTACCGTGAGACGTTGGCCGTCGACCTGGCCGTGCAACAGACGATGCGCGCCCAACTCTTCGATCAACTCGACCTCCATCGCCAGCGGACCGTGGGGGTCGATGATCAAATCCTCGGGCCGCAGGCCCAGTGTCACCGGGCCGCGCATCGACGAGGCCAGCGGCAGTTCCAGCCCGGCAAAACTCAGCCTGCCGTCCTGCATTTCGGCGGCCACGAGGTTCATCGGGGGGGCGCCCATGAAGGAGGCGACGAAGGTCGAGGCCGGGTTGTGGTAGATGTCGGACGGCGTGCCGATCTGTTCGATCCTGCCGCCGTTCAAGACGATGATGCGGTCGGCCATGGTCATGGCCTCGACCTGATCGTGGGTGACGTAGATCGAGGTGACGCCAAGGCGCCGTTGCAGGGCTTTGATCTCGATCCGCATCTGATTGCGGAGTTTCGCGTCGAGATTCGACAGCGGTTCATCGAAGAGGAACAGCGCCGGGTCACGCACGATGGCACGGCCCATGGCAACGCGCTGACGCTGACCGCCGGAAAGCTGCGCCGGTTTGCGGTCGAGGTATTCGGTGAGGTTGAGCATCTTCGCCGCCTCATCGACCTTTTGCACGATCACGTCTTTCGGCGTTTTGCGGTTTTTGAGGCCGTAGGCGATGTTTTTGCGCACCGTCATATGCGGGTAGAGCGCGTAGTTTTGAAACACCATGGCGATGTCGCGATCCGCCGGGTCGAGCGTGTTGACCACGTTCTCGCCGATCGAGAGCGCGCCTTCGGTGATGTCCTCAAGCCCTGCGATCATGCGCAGGAGCGTGGATTTCCCGCAGCCAGACGGCCCGACCAAGACGACGAATTCGCCGTCCTTGATCTGAAAACTTGCGGGGGTGACGGCCTCGACGCCGTTCGGATAGATTTTGCGGACGGAGTCCAAAGTGACCTGAGCCATTGATGTTGTCCTTATTTGTCGGATTCCGTGAGGCCCTTGACGAACCAGCTCTGGAAGAAAATGACGATGGCGACGGGCGGCAGAACGGCGATGATCGCCAGCACATTCGCGCGTCCGTATTCGGGGATTTCATTGCCGCCTTGCAGCACCTGAACGATCTGTTTGATGCCGCGCACGAGGGTGTACATGCCCTCTTCGGTGGTCACCATCGTGGGCCAAAGGTACTGGTTCCAGCCGTAAACGAACATGATGATGAACATCGCGGCGATCATGGTTTGCGAGAGCGGCACGAGGATGTCGATGAAGAATTTCACCGGACCTGCGCCATCAATCCGCGCGGCTTCGACCAGTTCTTCGGGCACGGAGCGGAAGAATTGGCGGAAAAAGAACGTCGCGGTGGCGGAGGCAATGAGCGGTACGATCAGGCCGGTGTAGCTGTTCAACAGGCCGAGTTTCTGCGTGATCTCGTAAGACGGCAGAATGCGGACTTCGAGCGGCAAGAGAAGCGTGGTGAAGATCAGCCAAAAGGCGAATGTCGCGAACCGAAGGCGGAAATAGACGATGGCATAGGCGGCCATCATGCCGATGACGATCTTACCGATGGCAAAGCCGAGGCCGAGGATCAGCGAGTTCTTGAACATCGATAGCCCGGTGTTCTCGCCGGAAAATCCCGAGGCCTCGAACATCGCCTTGCGAAAATTGTCATCGAGCTGGTCGCCGAAGTAGAGGCCGGGGCCGTATTTCATCGTCTCGACGTCGGGCGTCGAGGCGGTTTGCACCAAGATGAGCAAGGGCAGGAACATGATAAGCGCGCCGGTGATGAGCACCGCGTGATCCACCACGGTGGACCAGCGAAAGCGGCGGCGGGGCACGACCGGGGTGGCCGCGGAGAGGGAAATGTCAGCCATTGTCCTGCCTCACGTATAATGAATGCGTTTTTCGATCATGCGGAACTGGAACACGGTCAGCGCCAGCACGAGCACCATCAGCACCACAGATTGCGCCGACGATCCGCCAAGGTCGTTGCCGCGGAAACCATCGATGTAGACCTTGTAAACAAGCGTCATCGGGTTGTTCGCAGGCTCGCCTTTCACCAGCGTGTCGATCACGCCGAAGGTGTCGAAGAGCGCGTAGGTGATGTTGATGATCAGGAGGAAAAATCCGGTGGGGGCCAAGAGCGGGAATGTCACGTCCCAGAACCGGCCAGAGGCGGAACGGTTGTCGATCAGGGCGGCTTCGCGCACGGATTTCGGAATGCTCTGAAGCCCGGAGAGGAAGAAGATGAAATTCACCGGCACCTGTTTCCAGACGGAGACGACGACCATGGCAAAGGCCGTGTCAAAATAATCCGCTCGCAGGTTGAACTCCCAACCGAGGCTGCCGAACAACTCGGTGAGCGGCCCCCAGCGTTGGTTGAACAGCATCAGCCCCATGTAGCCCGCGACCGG
Organism: Celeribacter sp.; assembly: GCF_048270365.1. Lineage (NCBI taxonomy): Bacteria > Pseudomonadati > Pseudomonadota > Alphaproteobacteria > Rhodobacterales > Roseobacteraceae > Celeribacter > Celeribacter sp. The sequence continues at coordinate 129,634 of NZ_JBLWTA010000010.1, forward strand.
CGGCGCCACCGCGTAGACCCACATCAACAGCGTGCGATAGCTCTTCGCGCCCCGGATCACCTTATCCGCCTTGACCGCGAGCAACAGCGCCAGCGCCAGTGAGAAAAACGTCACCAGAACCGTGAAGATCACAGTGAAATTCGTCACCCTGAGATATTCGGCGGACCCGGCCAGTGAGCTGTAGTTTTCCAGCCCGACAAAGGTTTGGCCAAAGCCGAAGGGGTCTTGCAGGTAGAAAGACGATTTTACCGCATAGGCGGCGGGCCAGTAGAAAAAGACGAGGATGATCGAGAGCTGCGGCACCAGAAGAAGGATGGGCAACCAGCGGGAGGCAAAGCCTGCGCGTTTCATGAGGGGACCTTTCGCAAAAGCCTGGCGGCCGCGAGGACGCGGCCGCCAGAGATGTCTTGAAGACCGGAATTAACCTTGGGTCTTGGCGAAACGGGCGAGAAGCTCGTTGCCCTCTTTCTCGATCGTGGCCAGCGCGTCCTCGACGGAGGTCTCACCGGAAAGCACACGGCCCAGTTCACGGTTTTCCACGTCACGGATCTGGACGTAGAATCCCATGCGGTAGCCACGGGTGTTTTCGCCAGCTTGCAGCATCAGCTGTTTCGGGCCGGTTTCAGCAGCCGGGAAACGGTCATAGTGACCATCGGCTTTGGCCAGCTCGTAAGCGGCGGTGGTGACCGGAACATAACCGGTTTCACGGTGCCACATGTACTGAACTTCCGGCGAGGTCAGGTAGCGGAAGAACTCGGCGGTTGCCTTGTTTTCCTCTGCGGATTTGCCAGCCATGGCGAAGAGCGACGCGCCGCCGATGAAGGTCTGGTAGCCCTCTTCAGTGATGGACGCCCAGTAGGGGAGGTAGGAGGAGCCCCACTCGAAGGACATGCCTTTGGTGCTCAGACCACCGAAATCGCCCGAGGAGCCGATGTACATCGCGGCTTTGCCATCTTCGAATTGCGCTTGGTTGTCGTCCCAACCGGTGCCGAAGAAGCCGAAGTAACCTTCGTCGAGCCATTCTTTGACCTTGGTGAAGTGCATTTTCATCTCGTCGGAGTTGACGAGAATCTGGGTGCCTTCTGCGCCGTCATAGCCGTTGGCATTGGTCGCAAACGGAATGTTGTGACGGGAATGAAAGTTCTCGACGAATTCCCACGGCAGGTGCGTCTGCACGAGCGGGATGTAACCGGCCTCTTTGAGGGCAGGCGCGATGGCTTCGAATTCTTCGTAAGTGGTCGGCACGTCGACACCGGCTTCGGCCAGCGCGTCGGCGTTGTAATACATCACCGGCGAGGAGGAGTTGAACGGCATGCCGATCATCTTGCCTTGGTTGTCGGCGTAGAAGTAACGCACGCCCGGGATGTAGTCGTTGATGTCGAAATCGACGCCGTTCTCAGACAGGAGATCCTGCACCGGAACAGTCGCGCCCTGGGCCCCGATCACGGTGGCGGAACCGGCGTCAAACACCTGCATGATGTTCGGCTGTTCGCCCGCACGGAAAGCGGCGATGCCGGAGGTCAGGGTCTCTTCGTAGGAACCTTTGAAGATCGGGGTGATCTTGTAGTCGTCCTGCGAGGCGTTGAAGCCTTCGGCGATTTTGTTGACGGTCTCGCCGAGGTTGCCGCCCATGGCGTGCCACCAGGTGATCTCGGTTTCCGCGAAGGCGGCGGTGCCTGCGAGGGCGAAGGTGGCAGCAGCTGCCGTGAATTTGATCGTGTTCATCACACTGTCTCCGGTTTGGCCCACGCTCTGGGCCTTATGTCGGTTCACGCCGCGGCCCTCGGGGGCTATGGCGTTGCGATCCTTTCTCCCGTGATTGCTTTGGGAGAGACAAAGCGGGCAGGGCAGATCGCCCACGCGCCGGTTTGCATAGAGGTTCGCCTACCCACGCTCTGTGATGGTTCTGTGACGGTTTTTTATCGTTTGGATCAAATTCGCAGACACAAGCTTCCCACGCGGACGGTTTGAAATCGCATTTTATGCAAGCGCTTTGGCAAAATCCCGACCGCATCGAAACTGACCAGAGGGGCAAATTTGTGCCCTTCGTTTCATCACAAGCCCGATTTTTCGCGACACACCTATAGGTTGTGCCTTGGGCGCGGTGCGGCGCGTGTATCTTGGAGAGACCGGATGATCGGTCTGCGGATCATTGCGGGGAGGAGGACGCAGACAAGTCATTTGAAAGCACAGATATGATACAGATTTTGGACCACCACGACCTGATCTCGGGAAAAGACCCGGGTGGATTTTCTGCGCAATTGGGGCGGGCTTGCCGCACCGAAGGCGTGTTTCAACTGAAAGGTCACGGCATCCCGCGCGGGCTTTTGCGCGATGTCATCGCCTCGGCGGAGGAGTTCTTTGCCCTGCCCGAAGAGGACAAAGCCCCGCTCGACATCCGCCATTCCAATTGCAATCGCGGCTGGGCAGGCATGGGGGTCGAACGTCTGGGCGGCCAGGATGGCACGCCTTTGAGCAAGGAAAGTTTCAGCATCGGCTTGGACCTGCGCCCCGACGATCCGCGCGTTTTGGCGGGGGAACCCTTTCGCGGCCCCAATGTCTGGCCCGATTGCGATCAGTTTCGCGACGTGATGCGCGACTATTTCAAGGAAATGCTGGGCCTCGGGCGCAGCCTCATGCGCGCGGTCGAAAGCGATCTCGACCTGCCGAAGGATTTCTTCAAACCGCATTTCTCGGAACCCAACGCCACACTGCGGCTGTCGCATACGCCGGCGGATGGGTGGCACCATGAGGTTCCCTCCGATCAACCGCAATTCGATTACGGTGCACTGACCCTCGTTCTGTCCGACGGGGTGGCGGGGCTACAGGTGCAGAACCGCGCCGGGCGCTGGTACGACATCCCCGATACGCCGGACACGTTGACGGTCTTGGTGGGCGAGGAGTTGATGCGCTGGAGCAATGACCTTTACCGCGCCGCGCCGCATCGGGTCTTGCCGCCGGTGCAGCCAAGGACGTTGGCGGCCTTTTACCTCGATCCCAATCCCGAAAGCGTCATCGCGCCTCTGCCGGGGCTGGGCGCGCCGCAATACCCGCCGGTGCGGGCGGCGGATTATCTGCGGGTGCGGCTGGAACAGACCTATATGCCGCTTGCCTCTGGACAGGGTTGATGAGGCTGGATTAAGCCTCTGGGTATGACAGAGACGACACATCATGAGACCCAGGACACCGGACCGGAAACATGTCACGAGGCATGGGACGAGACCCTCGATGCCATCGGGCTGATCTGTCCCCTGCCGGTGCTCAAGGCGCGCAAACGGCTTTTGGCGATGGCGCCGGGGCAGGTCTTGCGGCTTCTGGCCTCCGATCCTGCCGCCGTGATCGACGTGCCGCATTTCTGTCAGGAGGCGGGGCATCAGTATCTCGCCATGACGGATCACGGCGAGAGCCAAAGTTACCTGATCAAGCGCGGATAAGCCACGCCTCGGCGCGCGCCAGATCGTCGGGCGTGTTGATGTTGAAGAACAACTCCTCGGGATGCTCCGCCTCGAACAGCACCGGCACGGCGCCTTTGCCCTCGGCGAATTGCTGCATCCGGCGTTGATTGCGCTGAAGCGCGACGCGCAGGTCATGGCGCAAGGTCACCGGCCAAAGGCCAAAGGTCGGATGCCAACGCACGTCGCCGTCCTCCTTTGTCACTGCGATGCCAAAGCCCTCGGGCTGAGACACGGTGGCCAGTCGTGCCACCAGATCGGTCGGGAAAAATGGCGTGTCGGTGGCGACCGTGACAATGGCCTCAAAGCCTTTCATCGCCGCCCAATCGAGCCCGGCCAGAACCCCCGCCAAAGGCCCCTGAGCCTGAGGCGAGCCATCGGGCAGGATCGGAAAGCCGAACTCGGAATAGCGTTTCGGGTCGCCATTGGCGCTGATCGCCAGCGTGGCGCATTGTGGGGCAAGCCGGTCGATGGTCCGCTCGATCAACCGCGTGCCGCCCAACTCCACCATGCCCTTGTCGACACCGCCGAGACGGGTGCCTTGCCCGCCCGCGAGGATGACGCCCGGATAGGGGCCAAAGGCCTTGGGATGTTCTGTCATATCCTGTGCTCCCTGTCTGGGCTTCCCTGCGCTCATCCCATTCTGTATGTCCGGGGAGAGGCAAATCAAGGGGCAAAGACATGCTCGGATATGTGATGGCGGAAGGCCGCGGAGTGGTCGACGTGCTGCTGGCGGCTTTGGCAGAGCGGTTGCTGGCCGAAGGGCATCGCGTCACCGGCGCGGTTCAGATCAACACCGACCTGCCGAATGACGTCAAATGCCGGATGGAGTTGCAGCTTTTGCCCTCTGGTGAACGCATCCAAATTTCGCAGAGCCTTGGCGCGCTGTCGAAAGGCTGTCGGTTGAACCCCGAGGGGCTGGAACAGGCGGTTTTTCAGACGGAACAGGGGCTCGACGCCGGGGCCGAGCTGGTTTTGATCAACAAATTCGGCAAGCAAGAGGTCGAAGGTCGCGGCTTTCGCACTCTGATCGGAGAGGCTCTGGCGCGGGGTGTGCCGGTCATCGTCGGTGTGAACGCCAAGAATATCGCGGGCTTTCTGGATTTCGCCGGAGAGTTCGCCGAAGAGCTTGCGCCAGAGGGCGCTGCGCTGCGGGACTGGTGTCTGGAGACTCTTTGATCCGATTAAATATTAGGCAATGATGTCCGGAAATTAGGCGAAGCAGAAGAGGCGCTCTCGCCCACCGACAGGAATCGTTTACTTCCTGCACGGCTTGGCGCGATTTGAAGCCATGAGTGCCGCCCTCTCCATCATCGTCGTCGAAACCGACCGCACCCGCGCACAGCTGATCGTGGACAGTCTGCGCGATGCCGGGGATTTTGACATTTTCATCATCTCCGAAGTCACAGGCCTTGCGCGTCAAATTCAGGCGCGCAATCCAGATGTGGTCCTGATCGACATCGAAAACCCGTCGCGCGATACGATGGAGGAACTGGCGCTGGCCTCCGGCCCGCTGGATCGTCCGGTCGCAATGTTCGTGGATCGCTCGGACGTTGGCCTGTCCTCGGCGGCCATCGAGGCGGGCGTGTCGGCCTATATCGTCGACGGGCTGCAATCCCAGCGCGTCAAGCCAATCATGGACGCCGCCATCGCCCGGTTTCGCATGTTCCAACGCATGCGCACGGAACTGGCGGAGACCAAAAAAGCGCTCGAAGAACGCAAGGTGATCGACCGCGCCAAGGGCATGTTGATGCGCGCCAAAGGCATCGGCGAAGATGAGGCCTATGCGCTTTTGCGCAAAACCGCGATGGATCAGGGCAAGCGCGTCGCCGATGTGGCACAGGCTTTGGTGACGGCGGCGGGGCTTTTGTCATGAGACCCACCACGCTGTCTGTTGGCTATATTCCCCTGATTGATGCCGCGCCTTTGATCGTGGCGCAGGAAATGGGTTTTGCCGCCGAAGAAGGCCTGTCGCTCGATCTGAGACCCGCGCCGTCCTGGTCGTCGGTGCGCGATATGCTGGCCTTTGGGCGCGTCGATGCCGCGCATATGTTGTCGCCGGTGCCTGTCGCCACGGCCTTGGGGCTGGGCGGATCGGGGGTGCAATTTGCGGCACTTTCCGTCTTGTCGATGAATGGCAACGTGATCGGCGTGTCGAATGATCTGGCCGCGCGGTTGCGCGATGTGGGCCATGGCTTCGGATTTGATGATGCCGAAAAAGCCGGGCGCGATTTGATCAAGGCGGCGAATGGCCGGCTCAGGATTGGCGTGCCCTTTCCGTTTTCGATGCATGCCGAGCTTTTGTATTACTGGCTTTCCGCGCTGGGCCTGCCCGCGCCGCAATCCGTCGACATCCGCACCGTGCCGCCGCCCCTGATGGGCGCCGCGATTGAAGCGGGGGAGATTGATGCGTTTTGTGTCGGCGAGCCTTGGGGCTCTCAGGCGGTGGAACATGGCGGGGGCGAGTTACTACTGCCGGGCTGCGCGATCTGGTCGGCAGCGCCGGAAAAAGTGCTGGCCGTGCGCTCTGACTGGGCCGAGCAGGAACAGGCCTTGATGGGGCGGCTGATCCGGGCGGTCTGGCGCGCGGCGCGGTGGCTGGGCACCTCGGACAGCCCGATGTTGGCCTCTGAACTGCTGAGCCGTCCCGAATATCTCGACCTGCCGTCTGAGATGCTGGAACGCGCTTTGACCGGGAATTTGGTGATCTCTGCGCAAGGGGACGTGCGCCGGGTCGCGGGCTTTGTCGATTTCTACCAAGGCGCCGCGAGTTTTCCGTGGCGCTCTCAGGCGGAGTGGATCGGCACGCAATTGGCGGCGCGCATGGGGCTTGATCGCGCGGCCGCACAGCGCGCGGCGCATGGGGTGTTCCGCTCCGATCTTTACCGTCAGGCGCTTGAGACGACCTCTGCCGATTTGCCCGGCGCGTCATCGAAACAAGAGGGCGGATTGAGCGTGCCAACGGCGGTTGCGTCGAAGGTCGGGCAGCTGATTCTTGAGAAGAACCAGTTTTTCGACGGACGCGTTTTTGATCCTTTTGTGAAATGATGCGCAAAATTTAGGCTGATCTGTGCGCCTGCGGCATGAATCTCAGGGAAGGCACTGAAATCACCTTTGCCAACGCAGCATTTCGTCGGGAATATAAATTTATCGCAAGGCAACGATGCCGCGACACGGAACATTTTCCCGAAGATCGGGAAGTCTGCATATGCCTCGGCGAACGGGGCAACAGAGCAAAGCCGCTCGATACACCGCCCTTCTCCTCCCTGGCGGTCTATCGGCGGCTTTTTTGTTTTTTCTCCTCAACAGGGAACAACAGGGACATACAGATGAAGAACCTTCTCCTCGGCCTCGCAGCCACGACCGCACTCGCCACGGGTGCCTGGGCAGAAATGCTCGATCTGGAAAAAGACGAACTGACCTTTGGCTTTATCAAACTGACCGACATGGCGCCGCTCGCGGTCGCTTATGAACAGGGCTTTTTCGATGACGAAGGCCTCTTTGTGACGCTCGAAGCGCAGGCCAACTGGAAGGTCCTGCTTGATGGTGTGATCGACGGCACGCTGGACGGCGCGCATATGCTGGCTGGTCAGCCGCTGGCCGCGACCATCGGGTTCGGCACCGAGGCGCATATCATCACGCCGTTTTCCATGGACCTGAACGGCAACGGCATCACCGTGTCGAATGAGGTTTGGGAAGAGATGAAGCCGAACATCCCGGTGGGGGATGACGGCAAACCGGTTCACCCGATTTCCGCCGAAGCTCTCGCGCCGGTGGTCGAGAAATACAAATCCGAAGGCAAGCCCTTTAACATGGGCATGGTGTTCCCGGTGTCCACCCACAACTACGAGCTGCGCTACTGGCTGGCCGCGGGTGGTCTGCATCCGGGCTACTACTCGACGGAGAACATCACCGGCCAGATCGGCGCCGACGTGTTCCTCTCCGTGACGCCCCCGCCGCAGATGCCCGCCACCTTGGAGGCAGGCACCATCTACGGCTACTGCGTCGGTGAGCCGTGGAACCAGCAGGCCGTCGCCAAGGGCATCGGTGTGCCGGTGATCACCGATTATGAGCTTTGGAAGAACAACCCGGAGAAGGTCTTTGGCATCACCGCAGAGTTTGCCGAAGAATATCCGAACACCACGCTTGCCGTGACCAAGGCGCTCATTCGTGCCGCCATGTGGCTCGACGAGAACGACAACGCCAACCGCGAAGAGGCCGTGGAAATCCTGTCGCGTCCCGATTACGTCGGCGCCGACCAGGAGGTGATTGCCGCCTCCATGACCGGCACCTTCGAATATGAACCGGGCGATGTGCGTGAGGTTCCGGATTTCAACGTGTTCTTCCGCTACAACGCGACTTATCCGTTCTACTCCGATGCCGTGTGGTATCTGACCCAGATGCGTCGTTGGGGCCAGATTTCCGAGGCCAAGCCGGACAGCTGGTACGATGAGGTCGCGAAATCCGTCTACAAGCCGGAGATCTACCTCGAAGCCGCGCGTCTTCTGGTCGACGAAGGCCTGGCGAACGAGGCCGATTTCCCCTGGGACAGCGACGGTTACAAGGCGCCGACGCCCTCCGCCGACATCATCGACGGCATCGCCTATGACGGCAAAGCGCCGAACGCCTACCTCGACAGCCTGCCGATTGGCCTGAAAGGCGAGCAGACGGTCGTTGGGACCGAAGTTAAGGGGTGAGGTGCGCCCGGAAATCGCTCCTGTGGAGCGATTTCAGTACCAGGCGGAGCCCCGGTGCAAATCAATTTCCCTGAGGGGCGCGCCGCTTCCTGAGCGCGCCCCGATCTCTCCAAATCAAACTCTCTTGTCTCTCGTGAGGACGCCGCAATGACTGCTATCGACCCAAGTGACGAACGGGCGCTCGACGCCGAGGCCACAGCGAAAGCGCGTGCGGCCCGCCGCGCAAAACTTTTCACCCGGATCAACAAGGCCGACGCCTGGTTTCAGGTTCTGGGCCTGTCGTGGATGACGCCCGTCCTGAAAGCGCTCGCGGGCGACAACCCGAAGGCGCAGGGCAAGGAGATTTGGAAACTCCTCGGCGTGCCGGTTCTGGCCATCGTCGGGTTCCTGATGCTCTGGGGCACATTGGCGCCGAAGGTGCAGACCTCTCTGGGTGCGATCCCGGGGCCTGCCGCCGTGTGGGGCGAGGCGGTGAATCTGCATCAGGACGCGCTTGCCAAGTCGGAGAAAAAGGCCGCCTTCCTTGAGCGCGTCGAGGCCCGCAACGAACGTTTCATCGCCAATGGTCAGCCCGAGAAGGTCAAGGACATCCCTTACACCGGCTCGCCGTCCTACTATGAACAAATCTGGACCTCGATCAAAACCGTGTTCTTCGGCTTTCTGATCGGGTCGGCCATTGCCATTCCTCTGGGCATCCTCGCTGGTCTGTCACCCTATGCCAACGCCGCGATCAACCCGTTGGTGCAGATCTTCAAACCGGTGTCGCCGCTGGCGTGGTTGCCGATTGTGACCATGGTGGTCTCCGCGCTCTACACCACGAATGACGGGCTTTTTGCCAAGTCCTTCCTCGTGTCCGCGATCACCGTGACGCTTTGTTCCTTGTGGCCGACCTTGATCAACACCTCGCTCGGTGTGGCCTCTATCGACAAGGACCTCGTCTCCGTCTCCAAAGTGCTGAAAATGGGCACTTGGCAGAAGATTACCAAACTTGTCCTGCCCTCCGCCCTGCCGCTGATCTTCACCGGCTTGCGTCTCTCGCTCGGTGTGGGCTGGATGGTGCTGATCGCCGCTGAGATGCTGGCGCAGAACCCGGGGCTTGGCAAATTTGTCTGGGACGAGTTCCAGAACGGCTCCTCGCAATCACTCGCGAAAATCATCGTCGCAGTGCTCACCATCGGCATCATCGGCTTCCTCTTGGACCGAGTGATGTTCGCGCTGCAATCCCTCTTCACCTTCTCGAACAATCGGTGATCGACATGGGTATCCTGACGTTTGACACTGTGTCCAAAGGCTTCGGTGAAGGTCTCCACCGCACGGAAGTTCTAAAAAACATCAACCTCGATGTGCAGGAGGGCGAGTTCCTTGTCCTTCTGGGCTTTTCCGGCACCGGCAAGACGACGCTGATCAACCTGATGGCGGGGCTTGAGATGCCCTCCACCGGCAAGGTCACGTTTAAAGGCAAAGACATCACCGGTCCCGGCCCCGAGCGCGGCGTGATCTTTCAGAACTATTCGCTGATGCCTTGGCTGACGGTCGATCAGAACGTCGCTCTGGCGGTGGACACGATCTTCCCCGATCTGCCCAAGGCGGAGAAACAGGATAAGGTCGATCATTTCGTCAAAATGGTGGGGCTGAGCCATGCCAAGACGCGCCGTCCGGCGGAGCTTTCGGGCGGGATGCGTCAGCGGGTGAACGTGGCGCGTGCGCTGGCGATGAACCCGGAGGTGTTGCTTTTGGACGAGCCGCTCTCGGCGCTCGATGCACTGACGCGGGCGAACCTGGCCGATGAGATCGAGCACATCTGGGAGGCCGACAAAAAGACCTGTGTGCTGATCACCAACGATGTGGACGAAGCCATTCTCTTGGCCGACCGCATCATCGCGCTCAATCCCGACGGAAGCCTTGGCGAAGAGTTCAAAGTCACCATTCCGCGTCCGCGTGACCGCAGTGACATGAACAATGACGCGACCTTTCATAAACTCCGCGCGGAGGTGACGACATACCTCATGGATGTGGGGATCGAGGCCAAGACGGAGGGCAGCAAGCTTTTGCCCAACGTGACCGCGGTCCATCAGGTGCCGAAAGTCGTGACCAAGGCCCAAGAGGGCCTGATCGACAATCGTTTCCTAAGCTTTGAAGGCCTGCACAAGGTCTATCCGACGCCAAAAGGCCCGCTGACGGTGGTCGAGGATTTCAACCTGAAACTCAACCGTGGCGAATTCATCTCGCTCATCGGCCATTCGGGTTGTGGCAAATCCACGGTGCTCACCATGGCCGCCGGTCTCAACGATATCTCGAAAGGTGCGATCAAACTCGACGGCTTCGAGGTGCGCGGTGCCGACCCGGAACGCGCCGTGGTGTTCCAATCGCCAAACCTTTTCCCCTGGCTCACAGCAAAGGAGAACGTGTCCATTGGTGTTGACAGAGTGTACCCCACCGCCTCGCAGCCCGAACGTCAGGATGTCGTTGAATATTATCTTGAGAGGGTCGGTCTCGCTGACGCTATGGACAAGCCTGCCTCGGAGATGTCGAACGGCATGAGGCAACGTGTGGGCATCGCCCGCGCCTTTGCGCTCTCTCCGAAACTGCTGCTTTTGGACGAGCCTTTCGGCATGCTCGACAGCCTCACGCGCTGGGAGCTCCAAGAAGTATTGATGGAGGTTTGGGAACGCACGAAAGTGACCGCGATCTGTGTCACGCATGACGTGGACGAAGCCATCCTTCTGGCCGACCGCGTGGTGATGATGACCAACGGTCCACAGGCCACCATCGGTAAAATCACCGAGGTCAACCTGCCGCGTCCACGTACCCGCAAGGCGCTGTTGGAGCACCCGGACTACTACACATATCGTCAGGAAGTGCTCGATTTCCTCGAGGAATACGAATACGGCGCGAAACCTAAGGCAAAAACGCCCAACGCAAAAAAGCCTGAGCCGAAAGCCATCGCGGCGGAGTAAAAAGATATGGTCGAACGTCTCGTTATCATCGGCGCGGGGATGGCCTCTGGACGGCTTCTCGATCATCTGATCGCGGAGGCGCCGGATGCCTTTGACATCACGCTGTTCAACGCCGAGCCGCGTGGCACCTATGACCGCTTGATGCTGTCTCCGGTGCTTGCGGGTGAGAAATGCTATGCCGACATCGTCACCCATGATGAGGCTTGGTATGCCCGGAACGACGTGACCTGTCGCTTTGGCGAATGGGTGCATGGCATCGACCGGGAGCGCAAACTTGTCATCGGCGAAAAGGGCGAAGTGCCCTACGATAAGTTGGTCATCGCCACCGGCTCGACCCCCTTCATCGTGCCGCTGCCCGGCTATGATCTGCCGGGGGTGATCGCCTATCGCGACCTTGAAGACACCGAAGAGATGATGCGTCTTGGCGACATCCCCGGTGCGCGGGCCGTGGTGATCGGCGGCGGGCTATTGGGGCTTGAGGCTGCGGCAGGCATGGCCGCGCGCGGGGTGCATGTCACCGTCGTGCACCTCAACGGCCACCTGATGGATCGCCAGTTGGATTGCGAGGCGGCGGGACTTTTGCAACAGGCTCTGGAAGCGCGCGGGATCGAGATCGTCTGCGGCGCCCATTCCAAGGAAGTGATCGCCGGAGATGACGGCCGCGTGCGGGCGCTTTTGCTCGAAGACGGTCGCATGCTCCATTGCAATTTGCTGGTGATGGCGGTGGGCATTCGGCCTTCGATCACATTGGCGAAAGAAGCCGGGATCGAGACGGGCCGGGGCGTCATCGTCGATGACCAACTTCTGACTTCTGACCCGAACATCTTTGCGCTGGGCGAATGTGTGGAACATGACGGCGCACTCTTCGGTCTCGTCGCGCCCTTGTTCGATCAGGCGAAAGTGTTGGCGAAAACCCTGCGCGGCGCGCCTGCGCAGTACGTGAACAAAGAGGTTTCGACCAAGCTTAAGGTCACCGGCTGCGATCTGTTCTCTGCGGGTGATTTCCGCGACGGCGAGGGCCGGGAATGCATCACCTATTCCGACGCGCTCTCTGCCGTCTACAAACGTCTGGTGATTGAAAATGATCGGCTGATCGGCGCGGTGATGTATGGCGACACGCAGGACGGCGGGTGGTTTTTCAACCTGATCCGCGAGGGCGTCGATGTCTCCGCCATGCGCGAGATGATGATCTTTGGTCCAGCCTATCAGGAGGCGCCGCCGCCGCCCACCGCTGCGCCGGTTCTTTTGGAGGCGATCGCATGAGAAGCCCGAAATCCAATCTCAAACCGATGTGTTCCATCCGCTCGACCTGCCCCTATTGCGGGGTTGGTTGTGGTGTTCTTCTGGGGCCGGATGGGCAGGGCGGCCTCGACGTGCGCGGCGACCAAGACCACCCGGCCAACTTCGGGCGGCTCTGTTCCAAAGGTTCGGCCTTGGGCGAGACCGTATCGCTTGAGGGCCGCCTCTTGGCGCCGCAGATCGACGGGTTTGAGACGGATTGGGACACGGCACTGGACCTCGTGGCCCGAAAATTTTCCGACACGATCTCTGAACACGGCCCTGACAGCGTCGCCTTTTACGTCTCCGGCCAGCTCCTGACCGAGGACTATTACGTCGCCAACAAGCTGATGAAAGGTTACATCGGTTCGGCCAATATCGACACCAATTCGCGGCTCTGCATGGCGTCGACCGTGGCGGGGCACAAACGCGCGTTCGGCACGGATACGGTGCCCGGCACCTATGAGGATCTGGATGAGGCCGATGTGATCGTGCTCACAGGATCGAACCTCGCGTGGTGCCACCCGGTGCTCTATCAACGCATCCTCGCCACCCGCAAGAAACGCCCCGAGCAAAAGCTCATCGTCATCGACCCGCGCCGCACCGCGTCTTGCGATCTGGCCGATCTGCATTTGCCTCTGGCGCTTGGTTCCGATGTGGCGTTGTTCAACGGGTTGTTGGCGGAGATCGACAAACGCGGGTTGATTGACCACGCCTTTGCAGAGAACGTCACAGGGTTGGACGAAGCCATCGCCGCCGCCAAGGCCGACGATCTCTCCGTCACCGGCCTGTCGGACGATCTGCTCAAGACCTTCTATGACCTGTGGTGCGGCGCGGAGAAAGTCGTCACGATCTTTTCCCAAGGCGTCAACCAGTCCTCGTCGGGCACCGACAAGGTCAATTCCATCACCAATTGCCACCTCGCCACGGGGCGCATCGGGCGCGCGGGCCAGGGGCCGTTTTCCGTCACCGGCCAGCCCAACGCCATGGGTGGGCGCGAGGTCGGCGGCTTGGCCAATATGCTCGCCTGTCATCTGGACATCGAGAATGCGGATCATCGCAATGCGGTCAAAACCTTTTGGTCCGCCCCCGAGATGCCGGAGAAACCCGGCCTCAAAGCCGTCGACATGTTCCGCGCGGTAGGCGAGGGCAAGATCAAGGCGCTCTGGATTCTTCACACCAACCCCGCCGTCTCCATGCCCGACGCCGACCGGGTGCGCGAGGCCATTGCAGGCTGTGATTTCGTTGTCGTCTCCGACATCACCGGCGCCACCGACACCGCGCGGCTGGCCCATGTGCTTTTGCCCGCCACCGCATGGGGCGAAAAAAGCGGCACGGTGACCAATTCCGACCGCCTGATGTCCCGCCAACGTCCCGCGCTGCCTGTCCCCGGTCAGGCCCGGGGCGATTGGGAGCAACTGGCCGAGGTGGCCCGCCGCATGGGCTTCAAGGACGGCTTCGATTATGAGGCACCTGCGGAGATTTTCCGCGAATATGCCGCGCTTTCCGGCATTGCGGGGGGCTTCGGCAAAGATTTCGACATCTCGGGTCTCAAGGACCTGACGGACACGCAATATGACACGCTCGCCCCCACCCGCTGGCCGGTTTCGGACGGCAAAAAGGGCGGTCGGTTCTTTGCCGATGGCAAGTTCTATACCCCCGATGGCAAGGGCCGGATGCTGCCCGTCGCGTGGAAACCGCCAGCCGCCAAGACAGAACCGCGCTACCCCTTCCGCCTCAACACCGGCCGCATTCGCGACCAGTGGCACACGATGACCCGCACGGCGCGCTCGCCGCGTCTGTCGGCGCATCTGGGCGAACCCTTCCTTGAGCTTCATCCCGAAGACGCCAAAGCCAAAGGCATCGGCCCGACCTCTCTTGTCGAGGTGAAAACACCCAACGGCACGGCGATCTTGCGCGCGATGATCACGGATCGGATCGCGCGGGGCGAGGTTTTCGCGCCAATGCATTGGACCGGCGAAAACGCCCCCGCCGCGCGGATCGATGCGCTGGTGGCCCCTGTCACCGATCCCGTCTCGGGCCAGCCCGAAAGCAAAGGCTCGGTCGCTTTCATCGCGCTGTTTGAGGCCGCGTGGTACGGTTTTGCAATCTCGCAGACGCCTGTGAAGGCAACATCCGACTATTGGGCTTTGGCGAAAACCTACGCGGGCTATCGTGTTGAAATGGCAGGTAAAGAGACCCCTGAAGACTGGGTTGAAGAGGCGCGTATTCTTTTCGGCCTGCCCGAGGCGGATGTGCAAACCATGCTCGACCCGGCCAAAGGCACCGCGCGCATCGCGCTTCACCAAGATGGCGCGCTCAAGGCCGCTTTGTTCATCTCGCGCAGCCCCGTGGCCGTGATGCGCGATTACCTGTCCAACCTGCCCGGAGACGCCGCGCCCATGGTGCTGTCGGGCAAATCCCCGGCCGATCAACCTGATCCGGGACCGACGCTCTGCTCTTGCTTCAACGTCGGTGTGAATACTATTCTCGACGCCATCGAGACACGCGGATTGATGACGGTCGATGCGATTGGCGAGGCGTTGCAGGCGGGCACGAATTGTGGCTCCTGTCGCTCGGAAATCGCGGCTCTCATCAAAGGCGCGGAAGGCAAAGACGCCGCAGAATAGGGCAGACATCCGATGAGCATCGCTGAATTCGTTCGCATCCTTGGCCGTGGTCCGGGGCGCTCGCGCTCCTTGACCCAAGAGGAGGCGCATGAGGCCATGGCGCGCGTGCTGCGCGGTGAGGCAGCGCCCGAGAGCATTGGCGCAATGTTGATGCTGATGCGCATGAAAGGCGAGGTGCCCGAAGAGCTTGCGGGCTTCACCGCCGCCTTTCGGGACGTTTTGACCAAAGTGCCCACCCCCGATCTTGACTGGCCCTCCTATGCTGCGGGCCGCACGCGGGGGCTGCCGTGGTTCTTGCTCTCCGCACGTTTGGTGGCACAGAGCGGACATAAGGTTTTGATGCATGGCTGGAACGGGTTGAGTGAGCGCGGACATCTGGTGCGCGACGGACTGCCCTACGCCGGGATCACGAGCTGCGGTGGCCCCGATGAGGCGGCGGAGGTTCTGGCGCGCGACAACATCGCCTATCTGCCGCTGGAAAATTTCTCGCCGGAATTGTTGCGCCTGTTGCAACTGCGCGCGGATTTCGGGCTGCGGTCCTGTCTCAATACCGTGGCGCGGATGCTCAATCCGGGTGGGGCGGGGGCCTCCGTGCAGGGCGTGTTTCATCCGCCCTATCGTGAACTGCAGGCCGATGCCTCGCATCTCTTGGGCCTCAAAGCCATGTCGGTGATCAAAGGTGGCGGTGGCGAGTTCGAACGCAACCCGTCGAAGGACATTCAGGTGTTTGGCCTGAGAGGTGGTCAGCCCTGGGACATGCTCGTGCCGCCCAGTCAGGACGACGCGCGGCGGCTCAATGATGGTGAAACCGATCTGGCGCGGCTTTCGGCGCTTTGGTCGGGCGAACTGGACGATCCTTTTGCAAAAGGCATCGTGCTGTCTACGGCGGCGCTTGCGCTGGATACTTTGGGCGTTACAGAAGCCGAGGCAAAGGCCGCCGCGCTTTGGGAGGCGCGGGGCTGATCCCGAATTTACCACGAAATCCGACCGTTTTCTCCACGCCTTGGCCCGATTTTCGCCGTTTTACGCCACGACACTTGGATCAGACCCCAAGCGGCGAAGGAGGCCGGTCAATGGATATCATGGCAATCTATCAAAACTGGGCCGCCGGGCTGACCGCAGAAGATCATGTGACGCTTTTGGCGGTGAGTTTTGGCCTTATGATCTTTGCCGTCGCAGCCCTTTTGTGGCAGCGCAGCCGGGAAAAATCCCAAAAGAACCCGGTCCGTATGCCGCAAAAATCCGAGATGGCATATGTCGTGCCGGGCGAGCGTCATGTGATCGCGCGGGAAAAAGGCGATGCTTTTTTGCGCCGTCTTGACCGGATGGCCTGAGGGCCATGACCTGAGAAGATAAGATTTTTTTAAATTTTTCGTGCGAGTTTTTAGTTCATGTACAAAATGGTTTTCTACTCCTTGCTTCTGACAGTCTTAGCAATGGGCTTTATCGTGACGAAATCCGACGGGCTGAGACGTGCGGCGCAAACCGGCGATATGGCCTTTCTGACGCAAAGCACGCCGATCTCTCTTCCCAGCCTGACAGGGGGGCTGGGAGTCACACCTCTGGCTACGGGGCGACGACGCCGTGGTATGTCAAATACGATCCGAGAAAACTTTGGCGGGACCGGCCGCAAAGGGCGGAGCTGAACGTAAAAACGGTGCGGGCCCCGGTTGGCAGTGAGACGCGCCAAGACACGCTGGCGGCGCAATTGGCCTCACAGGGTCTCAATCCCGATGTGGTGACGGTGGTCAAACTCGATTGAACCGGCGCGGTCTCAGAGTGCTATCTCAGAGGTTGATTTCGACACCCGGCAGGGACAGCTCTTTCATCAGATCGCGCAATTCCTGACGTGCGGCGACGTTGGAAATGTTGAGCGCGGATTTGACGCCGATGTCCTTGAGATCCAAAAGCGTCAGGCCACGCGGGAACAATTCGCGAAAGATCACGCGCTCGGAAAATCCGGGGGCCACGCGGAAGCCGATGCGCTTGCTGAGCTCATCCAAAGCGTCGCCGATTTTCTTTTTGTTGTGCATGGCCTGGGCGCCAAGACGGTTGCGCAGCACGACCCAATCGATGGGTTTCAACCCGGCCTGCGCCCTGAGTTGCCGCGCGTTCCAGACCATCTCCGAATAGACCGACGGTCCGAGGATTTTGTTCGAATCCGGATCGACGCGGGCCAGAAGGTCGAAGTCGATGAAACTGTCGTTCATCGGCGTGATCAAAGTGTCGGCCAGCGTATGCGCGACCTGCGACAGGCGGGTGTGCGACCCGGGGCAGTCGATCAGGATGAAATCACAGGTTTCTTCGAGACCCGCAACGGCCATAGACAGGCGGCGGTCATAGATGTTTTCGCCCTCGGCCAGATCGGTCGCTTCGACCTGCGGCAGATCGCGATACTCGGGCGTCGCCAACTCGATCCCGTCCTTCAGGCAAAAGCTCAGCCGGTTCTCCAGATAGCGCGCAAAGGTCTTTTGCCGCAGGTCCAGATCCAGCGCGCCGACCCGATGGCCCATCCGCGCCAAAGCGGTTGCCACATGCATGGAGACCGTGGATTTCCCCGCTCCACCCTTCTCATTTCCGACGATAATGATATGCGCCACGTTCCCGAATTCCCGTCCGCTTCGACGCGCATTTTTCCGCGCGTTCATGTTGCTTTGGAGTTCTGTATGACCTCTCTTTCGCTTCTCGTGCAAGAGCGTTTCTACGGCTTAAATGAAACTGTTGCCGTCCTGCTCCGGGAGCGTGACGGAAACCTTTTGAGGGGGTCGCGCGTTGAACCGCGATAGCAGCGCTTTGGTCTTGGCCATGGTCTTGATCGCAGCGCTTGGAGAGGAAAGTCTGGAGGACATCCATGAAACGTATGATTTTCGGCACCGCAGCGACGGGGCTTTGTCTGGCGAGTCTGGGGGCGACATGGCCGGCCTCTGCACAGGACGCAGCGCTTGAAACGGAATTGGCGGCAGAGCTTGAGTTGGAGGTCTGCGACGACATCGCGCCGCCGTGCATGACGTCTGAGAACACCGTGATGCTCAAGGATGGCAGCGAAGTGTCGCTGGAAGAGGCCTATGAGGCTCTGGGGATTGCGGCACCCCGTGCGGAGATTGAGGCGGAGGCTGAGGCCGGCGCAGAGATGGCCGAGGACGTGACCACAGAAGAGATGTCGCCTGAAGAGGTCACCACCGCTGGCGAAGAGGCCGTGGCGGATATGGAACATGCCGAGGTGGTCGAAGAAGAGGTAATCGCCGAGGAGTTGGCTGAGGAATTGCCGGAGGCAGCGGCCGAGGCAGAGGCGCAAGGCGATGCTACTGCGGCGGAAGAGGTCGTGACGGAAGAGGCGCCGATTGATCCGGTGGCAGAGGCCGAGGTCGATCCGGAAACCGTGGAGAATCCGGCCAGCGAGAACCCGACTAGCGAAAATCCGGCCAGCGAGGAGATCGCAGAAGGCACCGTGATGGAAACGCCCTCAGGAGATGACACGGCTGCCGAAGAGCTTGCCGAAGAAGGTGTCAGCGAAGCGCCGGTTCAGGAAGAGGACATCGAATATGAAAACGCCTCTGAGGCTGCGGAGGATGGGGGGGCTGAAACGCTGCGTGATCGTGCAGCGACCCTGTTGCAGGACCTCCAGACCGACGAAAGCCTTGAGGCTGCGATGAGTGAAGAAGCGCAGGCGGAGCAGGCCGAAGAAGAGGCGGAAATGGCCGCCACCTTGGAAGCCGAGCAAAACAGCGCGGCGGCTGCGGCGATGGAAGACCCGGAGGCCGAGGCCGAGGTCGACGTGATGACGGAGACCGTCACCCAAGAGACCGCACGCAGTTCCGCAGATGAGATCGTGACGACGAACACCCCCGCCGCGAAAAAAGACAGCGGCATGAGTGACGGTCAAAAGGTCCTCTTAGGGGCCATCGGTGCCGCCGTCTTGTCGCAGATTTTGGGCAATGACGATCAGGTGGTTTCCAACACCGGCGACCGCGTCGTGGTGGAAAACAACGGTCAGCTCCGGGTGTTGAAAAACGACGACGCGCTGCTGCGTCAGCCGGGCAGTCAGGTGACGACGGAGACCTTCCCGGACGGTTCCGCCCGCACGACCACCGCGCGTGAAGACGGCAGTCAGGTGATCACCGTGCGCGCCGCCGACGGCCGCGTGCTGCGCCGGGATCGGGTGTTGACGGATGGCACCGTGGTGACGCTGTTCGACGATACGCGCAATGTGTCTGCGGTGGATGTGTCGGCCCTGCCGGACAGCCCGCAAAAGACCCAGACCTATCGCTATGAGCAGGACGAGGAAGAAGACGCCCTGCGCGCCGCGCTTGCCGAGAGCCAAGCCCGCGCGGAAGGTCTCAACCGCAGCTTCTCTCTCAACCAGATCCGCACCATTCGTGCGGTGCGCGAGTTGGCGCCTGAGATCGAACTGACCAATGTGAACTTCCGCACTGGTTCTGCCGCGATCACGCCGTCGGAGGCCGAGGAACTGGCTGCACTGGGCCGGGCGATGCGCGATGCCATCGCCGAGAACCCGCGTGAGGTGTTTCTGGTCGAGGGCCACACGGATGCGGTCGGCAATGCGAGTTCCAACCTTGCGCTGTCGGATCGTCGGGCTGAGAGCCTCGCGCTAGCCTTGACCGAATATTTCGACGTGCCGCCGGAAAACATGATCGTTCAGGGCTATGGTGAACGCTATCTCAAAGTGCCGACCGTGGACGCCGAACGTACAAACCGCCGTGCCGCCGTGCGGGTGATTACGCCGCTTTTGGGCCAAGTGGTCGCCAGCGATCAGTGATCTGAGGCTGTCTCAAACAAAAAGGCCCGCCAAATTTGGCGGGCCTTTCATATCGTCGCATTGGACAGGGCTTAGAAGCCGAGGCCAGCGTATTTGTTTTTGAACTTGGACACACGACCGCCAGCGTCCATCAGACGGGAGTTGCCGCCGGTCCAGGCCGGGTGCACCGTCGGGTCGATGTCGAGTGCAAGCGTGTCGCCTTCGCCGCCCCAGGTGGAGCGCATTTTCACGATCGTGCCATCGGTCATTTTGACGTCGATGAAGTGGTAATCGGGATGGATATCGGTTTTCATCGAAATACTCCTCAGGCTTTGGCGTCGAGCGGTTTGTAGTTGGTGACTTCTGCGATACGGGCAGATTTGCCGCGACGCGAACGGAGGTAGTAGAGTTTCGCACGGCGAACTTTACCGCGACGCACCACCTCGATGGAGTCGATGTTGGTGGAGTAGAGCGGGAACACACGTTCCACACCTTCACCAAAAGAAATTTTGCGAACCGTGAAGGACCCGGCAATGCCTTTGCCGTTCTTACGGGAGATGCAGACACCTTCGTAGTTCTGCACACGGGTGCGCGTGCCTTCGGTCACTTTGTAACCGACGCGGATGGTGTCACCGGCTTTGAAATCCGGGATGGTTTTGCCGAGAGCTTCGATTTGCTCGGCTTCAAGCTGGGCGATAAGATCCATCGCTTGTTCTCCAATTTGCTCGTGGTTTTTTCCACGAAGGTTTCAACTGCCTCAGAGCTCCGCGTCTTCGATCGGGTCCATCGCATCCTCGAGAGAGGAGATGCCCGCGGGAGGGTTCAGGTCGTCTTTGCTTTGTGCAATCTGCCGGGGCCAATGTGGACGAGGAAGAGGTCGTCCGGCCCATAACAAAAAGGTCTGTGCGCCGAATCCCGGTGCCAGACGAGCGGTGTATAGGCCGCGCGCGTCTGTCGATCAAGAGAAGATTGGCCTTTATTTTTTGGCTTTCGGCTCTGTTTGCGCGGCCTCATAGGCCTCCCACATATCCGGGCGCCGATCCCGTGTGATCTTTTCCGCCATCTTCTGGCGCCATTCGGCGATCTTGCCGTGGTGGCCAGACATCAGAACCTCCGGGATCGCCATGCCGCGCCACTCGGCGGGCCGGGTGAATTGCGGGTGTTCCAAAAGGCCGTTGGAATGGCTTTCCTCTTCGATACTCTCCGCGTTGCCCAAGACGCCGGGCAAAAGCCGCACCGTGGCGTCGATCATAGCCTGCGCCGCGATCTCGCCACCGGTGAGGACGAAATCGCCAAGAGACACTTCCTCGATCCCGTAGTGAAACAACACGCGGTCATCGACGCCCTCAAACCGGCCGCAGATCATCGTGATGCCACGCGCCTCCGACCAGCGTTTTGCGGTGGCCTGATCGAACCTCTTGCCGCGCGGCGAGAGATACACCAACGGCCAGTCGCGACGATCCGGCGGCGTGCCGTTCATCGCGAAATCAATCGCATTGCCCATCACGTCAGGCCGGATCACCATGCCCGCGCCCCCGCCCGCAGGGGTGTCGTCGACATTCTTGTGCTTGCCCTCACCGAACTCGCGCAGGTGGATCTGTTCCAATTGCCACCGACCGTCCTGCAACGCCTTGCCGGTCAGGCTTTCGCCCAAAACACCGGGAAAGGCCTCGGGGAAGAGCGTGATCACCTTGGCCTTCCAGACGCCGACGAGATCGGGCGTGTTGGTCATCAACTCGCGCGGACGCAGCGTCGGGCGCACGGCGAGGCGGCCATGGGATTTGGATTTAGGCGTGTCGTCCATCTCGCTCATTCGAACAGACCCTCGGGCGGGTCGGCGATGATGCGGCCTGCGGCCAGATCGACCGTCGGCACATTGGCCATGGTGAAGGGCAAAAGCACCGGCGCCTTAAGCCTCGGCCCATGCACCTCCAACAGATCGCCCGCGCCGTGGTTCAGCACATTGTGCACCTTGCCAAGCTCGGTGCCGCCAGTGTCCAGCACAGTGAGGCCAATCAGATCGGCGTGGTAATATTCGTCATCAGGCAGCGAGGGCAGGGCGTCGCGGTCGGCAAACAGCGTCACGCCCTTGAGCGCATCGGCCTCTTCCTTGGTGTTCACCCCTTCGATCTCGGCGGCAAAGCCGTTCTTGATCGCGCGGGTCAGCGTCAGCTCAAAGGTCTGCGTGCCGTCTTCCGAGGTCAAGGGCGCGTAGTCGCCGATGGCTTCTGGGTCCGAGCAAAAGCTCTTGATGCGTACTTCGCCATGGACGCCAAAAGCGCCTGCAATGGCTCCGACGATGATCCGTGTGTTTGTCATCTTGCCCTTCGGTTCCGTGTCTGCCGTGATTACCGTTCAATAATCTCGGGTTGCGCGTTGCGCTGTTCCCATCCTGCGCGTTCCAGTTCCGGTTCGTGCGTGATTTCTTCAGGGTAACCGATACAGAGATAGCCGACCAAAGACCAGCTTTGCGGTGTATCCAGACTGACGGCAAGCGCTTCTGGATCAAAGATCGAAACCCAGCCAAGCCCGATGCCTTCGGCCCGTAAGGTCAGCCAGAATTGCATGATGGCGCTGGTCACGGAATAACGAAGCATCTCTGGCATAGTTTGAATGCCGAGCCCTTTGCCCTGTTCAGTCGTTTCGTCGCAGAAGACAGCCAGTTGCACGGGCGCTTCTTTCAGGCCCGCCAGCTTGAGATTGGCATAAGCTTGCGCAGTGTCGCCCGAATAACCAGCAAGCGCTTTTTTATTCGCGTTTTGAAAATTCTCCAGAGCCGCCTGACGGGCTTCCGGGCTGGATACTCTGATAATGCGCCATGGTTGAGACAGGCCAACGGAAGGGGCAAGCGTGAATGTTTGCAGGCATCGCGTGAGCGTCGCTTCGTCGACGGGCGTGTCCTGAAATCTACGCACATCGCGGCGCCAGCGCAAAAGTTCGGCAAAATCTTTACGAAAAGCGGCAGAAAACTGTCCGATTGCAGCGGTGTTGATCATCTTCGATCCCCTGAGAGTGCTCAGATATGACGTCAGCGTAGCGGGTTGATTTTATGTCCACTTTGAGTGTGCGCAAATCGCAGGATGCACGGGCGGCCTGAATTTATTGCTCACAAATCAAGAGGGAAACAGAAAAGCGCAGATGGGCGAACCACCTGCGCTTTCGAATGAGAGAGGCCTCACTCGGACGGATATCCGGGTGTGCTTACTCTTCCGCAGCGGCTTCTTCAGCCGGAGCAGCAGCAGCTTCAGCGGCCTCGGCAGCTTTTGCAGCTTTCTCTTCAGCGCGGTCCTGAGCTTTTTTGCCCGGAACGGCTTTCTTCGGGTTGCTGCGCTCTTTTTTCTCAAGCACGCCAGCCGCTTCGAGCATACGGGACACACGGTCGGTCGGCTGGGCGCCTTGGCCGAGCCAGTATTGCACGCGCTCCATGTCCATTTTCACGCGCTCTTCGCTGTCTTTCGGCAGGAGCGGGTTGTAGGTGCCGAGCTTCTCGATGAAGCGGCCGTCACGCGGCATGCGCGAATCGGAGGCAACGATGCTGTAGAAGGGGCGCTTTTTGGAGCCGCCGCGGGCGAGACGAATTTTCATAGCCATGATGTGTTTCTCCTAAGTCTGACTATTGAGCCAAGGTCCGGGTAAGGCCTTAGCAATCCTGGTGTTTTTCGTGGTGGTGAATGACTTCCTGAATGATGAATTTCAGGAATTCCTTTGCAAATTCCGGATCGAGATCCGCCGCAACGGCGAGCTCTTCGAGCCGGGCAATCTGTTTTTCTTCGCGCGCCGGGTCCGACGGCGGAAGATCGTGGGCGGCCTTGAGTTTCCCCACGGCCTGCGTGTGTTTGAACCGCTCGCCTAGCGTGTAGACGAGGATCGCGTCCAGCCGGTCGATGCTTTCGCGATGCTCCTTGAGCACCTCTTGCGCGCGGATTTGGGTCTCGTTCATGCGTAGGCCTCCATGCCGCCGTCTTGCAGCGCGTCTGGGGTGGGGTGACGGTAAACGAGGCAGTCTTCGCCATCGGGCGTCTCGGCCATCTCGTCGCATTCGGCGCCCATGCGTTCGGCCAAAGCGACCGAGCGGGTGTTGGCCGCGTCGATGTAGGACACAAGCGTGTCGCGGCCCATCTCGACATAGGCGTGATCGCGGGCGGCTGTGGCGGCCTCAAGCGCGTAGCCTTGGCCCTCGAAGCCTTCGAGCACGAACCAGCCAAGCTCAAGTTCGGGGAAATGCGGCGGTTTGTTCAGCGCGACCTGACCGACGAAAGCACCGTCTTCCAAGCGCTCCACCCCCCAGGCGCCATGACCAAAGAGTTGCCATTGCGCGATGTCCCCACAGAACGCAAACCACGCCTGACGCCGCGTGAGCGGGCCGTGCATGTAGCGCGAGCGGTCAGAGGCGAACATGTCGGCGAAGGCGTTGAAATCCGCCTCGACATGGCCGCGCAACCGCAGGCGCTGGGTTTCTATGGTGGGGGCGAGGGTCATGTTATTTCTTCTTCCCGAAGCCCGACAGCCCCGGCGGAAGCGATGCGCCGCCCAGACCCGGAAGCCCCCCAAGTCCAGCCATGCCTTTCGGCATCGCGCCGCCAAGGGCTTTGGTCGCCTCGGCCATCTTTGCAGGGTCCATGTCCTCGAGGCCCTCAGGACCGCCTTTGCCCAGCATGCCTTTCAAGGCCTGTTTGAACATGCCGCCCTTCATCTTGCTCATCTTTTTCATCGCATCCGACATCTGGCGGTGCATCTTGATGAGCTGATTAAGCTCAGACACCTCAAGACCTGCACCTTTGGCGATGCGTTTCTTGCGCGAGGCTTGCAAAAGCTGCGGGTTGGCGCGCTCTTTCTTGGTCATCGAGTTGATCAGCGCGACCTGACGTTTGAAGATGCTGTCGTCAAAGCCGCTCTCTTTGATCTGCGAGGCGGCTTTTTTCATACCCGGCATCATGCCCATGATCGATTCCATGCCGCCCATTTTCTGCATCTGCTCAAGCTGCATCTTCATGTCGTTCATATTGAAACGACCCTTGGCAAAGCGGCGGGCCATCTTTTCGGCTTGTTCGGCCTCGATGGTTTCCTGCGCTTTCTCGACGAGGGCCACGATGTCGCCCATGCCAAGGATACGGCCCGCGACGCGGTCCGGGTGGAACTCTTCGAGAGCGTCCATCTTTTCGCCGAGACCGACGAATTTGATCGGCTTGCCGGTGACCGCACGCATGGAAAGCGCCGCACCACCGCGACCGTCGCCGTCCATCCGGGTCAGAACGACGCCGGAGATGCCGATGCGACCGTCAAAGTTTTCAGCCGTGTGCACAGCGTCCTGACCGGTTAGGCCGTCCACGACCAACAGAGTTTCACGCGGCGAGGTGATCTGTTTGACCTCCTCGACCTCGGCCATCAACGCATCGTCAATGGACAGACGACCGGCGGTGTCGAGCATGTAGACGTCATACCCGGCCATCGCGGCCTGTTGTTTCGCGCGCTTGGCGATGTCGGCGGGTTTTTGACCCGGCACGATCGGCAATGTATCGACGCCGATCTGTTCGCCCAGCACCTTGAGCTGGTCCATAGCGGCGGGGCGATAAACGTCCAAGGACGCCATCAGTACGCGCTTGCCGTGTTTTTCCTTGAGGCGCTTGGCGAGCTTCGCCGTGGTTGTGGTTTTACCACCACCCTGCAGACCGACCATGAGGATCGGGGCGGGCGGGTTGTCGACCTTGAGCGCGCCGATGTCGGCCTCGTCGCCTTGCAACACATGCACCAGCTCGTCGTGCACGATCTTGACGACCTGCTGACCCGGCGTGACGGATTTGGTCACGGCTTGGCCGGTGGCTTTTTCGGTTACCGCCTTGACGAAATCGCGGGCAACCGGCAGCGAGACGTCGGCCTCAAGAAGCGCGACGCGCACTTCGCGCAGCGCGGTTTTCACATCGTCTTCGGACAGGGCACCTTGTTTGGTGAGCTTGTCGAAGACGCCTGAGAGGCGGTCGGACAGATTTTCAAACATGGGCCGTTCTCCTTAAAGGGGCCGTTGACGATATGCTCCATCTGGGGACGAAGCGGCGAATTTTACACCCCGAGCACCGCCAGCAAACACTGACAACGCGGCAAATGCACATTTGCCCCCGTGGGCGTATAACGCTGACGGGGGGCGATCCTGGCCTATGGCCTGAGGACCGGAAGATGCACACTTCCGGGAAATTTGATCCGGTCTCTACGCGCGTGCGTATGAGGAGTCAAGACAAAGCGCATGGGGCTGACTGGATTGCGTGGCCTGTTGCGCTACACTCCTTATGAGCCCGTTTATGCACCCGGTGGGAGGGACAGATGCAAGACCTACAGCCTGCGATTTCTGGACAGGACGGCCTGACCTGCGGTGTGCTCTACGTGGCGGGCGGCGAGGACTATGTCGATCTGGCGATCCAATCGGCGCGCTCTTTGCGCGACCATGAACCCGGAATTGCCATCGATCTGGTGACGGACCTGCCGGAAAACCTGCCCTCCGGGCTGTTTGATCGGGTCACGGCCAGCTACGACATGCATCCGCGCGAAAAGCTCCGCGCCATGCCTGCGAGCCGGTTCGAGCGCACGCTTTATGTCGACAGTGATACCCTCTTTGTGGCCCCTCTGGGCGATCTCTTCGGGATTCTCGACCGCTTTGAATGTGCGCTATGTCATGACGTGCGCCGCGATTGGTCGCTCATTCGACAGGGGCGGGATCACACCACGCCTTACGCCTTTCCTCAGCACAATTCCGGCGTCTTCCTCTATCGCAACAGCCCCGAGATGTTGGCGTTCCTGACCGACTGGGCCGAGAGATTCTTTGCCGACGATGACATCCATCGCGATCAGATCATCCTCAAAGACCTGCTCTGGGAAAGCGATCTGCGCTATTATGTTCTGCCGCCGGAGTTCAATCTGCGCCGGGTGACCATGCTCGATGCTTGGGAGCCTTTGGACGCCGTGCCGACGATCCTGCATTCGCATCGGTTTCAGGATCACATGCGTGGACAGGGCGATGAGGCGCGCGGAGATCGGATCGCCACCTTGGAAGCGCTTCTCAAGGTTGAGCGCGACGCATTGGCCGAAGAATGGGCCAAAGACGCGGATTTGCCGGAGTCTGCGCGGGTCTGGGCCGAATTAAGAAACCGCTCCGCTGCAAAATAGCTTGTAATTCCGAACAGGTCTCACGATGATCGGCGCAATCCGTTCCCCTCTGCACATGAGGCCGCTATGTCCGTCGAAAACTGGGATGAGTTCCGCACCGCGTTTCAGGTCGCAAAAATGGGCACCGTCTCCGGCGCCGCGCAGGCGCTTGGCGTGCACCACGCCACCGTGATCCGCCACATTGATGCGCTTGAGGGCCGTCTGGGCGTCAAGCTGTTCCAGCGCCACGCCCGCGGCTACACGCCGACCGAGGCGGGGATCGACCTTTTGAAAGTGGCGCAGACCACCGACGATCAATTCTCTCAACTCGTCTCCCGGATCAAAGGCCGGGGCGAAGAGGTGGTCGGCGAGTTGGTCGTCACCTCCCTGCCGGGGATGGGGCCGCTCTTGGCGCCCATTCTGGCCGAGTTCCAGCGCGATCACCCCGGTCTGACCGTGCGCTATCTGGCGGGTGAGCGCGTGTTTCGTCTTGAGTATGGCGAGGCGCATATCGCGATCCGGGGCGGCAAGCCGCCGCAGGAACCCGACAATGTGGTACAGCCGTTTTACCGCCAGGGCTTCGGTCTTTACGCCCATCAAAGCTATATCGACGCTTTCGGTGCGCCGCAGGGCGAGGGCGAAGAGCTCGCGCATGAGCTGCGGTTCGTGTCGCTTGATGACGTCAATTCCCGCGCGCCCTTCATGGTCTGGATGAACGATCACGTGCCGTCTGACCGGATCGTGTTCCGCACCTCCGATTTGACGGCCATGTCCGATGCGATCCTTGCGGGGGCGGGGGCTGGCTTCCTGCCGACCTGGATGGCGCATGACAATCCCGATCTGGTGCAGATCATGCCGCCGCAACCCGAATGGGAAAGCCAGAACTGGCTGGTGACCCACGTCGATTTGCACCGCACGCCCAAGGTTCAGTCCTTTTTGACGTTCCTGAAAGCGCGCGCCAAGGAATGGCCCTATTCCTGATCTGTGACGGATTATGCGGGCGTGCTGTGCGCAAGCGGCTCATGGACCTTGTCCGGCGCTGTCGCTAAAACACGTGCGATCAATTGAATTTATCAGAGGACGCATCGCCCTTGCCTCATTCTGCCGCCGCCAAGGATCGCCGCAACGGGCATCTGGCGATGCTCACCTTTTCCTGTCTCGTCGCCGGGTCGTTTTCCTTGGGCGCCATGGTCGCCAATGAGATCACGCCTCTGGCGCTCAACGGGGTGCGCTTTGTCGCGGCGGCCATCGTGATCGGCCTTCTGGCCATGGTGACGGGCGGCATACCGCGCGAGGCCACGCGTCAGCCGTGGCGCTATTTCATCTTGGGCGGCATCTTCGCGCTCTACTTTGTGATGATGTTCTTCGGCCTGAAAACCGCCGAGCCCGTCTCCGCCGCCGCAGTCTTTACCCTCACCCCGCTGCTCGCGGCGGGCTTTGGTTATCTGATCATGCGTCAGATAACCACGCGCCGCATCGCCCTCGCTCTGGCCATCGGCGGCGTGGGCGCGCTTTGGGTGATTTTCCGTGCCGACATTCAGGCAGCACTCGCCTTTCACGTCGGGCGCGGCGAGGCGATCTATTTCCTCGGTGTTGTGGCGCATGCGCTCTACACGCCTTTGGTGCCGCGGTTCCATCGTGGCGAACGCACGCTTGTCTTTACGTTCTTCATCCTCGCCTCCGCCTCCATCGCGATCTTCCTCTTTGGCTGGCGTGAGGTGTTGGAGACCGATTGGGCCAATCTGCCTGCCATCGTCTGGTTCACTCTGGGCTATGTCACCATCTTCGCGACCACCATCACCGCCTCTTTGCTGGCCTATGCCTCCGTGCGTTTGGCGGCGGCCAAGGTCATGGCCTACACCTATCTCGTGCCGTCCTGGGTGATCATCTGGGAGATCGCTTTGGGCCACGGCACGCCGCCCGCTCTGGTGTTTGGCGGCATCGGCCTGACGATTCTGGCGCTTTATCTTTTGCTCAAACACGAGGCCTGATGGTCCTCGTCGGGAACAAATTCACATCGCTGTGCGTTGGTCTTTCAAATCGAAAGAGGAGCACAGTTATGAACAATGTTATCTATCTGGTCGGTCTTGTCGTGGTTGTCGGCGCTATCCTGAGCTTTGTCTTCTGAGCGCTGAGCGACATCTGAAATCAAAAACGCGCGGCTCCCTCGTGGCCGTGCGTTTTTTATGCGTCGCCCTCTTGCGACAGCTCGCGTTCAAGAAAACGCTCCAGCCCGTCGAGATCGATCTCGTCGAACTGACCAAAGCCTTGCATCCAAACGGAGGCCGCGCGCATCGCGTCCGGCTCCAGCTTGCACCATTTCACCCGCCCGCGCTTTTCCTGCGCAATGAGCCCTGCGCGGGTCAGAATGGTCAGATGCTTGGACACCGCCGCCAAAGACATCTCGAACGGATCGGCCACATCTGTGACCGCCATGTCATCCTCCAACAGCATCGACAGGATGGCCCGACGGGTCGGGTCTCCAAGGGCTGCAAAGATGAGGTCGAGATTGTGAGTCATGTCTTGCCGATAGGCGTGCTGGCGGGCTTGGTCAACCATTTGGTTGAATAACGAAAACGCGAGCCTTTTGCGCTAACGGCGCTGTTTGCCATGTTCTTGCGTTTCCTTTGTTGAAAAAATACTCAATAAATTCATGATTTTAGCCCCTTTCTCAAAGGGTCAATTCCGCGTTGACTCTAAACCCGCCCCCGCATAGCTTGCCCGCAACTGACCGTAGGGGGCCATTCACATGTCCGAACCGCATGATCCCGAGCGTTTGCGCGCTTTGGAAGAGCGGCTGACGAAGGTGAAAGAGGCGCAAAAGCCTAAAACCTCCCGCGGCGAAGAACACTTTTCTCAGGCGAACATGGCCTGGCGGATGGTGACGGAACTTGTGGCCGGTCTTCTGATCGGCTTCGGTGTGGGATACGGGCTGGATAAGCTTTTGGGCACAATGCCCCTGTTTCTCGTGCTGTTTATCGGATTTGGCCTCGCGGCCGGCGTCAAGACGATGATGCGCACCGCGCGGGACATTGAAAAACAACAGGTCGCTGAACAAAACGCGGCCAGAGATGACAACGCGGAGACGTCCGCAGGTACTGAGAGGGACAAACATGGCGACTGAGGCTCACGGTTCGGAAAGCAGCCTGGTGTTTCACCCGATGGACCAGTTCAAGGTCACGCCGCTCTTTGGCGACGGGGCAGTGCATTGGTACACCATCACCAACGTGACGCTCTGGATGGCGATCTCCGTCATCGGCGTTATCCTTCTGCTGGTCGTTGGCTCCCGTGGCCGCGCCATCGTGCCGTCGAAAGGCCAGTCCATCGCGGAACTGACCTACGGCTTCGTCTACAAGATGATTGAGGATGTGACCGGCAAAGATGCCGTGAAATACTTCCCCTATGTGATGACGCTGTTCATCTTCATCGTCTTCTCGAACATGCTGGGCCTTCTGCCGCTGTCGTTCACCACAACGTCCCACATCGCTGTCACCGGCGTGCTGGCGCTCCTGGTGTTCTTCTTCGTGACCATCCTTGGTTTTGCGAAAAACGGCTCCAAATTCCTCGCTCTCTTCTGGATCAGCTCCGCGCCCCTCGCCGTGCGCCCGCTTCTCGCGGTGATCGAGCTGATCTCCTACTTCGTGCGTCCCGTCAGCCACTCTATCCGACTTGCGGGTAACATGATGGCCGGTCACGCCGTGATCAAAGTTTTCGCCGGTTTCGCTGCTATCGCCGCGATCTCCCCGGTCTCCGTTCTGGCGATCTCCGCCATGTACGGTCTCGAAATCCTCGTGGCCTTTATCCAGGCCTACGTTTTCACCATTCTGACCTGTGTCTATCTGAAAGACGCGCTGCACCCGGTCCACTAAGACCGCAAGCACTCAGGTTCGAACTCAATTCCAGCCAATTCCAACGTAAGGAGATACCACAATGGAAGGCAATATCGCAGAACTCGGCAAATACATCGGTGTTGGTCTGACCGCTATCGGCATGGGCGGCGCAGCAATGGGTGTGGGCAACGTAGCAGGTAACTACCTCTCCGGCGCTCTTCGCAACCCGTCCGCCGCAGCTTCGCAAACCGCGACGCTCTTCATCGGCATGGCCTTCGCAGAAGCTCTGGGGATCTTTTCGTTCCTCGTCGCTCTGCTCCTGATGTTCGCCGTCTGATCCGACGCACCATCCTTACGGCAGGGTGGGACTTTGTTTAGTCCCACCCTCGCGTAGTAAAAAGGGGTCTCTCCCGGCATCGGGAGACACAGGTCAGAGCCAGGAGGACAAGATGGCAACCGAAACACACGGTGCAGAAGCCGCACACGGCGCCGCAGAAGCGGGCATGCCGCAGCTCGACTTCTCCACTTTCCCCAACCAGATTTTCTGGCTTCTGGTCACGCTCGTCGTGATCTACTTCGTGCTGTCCAAGATCGCACTGCCGCGCATCTCCACGGTGCTCGCCGAGCGCTCCGGCACGATCATGAATGATATTTCCGCCGCCGAAGAGCTCAAGCTCAAAGCGAAAGAAGCGGAAGCGGCGTATAATGCTGCTCTGGCTGAGGCGAAAGCCCAGGCCCAGCAGATCGCCAATGAAACCCGTGCGGCCATTCAGGCCGATCTCGACGCCGCGACCGCCAAGGCCGATGCTGAGATCTCCGCGAAAGCCGCCGAATCTGAAAAAGCCATCGCTGAGATCCGCGACGGGGCTTTGGAAAGCGTCAAGGACGTGGCCAAAGACACCGCCAAGGAACTTGTCGCCGCCATGGGCTCCTCCGCCGATGCGCGTTCGATCACGGCTGCTGTCACCGCACGGATGAAAGGCTAAGGACATGAAAAAACTTTCTCTCCTCATCGCCCTCACCGCGGCCAGCCCGGCCTTCGCCGCAACCGGTCCGTTCTTCTCGCTGAAGAACACCAACTTCGTTGTGCTTCTGGGCTTCCTGGTCTTCATCGGCATTCTTCTCTGGAAGAAAGTTCCGTCGATGATCGGTGGCATGCTCGATCAACGCGCCGCAGGCATCAAATCCGAACTGGACGAAGCCCGCGCTCTGCGTGAAGAAGCTCAGTCGATCCTCGCCTCTTACGAGCGCAAACAGCGCGAAGTTCAAGAACAGGCCGACGCCATCGTCGCTCAAGCGAAAAAAGACGCGGAAGCTGCTGCGGTGAAAGCGAAAGAGGATCTGAAATCCTCCATCGCCCGCCGTCTCGCCGCCGCCGAAGAGCAAATCGGTGCCGCCGAAGCTGCTGCCATCCGCGAAGTGCGCAACACCGCGATCACGGTCGCCGTGGCTGCTGCAACCGACGTGATTGCGAAAAACATGAGTGCTGCGGACGCCAACGCCCTGATCGATACTTCGATCGCCGAAGTTGGTGACAAGCTGCACTAAGTCCTCGTTTGATCTCCTGACCGGATCAGACAGACCCTGATAGAAAGCCCCGCCACATCGGCGGGGCTTTTTGAGTATTTGGCCTGCAACGAAGAGGGTTAGCCACGCGCCTGTTCGTGTTCGAACCTGAGTTTTGCCACCTCTTCATTGCGCTCGCACCTCTGCTGATCCAAAAGCGCCTCTTCAACATAGTCGAGATGCCGGGTCACGGCGGCACGGGCGGCCTCCGGATCGCGCGCTTGGAGCGCGTCGTGGATGGCGCGGTGTTGCTCTAAAAGTTGTGCGCGATTGGTGCGTTGTTTGAACATCACCGAGCGGTTGTAGAACACGCCCTCGCGCAGCAGATCGAACATAGAGCGCATCATGTGCAGCATGATGACGTTATGCGAGGCCTCAATAATCGACAGATGAAACTCGGCGTCGAGCCGGGCTTCCTCGGTCGGATTGCGCTTCGGATGTGCCGCTTCCATCTTTTCAAAGATCGTGGCGATGACTTTCAGGTCGGTGTCAGAGGCCATCTTGGCCGCGCGCTCGGCGGCCAGCCCCTCCATATCGCGACGAAAGGCGATGTAGTCGAACACCGCCTCGTCATGGCTGCCGAAGAGTTTGACCAACGCGGGCGAGAAGGCTGAGCCCAAGACATCAGCCACGAAGATGCCTGCATTGGCGCGGGTCTCCAACAGGCCCTTATCGGTGAGTTCCGCCACTGCTTCGCGCACCGAAGGCCGCGACACGCCCAGCCGCTCCGCCAGATCGCGTTCAGAGGGCAGGCGTTCGCCAGGCCGCAAAATCCCGCGCAGGATCAAAAGCTCGACCTGACGCGCCACGGAGGCGCTGAGTTTCTCGGGGGTGACTTTTTGAAAAGGCATGGGGCTCTCGTGCTGTGACTGGTCAGATTATATGACCAGCCTAAGTCGTGAGCCATAAAAAAGGCCGGGACATGCCCGGCCTTTCGAAACTTATATCAGAGCGATCAGGCCGCGTTCGGCGTGATGATGATCTCGACGCGACGGTTCTGCGCCTTGCCCTCGGGCGTAAGGTTGGTGGCGATCGGTTGATCTTCGCCACGCCCATAGGCGCGGACGCGGCCCGGAGCGACGCCATTGGCGGTCAGAATGGTCGACACGGCGGAGGCGCGGCGGGTCGACAGCTCTTGGTTATAGCCCGCAGATCCGGTGCTGTCGGTGTGACCGATGATTTGAATCGTGGTGTTCGGATAGTCCTGCAGGTTGTAGGCCAGCTTGCGCAGGTCGGTTTGCAGCGAGGGCACGACCACGGCGCTGTCGGTGGCGAACAGGATGTCCTGTGGCATGGTCACGATCAGCTGCGAGCCGGTGTTGACGATTTTCACGTCGTCATTGCCAAGATCCTCACGCAGATCGGCGGCCTGTTTGTCCAATTGCTGACCAATAGCGCCGCCGACGGCCCCACCGATCATGGCGCCCACGGCCACTTTGGCAAGTTTGTCATTGCTGCCCGAAGTGGCGGCAGCGGTGATGCCGCCGAGGGCGGCACCGAGGGCAACGCCCTGCGTGGCTTTGGTGTTGGGGTCGTAGCTGTCCATACAGGCGGTCAGGCCGAAAGCGGACACCAGCGGAATAGCGATATAAAACGGGGATTTCATTTGGATCCTCCTTGAGAAACTGCTCTTGACGCTGGTTTTACCTGTGTCTCGCGGCTCTGGCACGGTGGATTTATCGCGATCACGAAAATGTGGCGGGTTTTCGCTCAGAGGTGAGGGCGTCGGCTTTGAGGCTTTCATAGGCCAAAAGC
Source organism: Celeribacter sp. (assembly GCF_048270365.1). Classification (NCBI taxonomy): domain Bacteria; kingdom Pseudomonadati; phylum Pseudomonadota; class Alphaproteobacteria; order Rhodobacterales; family Roseobacteraceae; genus Celeribacter; species Celeribacter sp. The sequence goes on from NZ_JBLWTA010000010.1 coordinate 163,689, forward strand.
GCGCGCTTGACTGGCAAACCCCAATGATAGCCACCCAAGGCCCCGGTTTTGCGCAACACCCGGTGGCAAGGGATGAGCCAGCTCACCGGATTATGACCAACGGCCGTGCCGACCGCGCGCACCGCCTTGGGGTTTCCGATGGCCCGCGCGATGTCGGAATAGGTGGTGACCTGACCGGAAGGGATCGACAGAAGGGCTTCCCAGACCTTGATCTGAAACGGGCCGCCGATGAGATGCAGTTTGGTTTCGCCGCCGCCAAGAGCGGCTTCGATAAAGGGGCGCACGGCGTGGGCGTTGTCTACGAATGTCGCTTTCGGCCATCGCGTAGAGAGGTCGGCATAAGCGTCCTGATCGCTGTACTCAGAGGTGAATGCCACGGCACAAAGCCCGCGCGACGTGGCCATGGCGAGGCTGCGCCCGAAAGGCGTGTCGAACCAGCCGTAGGAAATGGTCAGCCCCTCGCCCTTGCGGGCATATTCGCCGGGACTCATCGCCTCCCAACGCACGAAGAGATCGTGCAACCGTCCGGTACTGGACATGCCCGTGGCCTCGGTCGTGTCCAAGAGGCTGTGGTTTTGCGCAATGAGGGCCTTGGCATGACCCAATGTCAGATATTGCTGAAACCGTTTCGGAGAGACACCGGCCCATTGGCTAAAGAGCTTTTGCAGGTGATAGGGCGACATGCCCAGCTCGGCGGCCAGAGTGTCGAGCGACAGGGGCTGTTCGGATTGGTCGATGATGTCGATGGCCCGGCGCACGACGTTGAAGTGATAGCGATCCTCAAGCGGCTCCGGGGCAGCGGCGCTCTCGGTAAGGTTTTTGAGGTCAGCGGACATCGGGCGGGCTCCGGCGAAGGATAAAAGATGGGATCAGAAGAGAGCCTATCTTGTCGCACTGGGCTTGCCGACCCGAAACTTGCGGATTACGCGGCCATACGCCGCGCCGCGATGGCGGAACGCGGTTGCAACACGACCGCCTCGCCGGGGTTAAGTGTCATCCTCGCCCGCTGTGCCCGGATCAAAGTCGGGCCGAGCTTGGCCGTGATTTCCGCCCGTGCCTGTGCGCCCAAAGCGGAGAGGGTCTCTTCGTCCGGAAACAGGCTTTCGGTCCAGACACCTTCGGCCAAAAGCATCTGATGGTCGGCCATGACGAGATGGCAATAGGCATAGTCCGAGGCAGGCGGGGTGTAGTCGACCTCCGCTTCTGTGGCGAGATCGCCAGAGGGCACCAACACCTCACTCTCAAAGAAATGCAATTCGACCTGCGCCGAGCGCAGCAGAATATGGTGACCGGGCGCGAGGATCAGATCGCGCTCTGGCGTGCGTTTTCCGAAGGCGCCCGCATGGATACGCAAGGGCGGCTTTATCGCCTCGTCCGACAGAGCACTGCGCCCAACCCAAAGCAGGGGCTTGTAGCCCTCGTCACGTGTCAGCAAAAGATCGCCCGGACGCAGCCATTCGACGGGTTGCGACCCCTCGCTGGTCTCAACCATCACGCCGGGGCCAAAGCCCGACAGGCCAAAGCCCGACAGGCCATAGCTGAACAGGGGCTGTGCCGCGATGGTTTGATTGGTCTCATCCTCGTCCATGAGCGCCGCGCCTGCATTTATGCCGTAAGCCGCAAAGGGGTCCATTCTGTTGTCCCGCTTGAAAATCTCTGAGCTTAGAATGCCGGGTAGGATTGAATCGAAAATTAACTGCAGTTTGTTTTCCGACACAAAATGATGCGAATTTTCATCTGATTTTCGAAGGATTTTAGGAAAAATCTATCTATCAAAGGAACGGCTTGCCCCGATCCCTGTGACAAGGCATTAGAAGCCCATGACCAAACAGCTCGATTATCATACGATCCATGAGATTTTCACCCGCTTTCAGGCCGCTGAGCCTGAACCCAAGGGCGAGTTGGATCACGTGAACGCCTATACGTTGGTGGTGGCCGTCGCGCTGTCTGCACAAGCCACAGACAAGGGCGTGAACAAGGCGACCGCAGAGCTGTTCAAAATCGCCGACACGCCGCAGAAAATGCTCGATCTGGGCGAAGAGGGCCTGATCGAACACATCAAAACCATCGGGCTGTACCGCAACAAGGCGAAGAATGTCATCAAGTTGAGCCAGATCTTGGTCGATGACTATGACGGCATCGTGCCCTCGTCGCGGGCGGCTTTGGAGAGCCTTCCGGGCGTCGGACGCAAGACCGCCAATGTCGTCTTGAACATGTGGTGGCATGTGCCGACGCAGGCGGTGGACACGCATATTTTCCGTTTCGGCAACCGCTCCGGCGTGGCCGTGGGCAAGGATGTGGTGGCGGTCGAGCGCGCCATCGAAGACCATATTCCCGCCGAATTTCAACAACATGCGCATCACTGGATGATCCTGCACGGACGCTACACCTGTGTTGCGCGCAAACCGAAATGCAGCGCGTGTCTGATCCGCGATTTGTGCATGTTCGAGGAGAAGAACCTTGACTAAAACCTATCAGGTTGTCGGCATCGGCAACGCCATCGTTGATGTGATCACCCAGGCCGATGACAGTTTCCTTGAGCTCATGGGCATCGAGAAAGGCATCATGCAGCTTGTGGAACGTGAGCGGGGCGAATTGCTTTATGGCGCGATGTCCAACCGGGTGCAGACGCCGGGTGGTTCCGTCGCGAACACTCTGGCCGGGCTCGGCACTTTGGGGCTCAAGACCGGCTTTATCGGCCGAGTGCATGACGACGCTCTGGGCCGTTTTTACGCCGCCGAGATGGAGGCCGATGGCACCGCTTTCGTCAACGCGCCGGTGCCGGGCGGGGAGCTTCCGACCTCGCGCTCGATGATTTTCGTCTCGCCTGATGGTGAGCGGTCGATGAACACCTACCTCGGGATTTCGTCGGAAATTTCCGAGGCCGATGTGTCGGAGGCGGTCGCGGGCGACGCGGAGATCATGTTCCTTGAAGGCTATCTCTACGACAAACCCAAAGGCAAACATGCCTTTGATCAAGCCGCAAAACTGACCAAGGCGGCGGGGGGTAAGGTCGGGATTTCCCTGTCCGATCCGTTCTGCGTCGACCGTCATCGCGACGATTTCCGGACCTTTGTAAAGGAGCTGGATTTCGTTATCGGCAACGAGCACGAATGGGAAAGCCTCTACCAGACCGACCTTTCGACGGCACTGGAAACGGCGGCGATGGAATCAGGTCTCGTGGTCTGTACGCGCTCCGGCTCAGATGTGGTTCTGGTGCAGGGCGATGAGGAGGCCGTGGTGCCGGTGAAACGCATCCAGCCTGTGGACACCACTGGCGCGGGCGACCAATTCGCCGCTGGTTTCCTCTATGGCTATGCGACGGGGCAGAGCCTTGCGACCTGTGGCCGTATGGGCTGTGTCGCTGCTGCCGAAGTGATTTCTCACATCGGGCCACGGCCTGAGGCGGATTTGAAAGCCCTGTTCCAGAAAGAAGGCCTGATTTAAGGCTGTTCTGATGCTTTAAATGTGAAAACGGCGCGAGGGTTCTCGCGCCGTTTTTGAGTATTTGGGGCACAAAGGAAACTTAATGCGGAAACTTAATGCGCCTCGGCCCAATTGTCGCCGACGCCCGCGTCCACCTCGATCGGTACATCGAGTTTCACGGCCGGATCTGAGGCGGTTTCCATCACGTCCTTGACCACCTCAATCACCTGATCGCAGGCATCCTCATCAACCTCAAAGATCAATTCGTCGTGCACCTGCAAGAGCATCGTGGCGGGCAGGTCCTTGATCGCGTCTGGCATGCGGACCATGGCGCGGCGGATGATGTCGGCGGCGGAGCCTTGGATGGGCGCGTTGATCGCCTGACGTTTGGCGAAGCCTGCCTGCGGGCCTTTGGCGGCGATTTCCGGCGTGTGGATTTTGCGGCCAAAGAGGGTTTCGACGTATTTATGCGCTTTGGCGAACTCCACAGTGTCGTCCATATAGGCGCGAATGCCGGGGAAACGTTCGAAATAGCGGTCGATGAAGCCCTGCGCCTCTTTGCGCGGAATGCGCAGGTTGCGGGCGAGGCCAAAGCCCGAGATGCCGTAGATCACGCCGAAGTTGATCGCTTTGGCTTGGCGGCGGACCATCGGGTCCATGCCTTCGATGGGGACGTTGAACATTTCGGACGCCGTCATGGCGTGAATGTCCAAGCCGTCGCGGAAGGCCTGTTTCAGGCTGTCTATGTTTGCGACATGGGCGAGGATGCGCAGCTCGATCTGGGAATAGTCGAGGGAAATCAGTTTCTTGCCCGGGGCGGCGATAAAGGCCTCGCGGATGCGGCGACCCTCGTCGGAGCGCACGGGGATGTTTTGCAGGTTCGGGTCTGACGACGCCAAACGGCCAGTGACGGCCCCCGTCTGTACGTAAGAGGTATGCACGCGGCCGGTTTCGGGATGGATAAAGGTCTGAAGCGCGTCGGTGTAGGTGGATTTGAGTTTCGAGAGCTGCCGCCAATCCAACACGCGTCCGGGCAGGTCGTGTTCGGTCGCAAGATCTTCGAGCACATCGGCGGGGGTGGAATATTTGCCGGTCTTGCCCTTTTTGCCGCCCTCAAGGCCCATTTTCTCAAAGAGAATTTCACCAAGCTGCGCCGGGCTACCGACGTTGAAGGTCTCGCCTGCCAACTCGTGAATCTCCGCCTCAAGCCCCGCCATTTTTTGGGCAAAGGCATTGGACATGCGCGAGAGGACATCGCGGTCCACGAGAATACCGGCCATTTCCATCTGTGCCAAAACTGGCGACAAAGGCCGTTCCAAGGTCTCATAGACGGTGGTGACACGTTCGGAATGCAAACGCGGCTTCAACACCTGCCACAAACGCAGCGTGATGTCGGCATCCTCTGCGGCATATTCGACCGCCTTGCCGATCTCCACCTTGTCAAAGGTGATCGCGGATTTGCCCGTGCCCAAAAGGTCCTTCGTCGGGATCGGCGTGTGGTCCAGATAGCGCTCCGAGAGCGCATCCATACCGTGATTGTGGATGCCGGCGTTGAGCGCATAGGACAAGAGCATGGTGTCGTCATAGGGCACGACGCGGACGCCATGACGGGCAAAAATCTTGGCGTCATACTTCATGTTCTGGCCGATTTTGAGAATGCTGTCGTCCTCAAGCATCGGCTTCAACGCATCCAGAACCATGTTTTTCGACAGCTGCCCATCGACCAAATCGGAGCCGCCGAAGAGATCGTCCTCGCCCAGCGTGTGCCCGACCGGGATGTAACAGGCCTCGCCCGGCTCGACGCAGAGAGAGACGCCGACCAAATCGGCCTGCATCTCGTCGAGGCCGGTGGTTTCGGTGTCGACGGCGACATAGCCGCGGGCATAGATCGCGTCGATCCAACGCTCCAGCGCGCCCATGGTCGACACTTTTTCGTAAGACGAGGTGTCAAAGGGCTTGGCCTCCGGCGTCGCTGGGGCGTCGGGCGATTGGCTGGCGGAGGGGGCAGGGGCCTCGGGGATCGCGGGCGCGTCCACGCCGAAGCGTTCCGAGACGCGTTTGACGATGGTGCGGAATTCCATTTCCGTGAGGAATGACAAGAGCTTATCCTTGTCCGGTTCCTGCACTTCGAGTGTGTCGAGGCTGAAATCCAGCTCCATGTCACAGTCGAGTTTGACCAAATCACGAGACACGCGGATCAGTTCGGCATTGTCGATCAGGGTCTGGCGGCGTTTCGGTTGTTTGATCTCATCGGTGCGGGCGAGCAAGCTTTCGAGATCGCCGAATTCGTTGATCAAAAGCGCTGCCGTCTTGATGCCGATGCCGGGGGCGCCGGGGACGTTGTCGACCGAGTCGCCCGCCAGCGCCTGCACATCGACGACGCGCTCGGGGCCGACGCCGAATTTCTCTTCGACGCCCTCGCGGTCGATGCGCTTGTTCTTCATCGGGTCGAGCATTTCGACGCCACCGCCGACCAGTTGCATCAGGTCCTTGTCCGAGGAAATGATGGTCACACGGCCGCCTGCGTCACGCGCCAGATGAGAAAGCGTGCCGATGATGTCGTCGGCCTCAAATCCGGTGATTTCGATACAGGCGACATTGAAGGCACGGGTGGCTTCGCGAGTGAGTGGGAATTGCGGCACCAGATCTTCGGGCGCGGGCGGGCGGTTGGCCTTGTAGGCCGGATAGAGATCGTTGCGAAAGGTCTTGCCCGAGGCATCGAAAATCACCGCCGCGTGCGTGGGCGCATCGGCGCCGGTGTTGGCCTCGATATAGCGGTAGAGCATGTTGCAAAACCCGCTGACCGCGCCCACGGGCAGACCGTCGGATTTGCGCGTCAGCGGCGGGAGCGCGTGATAGGCGCGGAAAATAAACGCCGATCCGTCGATGAGGTGAAGGTGGCTGCCCTTGCCGAATGTCATGACGCGTCTTTCCCTCTGCTCTTAACCCGTGCTCAAAAGTTGCGTCTTGATAGCACGGAAAGGCGCGCCCCCTGCAAGCAGGTATCGCCTCTGGGAGCGGTTTATTGGAAATGTCGTCTTTGGTGTGAAGTGCTCACAACGTTTATATGTTGCTCTGCGCTTTTTTCCTGCCTTCAGAGAGAAAGAAGAACGCTTTATGCCACGGCGCGGGATTTCGCGCCCTCAAGCATGCCTTTGGCGATAAAGTGCAAGACTGTGCGCCAGGCGTGAGCGTGTTCGACCGTCCAGGCGTCTCCGGTATGCTCGGCAAAAACGTCGATGATCAACTCGCTGATGAGATCGTAAGTGTCTTTCCAACTGCCGTAATTGGCATATTCACGGCCCAGATTGTGCAGCGTGGCAAACAGGGCGCCGGGATGATCGAGCGACAAAAGCGACAGCTCGATGATGCTTTCAAGTGTACGACCGCGATCATTCAGAGAGGTGTGATACTGTCCGTCGAACTCAGGCGCCATTGCAGCAAAGCGTTTGTACACTTCTTGCAAGGCATCGACACGCACAGGTGCGAGATGCCGAAAGTTATTCCGAACCAAAGTGATTTGTTGGATCGTCAGCTTCATTCCGACCTCTCAAATGTTACTGGCAGAGAGGTTAGGCGCAATAGTTTAACAAAGGGAAAACGCCTCTGGCATTTTCTCCATGTATCAGCAGCTTACCAAAAGCTTTAGGCGTCTTTCAGTTTGGCGCTTTCATGGATGAATTTCTTGTCGCAATAGCCGCATTCCACATAGCCCGTGTCATGTGGGATCACCAACCAGACACGCGGATGTCCAAGTGCACCTTCGCCGCCATCACAGGCCACTTTCCATGTGGAGACCACTTCGGTTTCCGGCGCTTGAATCGTCATCGTCCTGTCCTTTTCGCTATCGCATCGGCTCTGTCGCCCGCCGCCTCTAGGGGCCTGTGCGGGTCTGTGCAAGGGGCTTGGCGGTGGACGCGGTTGCCGCAGTCTCGTAGACCGCCTAAGTCAGGGCTGCATGATAGCGATCCGGGCGGCACGGACAAGGGGCAACCGTACCCCGATCTGCGGCGCAGGCAAAAGGAACAAAAGGAGCGAGACCCATGAGCAACACGCGCAACATGAGCTACGCACTCGAAATTGAAGCCCTGCGCAAGACCTATGGCGGCGGGGCAGGGCAGCCTGCGAAAGAGGCCTTGAAAGGCGTCGATCTGAAGATACCGACGGGGTCGATCTTTGGCCTGTTGGGCCCCAATGGCGCGGGCAAATCGACGATGATCAACATCCTTGCGGGTCTGGTGATCAAGACCTCCGGCAAGGTGAACATCTGGGGCTTCGATCAGGACGTGAACCCGCGCCAGTCGCGGGCCGCGATTGGTGTAATGCCGCAGGAGTTGAACCTCGATCCCTTCTTTACGCCACGCGGCGCTTTGGAGGTGCAGGCCGGGCTGTATGGCGTGCCGAAACGTGACCGGCGCACGGATGAAATCCTTGAACTCATTGGGCTTTCCGATAAGGCCGATGCTTATGCGCGTACGCTTTCTGGCGGCATGCGGCGGCGGCTTTTGCTGGGCAAAGCGCTGGTGCACAACCCGCAAATTCTCGTGCTCGATGAGCCCACCGCAGGGGTCGACATCGAGCTGCGTCAGATGCTTTGGACCAATGTGCGCAAACTCAACGAAGAGCGCGGCATGACGATCATTCTCACCACACATTACCTCGAAGAGGCGCAGGAAATGTGTGATGAGATCGCGATCATCAACCATGGCGAGTTGATCAAACAGGACACGACGAAGAACCTTTTGGGGCTGATGGATGCGAAGACGCTGGTGATCGAACCGGATGGCGCAGCGCCCGACAACATCATGCTGCCCGAAGGCGTCAAAATGGAACGCCGTCGTGACGGGGCTTTCGTGTTCGATTTCTCGCGTGGTCAGGCCTCCGTCGGGGCGATTCTTGATGCGGTAAAGGCCGCAGGGATCACCATCGGTGACGTGCGCACGATGGAGCCGGATCTTGAAGACGTTTTTGTCGAACTGACCTCCGGCAAATAACGCCTGTCTTTTTCTTGGTCAAAATAATCAATAAAAACCCCGCCTCAGGCGGGGTTTTGTCATTTAAAAACTCAAATCCTTATTTGCAGGTCAGAGGCCCCACGGGCTCGCCGCCCAAAAGATGCACATGGAAATGCGGCACTTCCTGATGCGAATGCTCGCCGGAGTTGGTGATCAGACGAAACCCCTGACCGCCCGCAGACTCGGCCACGCCGATCTGTTCGGCGACCTTCGCGACAGAGCGGAAAAAGTCGAGCTGTTCCGCGTCAGAGGCCGCCTGCACAAAATGGTCGTAACAACGATAGGGCCCTTTCGGGATCACCAGAATATGCGCTTTCTTCTGCGGCGTGATGTCGGGGAAGGCCAGCGTGTGTTCGCTCTCGAACACCGGAGACGAGGGGATCTCCCCGCGCAGGATTTTGGCAAAGATGTTCTGGTCATCATAGGCATAGGGCATGGGGGGCTCGCTTAGTCGGAAAACAGGTAATGCATCGAGGCGATCTCGCGCGCTTTATCTTCGGAGATGCCGAGGAAGCGCGCAAGGGGGCGCGCGTTTTCCTCTGGTGTGTTGAATTGTGAAATGCGCGCGTAGTTCTCAAAATCCGCGTCGCGGATTTGATCACTTTCATGCGTCATGTCGGAACGGATCGTCGGCAAAAGCCGCGCCAGAGCGTCGTCCGGCGTGTGATCGCCCGCAAGGCCTGTGCGCTTTGCATGGCCGATCAGATAATCGTCGGTGAACTCGCACTCGATCTCCAAAAGCCGCGTGCCAGAACGGTCGGCATAAAAGTCGCGGATCAGCTCGATCCCCTCGGGGTCGAGGCAGACGATCATCCGGTCCGTGTTGAAATAATCGAACAGCATCCGCACCCAGGCCCGCCGGTGCCGCGTGCGTTTCTCAAGGCTTTTCTCGATCCCGCCCAAATCGGGCAGGTAGGTGTGTTCTTCGTTGAAGAGGTATTCGAGACAGGGGACGTCCGTGTGATTTTTGATCTCCGCCACAAGCCGTTTGGCGACGTGCCATTTCTTGCAGACGATCATCAAAAGCTCGCGGTCGCGGCCCAGAGAGCTTTCGGTCTCCCAGAATCTCTGCGCAAACCGTCGCCCGTTTCGCCCGCGTCCCGAGAGGAACTGAAACAGAGACCGGCCTTCGTTGGAGATTTGGAAATTCACGCCAGAGGCGGCGAAAAGATCGCCGAGACGTTTTTTCAACTCCTTGGCGTCGGGGGAAATTTTCCGGGCAAAGAGGTAGTCCTGCGAGATCAGCAAATCGTAGTGGTCGTTGTAGAACACCACCGGCATGCCGTAGTCGGTGAACATCAAAAACGTCTGGGTCCGGGTGCGGATTTCTTTTTCGGGCACCACATGGCGCACGAGGGTCTGGAAAAACGTCTCGTCGGGAATCCAGCTGGTGCGGAAAAACTTCATCACGTCTTTGCGTTGACGCGTAAACTCGAGAATCCACTCGATGGTGCGTCGCCGCAGACACCACCATTGCGAGCCGATCATGATCTGAAGATCCTCGGGAATTTCGCGTTTGAGTCCAAGGCGCTGTTGCATCTTCAGGCTTTCGTAGAACAGCCATTTGTGCGTCCGCTCGTTGAACCAATGGCGATAGATCAGCCGCTCTTCCTTGATCCCGGTCTTGATCCAGTCGCTTTCGAAAAAGTCGAAACTTTCGATAAAATCGACATCCTCGCGGTCGAGGTAGTCATGCATATATTCGGCGGTCTTGATCGACATGCAGTCGCCGGAGAGCATGTAGAAATGCGTGGCGCGCGGGAAGTCGCGTTCGGCCGCCTCAATGGCATAAAGCGTCGCCTCGACAAGGCTCCACGCTCCCCAACCGCATTTGATCCGTTTGGTCGCGAAGGTCACATTCGGGTTGTTGTCGAGACCCTTCTTGATGGTCTCGAACATCTCTTTGCCGCCGCGCGCATCGAAATGGATCGAGATATAATCCCCGGCCCGCGTCAGCCGACGTGCCTGGTCGATGATGGCCTCTGGGTCTTTATGGCACAGCAAGATGAAGGCAATTCGTGCCATATTGGAAACCGTAACCTCATTTCTGACGCATTGTTTACATACAAGCGTAACCAATCATTGAATAATCAAGGCTAATTTGCTTTTAAAGCGAAAAGGGTCACGGTGAGTGTGACAAAGAGGAGTTGTGGTAAATATGGGCTTTCCCGGAACCTGGATGACCGAGAGCGAAAGTGTGGTCTATCGCGTCGTCCCCAAATGTGCCTGCTCGACCATCGGGCAGATCATGTTCTATTCCGATCATGGCGAATTCTTCGATGGCGATATCCACGACAGCAAGGATCGCATGCACAAATGGGCGCAAGACGAGAGCCAGCCGCTGATCGAAGCCAATGTGCAGGCCCACAAAAGCTACGCCTTCACCTGCGTGCGCAACCCCTACACCCGCGTTTTGTCGAGCTTTTTCGACAAGATTTGCGGTATCCAGCGCAACGGAAAACGCTATCGCGGCAATCTCGTGCCGCAGCTCATTCAGAAATACGGCATTGAGGTCGGCGGCCCGGATGGCAAGGACGACTTCGACCAGATCGCCTCCTTCCGGCGGTTTTTGTTGTTCGTGCGCGACACCATTCGCTGGCGCCGCCCGATGGAGCCGGACATTCACTGGTCCGCGATGTCCGGCCATGTCTCGACCTTCATCGTGAATGGCGGGACCTATGACAAGATTTTCTTCACCGAGAAGTTCAACGAAGGCATGCAGGATGTGCTCGATCACATCGAGACGCCCCATGCCGTTGATCTGACGCAAATCCCGCGGTTCAACGAATCCGAAGGCCACGGCCCAAAGCGTCTGCATCCGGTTGAGGATTATTTCGATGACCTCTCGATGCATCTGATGTGGGAGATCTACAAAAAAGATTTCCAGCTGTTCAAATATGACTTTGAGAATCCGGGCAATAAAATGCCTCTGGGTGAGGTCGATCTGGCCGAGGTGCACGCCAAACTCGGGGACTGATTTCCCCTCATTGTCGATAATAAAAAAATGCCGCAGGAGTTTCCTCCTGCGGCATTTTTCCGTTCGCCCTAAGCGCTTGTCTCAAAGCGAACTGGACCACCCTTTAAAGCGTGTCTCAAAAATCGAGGGGACTGTTTTTGAGAGACGAAGCACATTTCTGTGCGGGGGACGCTTTATTGGATGTTGTTCACGTTGGTGTTGGCGACAGCCGCACCGTTTGC